>JADGAY010000082.1 GCA_015231775.1 Magnetococcales bacterium | reverse complement strand
CGCGATCGCCACCGGTCTGGCTCAGGGGCTGGGGCTGGAAGAGGCGATCACCCGCGGGCGCGCCTGGTTGCGTGAGGCCTTGATCGGCAGTCTGGCCCTGGGAGGTGGGCAGCATCTGTTGTGGCATGGGTGAGGCGTGGGATGAATGTGGGGGGGTGGACAAGGATGGTTTTCTCTTTTTTCATATTTTTCACCTTTTTCGGAAGGTTTCTTCGCGGGGGGTTCGGATTCAACGTGGGTTGGTGGCCGTGGCAAGAGTGAAAATCATGCAAATTTTACTTAACAGCGTCAAGATCGATGCAGAATCATGAGATCGATCTTGCAAATTATGTAGATTCAAGGCAAACTGTTTAGGTGGTCGTTGTAGGAAGCGTGTCGAGGGGTGGCGTGAGGGGAGAGACCATCCAGCCCCCTCCAGACTTGACTCAAGCGTGACATCGACTGTTCAGGCGGAGAGCGTGGCATGATCCCTCCCATCGCGCGGATCATTCAATCGGGACTGTTGGAGCGCCTGCGGGGGGGCCTTGCCTCCTGGGTGTTGGTGCTGGCCCTGTTTTTGTCCATGGGCACGGCCTATTCCCTCCATTCCGCGATCCAGGAGGTGCGCCGGCAAAGTCTGGAGCTGGCCATCAACACCGCCCGCGCCCACTTCTCCAAGGATCTGGCCCTGCGTCAGTGGGCCACCCGCCATGGCGGCGTCTACGTTGTCGCGGACGAACGCACCCCACCCAATCCCCATCTGGCCCACATCCCGGAACGGGATATCGTCACCCCCTCCGGTCGTCGGCTCACCCTGATGAATCCGGCCTACATGCTGCGCCAGTTGATGGGCGAATACAGCGATCTGTATGGCGTCCAGGGCCGGATCGTCTCCGACAAGCCCCTCAATCCGGATAACGGGCCCGATCCCTGGGAGTCCCAGGCCTTGCAAGCCTTCGAGCAGGGGGAGAATGAAATCGTGGCGATCCTGGGCGAGGGGTTGGAGGCCACGTTGCGCCTGATGCGACCGATGATCACCCAGCAGGGGTGCCTGAAGTGCCATGGCCAGCAGGGCTATCAGGTGGGGGATGTGCGCGGGGGGATCGGCGTGCGCCTGCCGTTGCGAACCTACCGGGAACACGAGGCCGTCGCCATTGGGCATATCGTGACCGATCACGGCTTCTTCCAGGTGGCGATGCTCGGATTGCTGCTGCTCTACTACCGGTCGGTCCAGCGGCGGTTGGCCGAACAGCAACGAGCCAGCGAGACGCTGCGGGTCAGCGAGGCCAAATTCCGCGCCATGGTCGATCACGTCGGCATCGGCATGGTGCGGGCCGATCCCAGGGAGCAGCGCATCCTGGAGGCCAACCGGGCCTTTGCCGACATGCTCGGATATCCCACACCCGAGGCGTTGCGCGGCATTCCCATCGCCGAGATCACCCATCCCGAGGATATGCGCGTCAACGTCGAGTTCGTCGAGCAGTTGCGCGACCATCGCATCCCCTCCTTCCAGATGGAGAAACGCTACCGGACCCAGGATGGGGGTGAGGTGTGGGGACGGTTGACCGTCAGCCTGATCCCAGGCGTGGCTGGCGAACCCGATTTCATGGTCGCGGCCATCGAGAACATCACCGCCATCCGGCAACTGCGCTCCCGGCTCGAGGAGAGCGAGGCCCGTTTCCGGGCTGTGGCCAACTCCGCGCCGGTCCTGATCTGGGTGTCGGGCCTGGACATGGGTTGCGAGTGGTTCAATCAGCGCTGGCTGGAGTTCACCGGGCACACCCTGGAACAGGAGCGCGGCAACGGGTGGGCGCAAGGGGTCCATCCGGATGACCTGGCGCGCTGCATGGAGATCTACACCGCCCATTTCGAACGTCACGAACCCTTTGCCATGCTCTACCGGCTGCGGCGTCACGATGGCGCGTGGCGCTGGTTGATGGACAATGGCGCACCCCGTTACGATGAACGGGGGAATTTTGCCGGCTTCATCGGCTCCTGCACCGACGTGACCGAACGGCTCGCCAATGAGCAAGCGTTGCTCGAACAGGAGCAGGCGTTGCAACTGGCCAAAAAACGGTATCAACGGCTCTTCGACAGCTCTCCGGATGCCTATCTGATCATGGAGCTGGATGGCGGGGTGATTTCCGATTGCAACGGGGCCGCCGAACGGATGCTGCGCGGTACGTGCGAGCAGATTCTCGGAATGAGACCGGATCAGCTCTCCCCCGCATGCCAACCGGATGGACGGACCTCCCGGGAGGCCGCCGCCCAGGTGATTCGCGAGTGCTTGCAGCGGGGGGAACACCGCTTCGAGTGGGTGCACCGAAGGCTGGATGGGGGGGATTTCTGGGCGGAGGTGACCATCTCCCTGATTCAATTGGAGGACCGTCAGGCGTTGTTGGTGGCCTGGCGGGAGATCACCGAACGCAAGCAGGCCGAGGAGCGTCTGCGCCTGAGCGAACGGATGTTCCGCACGGTGCTGGATTTCACCTACGACTGGGAGTATTGGGTCGATCCCGATCACCGCATCATCTTCATCTCCCCCTCCTGCGAGACCATGACCGGATATTCCGCCGCGCGGTTCATGGCGGAACCGTCGTTGTTGCGATCCATCATCCATCCCGAGGATCAGGAGAAGATGGATGCCCATGACGCCAGAATCGACAGCCCGGAGGAGGGCACCATCGATTATCGGATCATCCGCCCGGATGGGGCGATCCGCTGGATCGGCCATGGGTGTCGTCCGGTGTTCGGAGCGGCTGGGGAGTTTCTCGGACGGCGGGCCAGCAATCGGGATATCACCGAACGCAAGCACATGGAGGAGGAGTTGCGGCACGCCAAGAATGCCGCCGAGGCCGCCAACCTGGCCAAGAGCGACTTTCTGGCCAACATGAGCCATGAAATCCGCACGCCGATGAACGCCATTCTCGGCATGGCCGATCTGTTGTGGGAGAGCGAACTGCAACCCGGTCAACGCAAGTTCGTGCAGGTGTTCCGTTCCGCCGGGGAGAATCTGCTGGGGATCATCAACGATGTCCTGGATCTGGCCAAGATCGAGGCCGGAAAACTCACCCTGGAGAACATCCCCTTCGAGTTGGCCGAGGAGATGAACGTGGTGTGCGACATCCTGGCGCCACGGGTCAATGCCAAGGGGTTGCATCTGGTTGAACATATTCATCCGGAAGTTCCGGAGTGGCTCTCCGGCGATCCCACCCGTTTGCGCCAGATCTTTCTCAATCTCCTGAGCAACGCCGTCAAGTTCACCGAACGGGGCTCCATTCAGCTCGAGGCGCTGCTGGTGCCGCCGCCCGAGGGGAGCGGCCAGGTCGACCAGCGGGTTTGGATCACCTTCCGGGTGATCGATACCGGCATCGGCATCCCGAAGGATCGTCTGGCGCATATTTTTGACAATTTTGTCCAGGCCGATACCTCCATCACCCGACGTTTCGGGGGGACGGGTCTGGGATTGGCGATCGTCAAGCAGCTTGTGGAGAAGATGGGCGGCGGAATCGAGGTGGAGAGTCGTTCCGGCCACGGCACGACCTTCTCCTGCACCATCCCCTTCCAGGCCGGGACCGCGCTCCTCGAACCACCCTTGCCGGAGTTGCGCGGGGTGCGCATCCTGGTGGTGGACGATCACGAGTCAAACCGGTTGGTGTTCCGGGAGTATCTGGAGGCGTTGCACGCCGAGGTGGATGAGGCGGTGGATGGGTTCGAAGCGCTGCGCATGCTGGAGGAAGCCCTGGCCAGCGGGCAACCCTATCGGCTGGTGCTGTTGGATGTGAACATGCCCAACCTGGATGGTCCGCGGATGGCGGAGTGCTGGCGGGCCGCCAATCACGCGGTGCTGCCGATCCTGATGCTCAACTCCGCCTATCACGAGCAGGTGATGCACAAGTGCCAGACCCTGGGCGTGAGCCACTACCTGCTCAAGCCGGTACGCCGCGGGGATCTGATCCGCACCGTGCGTCAGGCGTTGGGGCTGGACGAGGCGCGCGGGCGGTTGCTCTCCGTGCGCGACAACATGACGGAGGAGGGTCAATCCAGACGACGCATTCTGTTGGTGGACGATTCCGAGGAGAACCGCATGCTCGTCGAGGCCTATCTGGCCGGGTCCACCATCGAGGTGCACATGGCCGAGAATGGCATGCTCGCTTTGGAGGCGTTGCGGCGTAACCGTTTCGAGCTGGTTTTCATGGATGTGCGCATGCCGGTGATGGATGGCTACTCCGCGACCCGCGCCTGGCGACGGCTGGAACGGGAGCAGGGTTCGGAACGGCTGCCGATCGTCGCCCTCACCGCCCATGCCATGCAGGAGGATATCACCCAGTGCCTGGAGGCCGGCTGCGATGCCCACCTGGCCAAGCCGCTCAAGAAGAAGCTGTTGCTGGAGATGATCGAACGCTTCACGTCCAGGCCAGGCGGAAGCGCGACGGGGTAGGGGCGGGGATGGCGGGTGGGGTGGGGATCCGGTAACCTGTGACCGCAAGGGGTCACGGGGAAGGGTCACGATCGCTAACGATGCTGTTCCAACTGCTCGCGGGCCTTGCGCAGGAGGGCCATCTGGACGCGCAGGGTGCGTCCGGCCTCCTTGGCCTCGTCGCGGGAATGGGCCAAGTCGTTTCGGTGTTTCTGAATCGCCTCGATGCGGGCCTCCTGGGTCTCCTCGTGGCGATCCTTGGCTTCGCGTACCGCATGGCGCACCGCATGGCGGCGATTCAGCAGGCCGGCATGATAGGATTCGGTGCGTGACTGGAACTGGTTGCGCAGCGTCTCGACCTCGGCCTCCAACTCGGCCACCTTGCGGCTCCAGTACCGATTGGGGCGCATCAGCCGCTCCAGGGTCTCGAGCACCCCATCCTTGGCGATCAGATTCGACAGGATCGGATCGTTGACGCTCTCCGAGCAGCCCCACAACACCATCAGGGGGATCATCCACAAGGCGATCCGCCATCCACCGGCCCAACCGCGCAATCTCTCCGTCCAGCGGCGTGGAGCGGTAACCCCCGCGCCAGCCGTTTCCAACCCCCGGTCGCGTTCGAGCCATGTCGAAGTCGTGAGGTCAGCGGGCCGCATACTCGTTCAGCTTGTTGCGCAGGGTCCGTATGGAAATGCCCAACAGCTCCGCCGCGCGGGTCCGGTTTCCCTTCACCTCGTCGAGGGTGCGGTGGATCAGGAACTCCTCCATCTGCCGCACGGTGGTGCCCACCGGCAGACGGATCTGATCGCTGTTCTCCAGCTCCGGCCTGGGGAGATCCGCGTGGACGTAGGACTCCTCGTCCGCCTCGTCGTCGTCGCCGAGATCGTCAGGCTCCGGGAGTGCGCCGGGTGGCGCGGGGGGTACGTCGATCATCAGATCCCACGGATGGATCTCCTCACCCTCGGCCACCAGCAACGCCCGATGGATCACGTTCTCCAACTCGCGCACATTGCCCGGCCAGCCGTAACGACTCAGCGCGGCCAGCGCGGCGGACGAGAAGGGGATGGCGTTACGACCCAGCTCCTCGACGAAGCGGATCCGGAAATGTTCGGCCAGCAGGGGAATATCCTTCAGGCGTTGCCGCAGGGTGGGAAGCCGGACGGGAAAGACGTTCAACCGGTAGTAGAGATCCTCCCGGAAACGGCCCGACTCGGCCCACCCCTTCAGATCCCGGTTGGTGGAGGCGAGCACGCGCACATCCAGAGGAATCGGCGCGCGACCGCCCACCGGATCGACCTCCCGCTCCTGGAGCACGCGCAGCAGTTTGGCCTGGAGGTTTAACGACATCTCGGAGATCTCGTCCAGGAAGATCGCGCCGCCGTTGGCCTGTTGGAATTTCCCCTTGCGATCGGCCAGGGCGCCGGTGAAGGCCCCCTTGGCATGTCCGAAGAGTTCGGACTCCAGGAGGTTTTCAGGCAGTGCCGCGCAGTTGATGGCGATGAAGGGGCCATGACTGCGATCCGAGACCTGATGGACGAAGCGGGCGATCAACTCCTTGCCGGTGCCGCTCTCGCCCTGAATGAGCACCGTGGCCATGGAACGGGCCACCCGTCGCACCTGGTGCAACAGACGACGCATTTCGTTATCCGCGGTGATGAAGCGGCGTCCGCGACCCAGTTCCGGATCGAAGTACTGGTCCGCGAAGGTGCGCACCAGACTCGAGATCTTCTCATCCTCCACCGGCAGGAGCAGATAGTCGGCGGCGCCGGCGCCGATCACCTCACGCGCCTCGCTCACGCTGCCACGGATCGCCGTGGCCAGCACCGGCAGACCCCGGAACAGGAAGGTCAATTCGCGAATCCGCTCCAGGGCATCCTCGCCCCCATCCATGGCGACCACCACCAGACTGAAGCGGGAGCGCGCGAGATGTTCCTTGGCATCGGCGACGCACGACACCCGGGTGGTATCCAATCCGGCGGCGTTGAGTTGCGCCACGAGCCGGGTCCGTTCCGGATCCTGGCGACCGCCGATCAACAGCGCTTCACGACGTGGCGTGGGAGAGGTCATGGGCGTATTCGTGACGTGATCAAGGTCGTACATCCAGGGCCATGCCCAACTGCGAGGCGTTCTCCGACGAGATCTTCGACCAGGGGGTGGAGGGCGCGAGGGCCGGCACGCTGGCAAACAGCTCCTTGGCCTCCTTGAACTTGCCTTGCCGTTGCAGGATATCACCCACGCGGATCCGCGCCAAGGCCTGGATCTCCCTGTTGCTCGCCTCGGTGGAGACCCGCTTGAAGGCTGGCAATGCCTTGTCGTCCCCCTTCCATTTGTGGAGGATGCTGGCATACCAGTAGTAATCCATCCCGTCACCCATCGGGCGTCCGAAGAGCAGATCCTCCATGTGCTGCACCGCCTGCGGGAAACGCTCCAGGCCGGCCTCGGCCTTGGCCAGAATTCGCCACCGTTCGACCCGATCCCCAGGCGTGAGCAGATTTTCTTGCAGGTTTTCCAGCAGCAGCAACACCCCTTCCCAATCCTGTTTGTGCGCCAGGCGTCCCGCCTCATCCAGCCGGACCCGCGCCGCATCCCGCGAGGTGTGCTCCTTGTTGCCCTTGCCGGAATCCTTGGGGTCGATCCCCTGTTCAAGCAGACTCTCCCGCGACAGGGCGGCGCCGAGCTTGGTCAAGGCCGAAGCCGAATCGTGGCGCAGACCGTCGAGGAGTTTCAGGGCATCCTCGTGCAATCCCATGCGCATCAGCGCCTCGGCCAGATGGATCTTGGCCGGGAGGAAGGCCGGATCGTCGCGCCAATCCTCGCCATGGATCTCGGCGAGAATCGCCGCGTACTCCGGACGACCATTCTCCAGGGCCTTGGCCATCCCATCCAGCAGATAGAGCCGTTTGATCTCCCTGGCCCGCGCCACCATGCTCTCGCGCGAGCTGATGGTCATGAGCTTGTTAAGGGTCTCGAGCACCTCCTTGTGACGTCCCGCCTCGCCGAGCATCTCGGCCTTGGTCAGGTAGGCCTCGGCGAGGGCCTCGGGCAGGGCGATCTCCAGGATCAGGGTATCCAGACGGGTGATGCGATCCTTGAAGTTCTGCTCCATCTTGGTTTGCAACGCCGGGATCCGCTCCCACACCTCGGGGGAGATCTTCGGATAGTCCTTCTTCAGGGCAGCCAGTTCATCGAGGGTCTTTTTGACATCCCAATGGCGATTGGTCTCGACCAGCAGGCGGCGCACCCGCTCCTTGAAGGATTCGGCCTGCTCCTTGGGCAGGTTCAAGGCGTGGAGAATTTTGTCCAGCTCCTCGAGACTCTCCTGGATGTCGCGACTCTTCTCGAGCTGCATCAGGAAGATCCGCCCCCAGACCGTGGCATCGGACTCTGGATGATTCTTTTTGAGCCGCTCGAACAGACGGGTGGCATCCGCGGCATGACCGAGCTGACGATGGGACTCCGCCGCGCGCAGCAGCGCCCAGGGTCCGATGGTGGCGTGGGTCGGGTAGTGGCTCAAGACCTGGGCATAGTACTTCACCGCGTCCGGATAGCGGCGGAATTTGTAGTAGGTGTCCGCCGTCTCCATGAGCTGTTCCGGGTTGTTGGAAATGAAGGCCATCTGCTCCGGGGTCATGGCATCGAGCATGCGGATCGCCTGATCCTGATTGCCTGCCACCTTGGCCAACTGGGCGAGCAGGAAATGGGCCTCCGCCGCGCCTGGTCCCATGTCGCGGGTGATGTCGATCACCTTTTTCAGATAGGCTTCGCCCTCTTTCAGGCTCCCCGCCTCATCCGGACTGATGCGCGACTGGATCAGTCCGATCACGGTGTGGGCACGCTCCAGCCAGGTGCGATGATCCTCCTTGGGCAGGTTGGGATCCCAGAGAATGGCCGAGGCCTCCTGGAAGTGACCCGAACGGTTGAGCAACGCCAACTGGGTCAGACGCAGATCCGGATACTCGGCGGTATTGGGATAGCGGGCGATCAGGGTGGTCAGTTCGGTCAGGAGCCAACCGGATTTCCACTCCATTTTGCGCGCCAGGTCGAACTTGTAGAAATCGAGGAACTCCCGGTTCTTGGTCTTGGGGAACAGCTCGAACAGCCGATCGATGTAGCCGCGCGCGGTGGGATACTGACGATCCCGTTCCGCCCCCTTGGCCCCATCCAGGTAGTGGGATTCGTCGATCTCCTTTTCGTTCAGGCGGATCTTCTGGTCTGGTTGCGGCGCGTAGGGGGAGGTGGCCACGCGGCGCAGGGGGATGATTTTCTTGTCCGCCACCTGCTTGCGACGCTCGGTGAGGAGCTTTTCCGCCTCATCCTGGCGACCGATCCCATCCTGGGCGCGGATGGAGACGATGTAGAGCCCGGCTGTCGGGTCGTTCAAGAAATTCACATGGGTGGTGGAGTCGTGCAGATTGATCTCCAGCTCCACCTTGCCCTTGAACTCGTAGGCATGGACCTTTTCCGCCAGACCGGCGGGGGAGACGTTGCGCCAGGTCGGGCTTAAACCGGCCCCCTGCCATTCGAGCTTGGCCACATGGGCCCCCAGGTCGAGATGGGTCTCCACCTGGCTGTTGCCGGCGTGGCTGATCAACAGCAGGGTACCGTCGCGACCGGCCAACACCCGACCTTCGAGCAGTTGCGACTGTCCAGTGGTGGAGGGGGGAACCGGGGGATCGAATTCGAGCTGATAGAGGGATCCTTCGCCCGGATCCCGTTCGGTCACCGAGTCGCGGAAGTTGACGTTGGCGTCCTTGAGGACCAGGGTGAGTTGCAACCCCATCTCCTCGCCGCGCGGCACGTCGTTCATCCGGAACTCCTTGATCCAGCGGGAGCGTTCCAGTTTGAGTTCGCTGGCCGGCAGGGCGAGCACGCCGGGCACGATCACCCGCATGGTCACCGCGTCGAGCATGCGCACCGACGGACGCGCCGCGCCCGGCGGGATCATGAAAGAGAGGATCTCCCGTTTGCCTTGATCCTCGGTTTTGTATTTGAGGGTGGTGAAGAAGGCGCGCGCCTCGCCGGGAAGGCAGACGAACACCAGGGCGCAGCACAGGGCGATCCATGCCGGCCATCTCATGACCGTGGAATGCCCGAAGCGCGGTGCACGGTCGGGGATCGAGGGGGTTCTCCCCCCATCCTGTAAGATTCCCCAAACGGAACGCAGGCGAGATCCGGCCACGGTCATCACTCCTCCATCCGTTCCGCCATCTCGGCGCGATCCGTCATTTCAAGACGCTCCAGCCCCTTTTTCTTGATCTTTTCCACCAGGGTGGTGCGATTGAGATTGAGCAGTTTGGCCGCCTTGTTCTTGTTCCAGCCGGTGCTGTCGAGGGCGGAGAGGATGAGTTGATTTTCGAACGAGGCCACCGCGCCGTTGAAGTCGAGCCCCTCGAGAATCTTCTGGCTCAGATCCTGGGTCGAGGAGGCGATCATGCGCGAAACCGCCTCCAGGCCGTGATCGCCATCCCCATCCCCGTCGATCTCCCCATCGCGGTCGGCGTCCCCATCGGTTTCAGGGAGGGAGGCGGGTGCGAGCATGGGTCGTTCGACGGGCAAGGTCTCCTTGTCCGGATCACGCCCCAAGGCGTCGGCGCTGGAGGACGCGGGCTGGCACGAACGAATCTTGGGTGGCAGGTCATCGTACTGCACGGTCGCGTCCGAGAGGATCGTCAGACGTTCGATGAGGTTTTCCAGCTCACGCACGTTGCCTGGCCAGGGGTAGTGCTGAAAGATCTCCATGATCTCCCGTTCCACGTTGACGCGCGGGCGTTCGTGGAGTTTGATGGAGCGCTCCAGGAAGTGGTTGACCAGAAGCGCGATGTCGCCATGGCGTTCCCGCAGGGGCGGGACGTGGATGGGCACCACGTTCAGACGGTAGAAAAGATCCTCGCGGAACCGCTTTTCCGCGACCTCTTTCTCGAGATCCTTGTGGGTGGCGGCGATAACCCGCACATCGACACGCACCGGCTTGACCGCGCCGACCGGTTCGACGATCTTCTCTTGCAGCACGCGCAACATCTTGACCTGGAGTTTCGGACTCATGTCGCCGATCTCGTCCAGGAACAGGGTGCCGCCGTTGGCCAGCTCGAAGCGTCCGACCCGTGTGTTGGCCGCGCCGGTGAAGGCGCCGCGCACATGGCCGAAGAGTTCGGACTCCAGCAGATCCTCGGGGATGGCCCCGCAGTTGACCGGAACCAATGGCTGGTCCTTGCGTGGCGAGAGGTTATGCACCGCCCGTGCGATCAACTCTTTGCCCGTGCCGCTCTCACCCTGGATCAGGATGGTCGAATTGGCCGAGGCGACCCGTTCGATCATCCTGAAGAGTTTCTGCATACACGGGGATTTTCCGATGATTCCGTACATGGTATCGTCAACTCGATCTTTTGGGTTGCCGCGGGTCAGAGTCAGGCTTTCGTGAATATCGCCAGGGATCCGCCGACCCCTGGGATCCCATGCATGGGGAGCGCGGAGAGTCATGCGTCAAAAATCCAACAAGAGAGTACGTTAATTTGGGCCCGATGCCAAGTCATCACAACCTTCAGCGCCAATTTTTCATTGCCATGAGTGGTCATATCCTTGACTCCGACAAAAATACCACGCTCCCTGGCCGATCCAGGAGGCGTGGCCCGCATGGCGATCCTTCGCCTGATTCCCCCCCGAGCGACGTCGCCGGGTGGATTCGATGGGTGGCGCGCCGGTTGGAGGCGGCGCAACTCTGCCATGCCAATGGATTGCAAGAACCGTACCTAGAGGCCGAATACCTCGTTCTGCATGCCTTTTCCATTCCGTTCGAAACCAAGCCCGTCAAACGTCCGCCACCGCCCGCCGATGCCGAGGCGCGGGTGCGGCGTCTGTTGGAGCGGCGGGTCAACCAACGGCAACCCGCCCCCTATGTCACGGGGGAGGCTTTCTTCGCCGGTCACCGCTTCTTCGTCGATGAGCGGGTGTTGATCCCCCGCTCGCGCATCGAGAACATCCTCGATGATCCGCGCGGCTTCTCCCCCTGGTTTCCCAAGGGTCCGCCGCGCCGCATCCTGGACCTGTGCACCGGCAGTGGCTGTCTGGCCATCGCCCTGGCGCTGCGCCTGCCCCAGGCCAAGGTCGATGGGGTGGATCTCTCCAAGGGGGCCTTGCAGGTCGCCCGACTCAATCGGGACCGCTTCGGTCTGCGCGATCGGGTGCGTCTGATCGCTTCAGACCTCTTCGCGGCCTTGGGGGGGGAGCGTTACGATCTGATCGTCACCAATCCCCCTTATGTGCCACGGGCCGATTTCGACGCCCTGCCGCCGGAGTATCATCGCGAGCCGGCCATGGCCCTGGTGGCGGGTGAAGACGGGTTGGATCTGATCGGACCGATCCTGCGTCAAGCCTCGGATCATCTGAATCCGCGTGGCGTTTTGATCTGCGAAACCGGCGATGACGTGCAGGAGATCCTCATGCGGCGCTGGCCGGATCTGCCGGTCACGTGGCTGCCGTTTCATTTCGGGGGGAGCGGGGTGTTTGCCCTGATGCGGGAGGAGCTTGAGGCGTGGTGTCGGCAGCACTTCCCTTGAGCCCCATTCTTGGTTACAGTAATCCATTATGAAGCGCATTGACACCATCCCTGCCCATTTGGCCCCTGATTTCGCCTATTGTCGCGACATCGCCCTGGCGCGCGCCGAGGAGGCGCCACTCGGGGGACGTTTCCTCAAGCGGCGTCTCAAGCCCTATTGGTATGTGATCAGCGCCTTTTTTTGGACCGCGCGGGATTTCACCCGTCTGCGCGGCAGTGACGATGATCTGAAGTTGCAGTTGATCGACGACTGGGCGCGTCGTCTGGAGCAGGCCCGTTCTGGCCAGCCGGATCACCCCATCTTTCGCGCCATGGCCCACCTGTTCGCGGCCACCGGCCTGCCGGAAGCGCCGTTGCATGCGTTGTTGATCGCCTGCCGGATGGATGTGACCAATCGGCGTCACGGCACGCTCGAGGAGTTGGATGAGTATGGGCGATTCGCCTCGGCGCCGTTGGGTCATCTGTTGTTGCATCTCCATCAGGAGATGGAGGAGTCCGCCGAGGTGCGTTTGACCGACAAGTTGCGTCACTCCGACGCCTTGTGGACCGCCTTGTCCTGGACCGGCTTCTGGCGGGATCTCGGCCATGACTCCCGCGGGGAGGGACCGTTGTATCTGCCCGAGGTGGAGATGGGTTCTTACGGCGTGGCCGAGGAGATGGTGTTGCAGCGTCGTTTCACCCCCATGGTGGGGAGTTTGATGATGCATCTGGTCGATGAGACCAGGGCCCGTTTTTTTGCCGGTTCGCCGTTGATCGAGGAGGTGGATCGTCCGTTGCGCATGGAGTTGGCGTATGCCATGGAGCGGGGGATGATGTTGTTGGAGCGGATCGAGGATCTGGGTGGGAATACGTTGCGCAACCGTCCGGCGTTGAGTCGGTGGGAGCATATAATCTGCTTGTGGCGGGCGATGGGGCGGGTGTCGAATTGAGGGGTGGGGTGATTGACCCGTCAGCACGGGGGACCGGGGGTGGTTACCACCCCCGGCGGAGGTTCGGAGGCAGAGCCTCCGAGGTTTTGATCTGGTCTTTAGTCTTTTAGCGCGCTCTTCAAAAAAGCGTTTTTTCGCGTTTCTTGCGAAAAAACGCTGCGCGCAGCCTTGGCTGCGGCATCGTTTCGCGTCTTTGGCGAAACGATGCCGCGAACATGGCCCGGAATCAGGCCGCCGGAGGCGACGCGTCTTCCGAGAGCCATTCGCCCCCTCATGATCCAAGGCACATCCGCATACAAGCCGCCTCCGGCGGCCTGCTGAGGCAAGGCGAAGAGGCGTCGTTTTGCCAACACCGCAAAACGACGCCTCTTCCAAGGCAGCGCGCACGCGATTTTCACAAAAGACGTGAAAATCGCTTTTTTTAAGAGCGCGCAAAAGGAAAGGTCAAAAGAAAAACCTTGGAGACGCTGTCTCCAAACCTCTGCCGGGGACCTTCGGTCCCCCGTCCTCTGTAAACGATAGGATCAGCCATCCCACCGCCCCTCCCAGGGATAGGCCAGGGCGGAGAGCCGGAAGCCGATATCCCCGTCCGAGCGGCCCGGATGATAACGATCCCGCGCCCCGCTCCGTACCCGCCCCTCGGACGAATGCCACGACCCGCCCCGCA
>JADGAY010000342.1 GCA_015231775.1 Magnetococcales bacterium | reverse complement strand
AAACCCAAGGCCGAGGCCCAGAGCAAACCCGTGGAAAAGCCGGTTGAGGTCCAACCCGAGTCCGGCGCGCCGTCCAGGGTGGCCAAGGGGGCGGAGGATCCCCTGGCCCGCCCGCTGAATCTCAACCCCACGTTATCCGATATCAGCCGTTGGGATCGGGATCGGCAACGCCGGGCGCGTGAATATGGGGTCAAACCGCGGGAGGCGACGGTCAATCTCGACAACCCGGAACCCAGGTTCACCACCTATTTCACCCGTCTGAAGGAGCGGATCGAGCAGGGTTGGAGCTATCCCGCCGCGGCCAAGCGCGAACAGCTCTCCGGAACCCTGGTGATGCGCTTCACCATCCAGCGCTCTGGCGCGATCACCGACATTCGCATCGAACGTCCTTCCGGGGAGGCGATGTTGGATGAGGCGGCCCTGCGGGCGGTGCGGCAACTCCATCCCTTTCTGCCCCTGCCGGAGGATTGGGATCTGGAACGGCTGCATGTTCAGAGCGTGTTCGAATACATCCGTGGCGGCTTTCGCATGGAGCGATGAGCATGGAGAATCCGTTCGGCGAGGCGACATGCCGTCAACTGGCTGGTCTGCTTTTGACCCGGTATGACCGGGAAGGTCGTGATTTGCCCTGGCGGCGCACCCGCGATCCATACCGGATCTGGTTGGCGGAGATCATGTTGCAACAGACCGGGGTCAAGACGGTGTTGCCCTATTATGCAGGTTTCCTGGAACGGTTTCCGACGATTCAGGCGTTGGCCGAAGGGGAGTTGGAGGAGGTGTTGAGCCTCTGGCAGGGGTTGGGTTACTACCGGCGCGCCCGCCATCTGCATGCCACGGCGCGTCACGTGGTCCGCGAGTTGGGAGGGCGGTTTCCCGATACGTGCGAGGCCATGGGGCGTCTGCCCGGCATTGGACCGAGCACTGCCGGCGCGATCCTCGCCATCGCTTTCGGGCAGCATCAAGCGATTCTGGATGGGAATGTCAAACGGGTGCTGGCAAGGGTGTTGGCATTGGCGATGCCACCGGATACCACCGTCGGCAAGCGGACTCTGTGGGAGCAGGCCCGCCGACTCACCCCCCGGGAGCGGCCCGGCGATTACGCCCAGGCGATCATGGATCTGGGGGCCACGGTCTGTACGCTGCGTCAGCCGCTGTGTCCCTCCTGTCCGTGGCAGGGGTATTGCGCGGCCCAGCGGGAGGGGTGTCCCGAGGCCTATCCGGTGCGGCTGGCCCAGGCGCCCAAGCCGCGCAAGTACCAGTTCCAGGCATTGGTGACCAGACCGGATGGCCGGGTGCTGCTCCTGCCCAAGCGGGATGCCACCCTGCTGGGTGGTCTCTGGCATCCGCCGGGGGATGAGCCCGGCTTGTCAGCCGTGCCACCCGAGGCGGAAGCGGTGCGGCGTCATCTGGCCGAGGGACTCGGCATCCAGGTCGCGACACCATGCCCCCTGGATGCGGTTGCCCATACCTTCACCCATTTTCACCTGACCGTCTTCCCGTTTTTGTGTCCCTGGCGGGCGGGGGAGCCCCCCGAAGCCAGCGGCGGTCGCTGGATCGACTGGCGCCAGGATCGCCGCACACCGCTGGCCACCCTGCATCGCAAGGTGCTGGCCAGGTTGAGCGAAAGCCCGGCCACGCCCGCCCTTGAGGCGTGACGGGGCTTACCGCGTCTGGTCGGGACGCAACTCCTGTCGCACCTTTTCCATGTTGGCCTCCAACCTCTGACGGTAGCTGTTCAACATCTCCTGAAGATCCCACAGACTGACATTGACCACGCTGTTGGCCGAACAACTGCTTGACTTGGAGGTGATGACCCGCATGCGCGCGGCGGGTTGACTCTCCTCGGGCACCTGGTCGAAACGGACCAGATCCCCGGTGGAGAGGGCGCACTCCTCGTTTGCACGGATCTCGGTGGCCTCCAGGGTTTCGGAGACTTGAAAGATGTAGGCTTCCGGATCCTTGGAATCGAGAATCTGGGCCAGGGAGAGGGGTCGTTTCTCCTCGTGGTCGAGCAGATCCTGCTTGACCTGTTTGGAGAACTGTTTGCGCACCGGCTCCGGAACCGGCAACGGGGCCCGTTCCACCTCCCGTTCCGAGTCGCGGGACTCCTCCAGCAGATCCAGGCGTACCCGCTGATCCTCCAACTCGTGCCGCAACGCCTGATTGCTGGCGCTCACGTCGGTCAACTCCTGATGCAGGGATGACACGGTGGCGTTGAGTTGATTGACCTGGGGGTCGTCGTAAGGGGCCGGCATGATCGCCGTGTAACCGTCATCCACCGCGCCGGCGAGCAGCCAGTCGATCAACAGATCCAGCGGATTCCGATAGACCTCGATCGTGTCGTGATAGCTCACCAGGGGCGGCGGACAGATGATGCAACTGGGGGTGACCTCGCTGGGGCGGGGCAAGGGGGGGGGGACC
>JADGAY010000341.1 GCA_015231775.1 Magnetococcales bacterium | reverse complement strand
CCAAGGCCAAACCGCTGTTCGACTCGGCTTTGGACGCCTGGAACACCACCCTTGGGGAACAGCATCCCCGCACCCTCAAGGCGCTCAACAACTCCGCGCGGGTGCTGCACCTGCTGGGCGAGCACCCCGAGGCGCACAAACGGTTCACCCGCGCGCTCGAACTGCGCAAGAAGGGACTCGGCGAACGCCATCCGGATGTGATCCGCTCCATGATCGACCTGGCGCGTCTGCTGCTCGACATGGGTCGCGCCAAGGAGGCCGAAGAGCTGGCCCGTCAGGCCCGCGCCTTGGCCGAGCACTCCCTGGGACCGCTGCACCCTTATGTCTTCGAGACCATCGAGACCCTGGCGCGCATTCTGGAGAAGGGGAAGCATCCGGATGCCTTCAAGCTGCGCAAGGAGCTGTTCACACGCCGTTCCGACTTCCTGGACCGCATGCTCTGGGCCACCTCCGACAACGCCCGCGAGGGGTATATCCGGCTCTACGCGCCGGAACTCAACACCCATCTGGCGCTGCTGGCCGGCATGGATCCGGCCATCGCCGGACGCGAGGCCCTGGAAGTCGGCCTGCGGCGCAAGGGTCAACTGCTCAAGACCACTTCGGAGATCCGCCAGATCGTCCGTCTGGGCAACAACCCCAAACTCAAGGCGGTCAGCGACAGGCTCACCGAAACCCGCAAGCAACTCGCCTCCCTCACCCTCTCCGGCCCCACCCCGGAGACCGCCAACACCCATCTCAAGGTGATCCACGGCCTGGAAACCGAGGTGGAACGGTTGCAACTGGAACTCGGGCAGGCCAGCAAGCGGTTCCAGAAAGGGGTGGTTCCGGTGACCATCGACGATCTGATCAAGCATCTGCCGGAAAAATCGGCCCTGGCCGAATTCTTCTTCTACAAGGACGAGGAGCGCTCCGGCTTGCTGGCCGCCATCCTGCGCAAGGAGCAGGGCAGGCCGCTTTTCGATCTGGTGGTCTATCCGGATCCGGAGGCGATTCAAAAGCTGATCATCGACTACCGCGCCGCCATCCAGGACGAGGATGGGGACGAGGAGAGCGTCAGGAAGGTCGGACGTCAGGCCCACGATCGCATCTGGGCGCCAATCCGCCAGCGGATCGGCAAACGCGAACTGGTCCATGTGGTCCCGGACGGTCTGCTCAACATCCTGCCGTTTCCGGCCATGGTGGACGCGGAAGGCGATTACCTGGCACGGGGCACGGATCTGCATCTGCTCTCCTCGAGCCGCGATCTGGTGCCGGTCAACCTTCCCGAGGCCAAGGGGAACTATCTGATCCTGGCCGGACCCGACTACGATGCCAACACCCTGGCTCCGCGCGCCCAGGCCGCCCTCGAGGAGGGGAGCGGCAAGCGCGCCAGCGACATGAAACAGAACCTGCGCGCGCTCGCCTCGGGCATGCGCGGCTTGCACTTCGACAACTTGCCGGGGGCGGAAAAGGAGGGACGCCTCATCGCCACCCTGGCCACGGACAAGAAAAAGAGCCACACCTTCCTGGTCAAGCGCGATGCCCAGGAGGCGACGCTCCTCTCCATGCAGAACTCCCCGGAGATCCTGCACATCGCCACCCACGGCTTCTTCCTGAAGCCGGATGAGAATCTGCGTAAACGACTCCTGAAACTGGTGCGCGGCGGCGAGCAGCACCTGCCACCTCCGGGGGACAATCCGTTGTTGCGCGCCGGACTGGCCTTTGCCGGCATCAACGCCAACGCCAAATTCCTGGGGGAGATGGATACCGACAACGACGGCGTGCTCACCGCCCTCGAGGTGCTCAACCTCGACCTGTCCGGCACCCGGCTGGCGGTGCTCTCCGCCTGCGAGACCGGACTGGGCGAGCTGCACGAGGGGGAAGGGGTGTATGGTCTGCGACGCGCCTTCCAGGAGGCGGGGGTCAAATCGGTCATCTCGTCGCTCTGGGAGGTCAACGATGCCGGCACCCAGGCGCTGATGACCAGCCTCTACGCCCGGCTCGGCGAGGGGATGAACGCCCACCGCGCCCTGCGGGAGTCGCAACTGGATCTGCTCGAATCCAATGAATGGCGCCATCCCTACATCTGGGCCGCCTTCATGATGATCGGCGAATGAGGGATGCGCTACGACACCACCTTAAAGGATCTGTTCCACGGCCTGCCGCAAACCCTCTTCAAGCTCCTCGTGGGGCAGGAGGCGCGGGAACGGCTGCCGTGTGAATTCGCCTCCGTCAAGAAACGGGTGCCGGATCTGGTGGTGCGCCTGCTCGATGAGACCATCCTCCACCTGGAACTGCAGTCGGATGGCGACAAAAGCATGGTGTGGCGCATGGTCGAGTATTTTGGTATGATTCGTCAGGAGTATCCCGAGGCAACCCTGAGAGGCTGTTTGGTGCTTCCATGAATGGAATCACCAAACCTGCACGAATCGAACAAATCGATTCGTGCTT
>JADGAY010000340.1 GCA_015231775.1 Magnetococcales bacterium | reverse complement strand
TGGCCGCCCCCGGAAAGGGGGCGATGGCGGTGGGGTGGTTGTGGGTCTCCACCTTCATCAGCACATGCAGTTCGGCGGGGGTGGTCCGATAGATCCCTTCCGCGTCCGGCACGAAGCGGGCGCCGCTGCCGCCGCGCATCACGGCGGCGTTGTCCCGATAGGCCGACAGGGCCGGATCCGGGGTGCGGGCCTCGGTTTCGCGGATCATGCCGAACAGGGTCTCGTGCTGCTCGCGACCGTCGAGCACCCAGGCGGCATTGAAGATCTTGTGCCGGCAGTGCTCGGAGTTGGCCTGGGCGAACATCATCAGTTCGACATCGGTCGGATCGCGTCCCACCTTGCCGAAGTGGTCCGCCAGATAGCGGATCTCCTCCTGGGAGAGGGCCAGCCCCAACGCGACGTTGACCTTCTCCAGCGCCGAGACCGGGACGTGGACCAGGGGACGTGGCTCGTCCTGGGCGAAGAGTCCCATGGCCTCGACCAGATCCGAGCAGACCGTTTGGGTCATGCGGTCGTGCAGAAGCGGCATGAGCCGTTCCCGTTGCGCCCGGTTGACCCTCTGGTCGCCGAAGTCGTGCAACACCCCGCGCTCCACCCGGGTCACGGCGGTCAGGCCGCAGCCGCGGACGATCTCGGTGGCCTTGGTGGACCAGGGCGAGATCGTGCCCAGACGCGGAATCACCACCAGCGGCGGCGAGACGAAACGATGCAGCGCCAACTCGCGGGGCTGGGCGTTGAGCAGGGCGGCGAGCCGCTCCCGCCCATCGGCGGTCAACGGTTCGTTGGCGGCGATGAAATAGACGTACCGGGCCACGAAGACCGGCAGATCCAGATCATCGGGCCAGAACGCAAGCCGCAACCGGGAGTCGCACACCTCACCCGGCCAGACGAGTACCGGGCGCGTGCTCATGACTCCCCAGAGACTCCCATGCGCCGCGCCACCTCCTGGTAGGCCTCCACCACGCCACCCAGATCACGGCGGAAGCGGTCCTTGTCCAGTTTTTCGTTGGTGACGAAATCCCACAGCCGGCAGGTGTCCGGGGAGATCTCGTCGGCCAGCACCACCTGGGAGGGGTTCGAGGCCAGACGCCCGAATTCGAGTTTGTAATCGACCAGGCGGATGCCGATGTTGGCAAAGAAGCCGATCAGCACGTCGTTGATGCGCTTGCAGGAGGCCTCGATCCAGGCCAGTTCCGCCTCGGTGGCCCAGCCGAAGACCAGGGCGTGGTCGCGGATGATCAGGGGATCATCCAGGGCATCGGCCTTGTAGTAGAATTCGAGCACCGGACGGGGGAGTTGTTGCCCCTCGGGCACGCCCAGGCGCTTGGACATGGAACCGGCGGCGACGTTGCGCACCACCACCTCGATCGGGATGATCGACACCTTGCGGATCAGTTGCTCGCGATCGTTGAGGCGCTTGACGAAGTGGGTCGGAATGCCAACCGCGTCGATGATGGTCATGAGTTTGGAGGTGACCAGGTTGTTGATCACCCCCTTGTCGGCGATGGTGCCCTTCTTGACGCCGTTGAAGGCGGTCGCGTCATCCTTGAAGTACTGGATGAAGAGATTCGGGTCGTCGGTGGCAAAGATCACCTTGGCCTTGCCCTCGTAGAGTTTTTCCAGCTTTTCCATGATTGAAACGTCCCTATTGATGCTTGATTAGAAAGGATTATACGACTCATCTTGCCGGGTCGGATCACGCCACGCCCGTGGAGGAGTCCCTTTCGGCAGGTCGCAGGCAACACGCAGTCCCTCGCCCACGCGAACCGGGATCATCTCCTGGCACCGTCCGGTCACCGCGTCGGCGCGGATCAGCACGGCGCAAAACATCGCCTCGCCCCCCGCCGGTTCGAAGCGGGTTGGCATCTTGGTCACGAATTTGGGCATCACCGAATCGGCGCGCATGCCGATGATCGAGTCGTAACAGCCGGTCATGCCCACATCGGTGACAAAACCCGTGCCCTGTTTCAACACCCGATGATCGGCGGTGGGCACATGGGTATGGGTGCCCACCACCGCCGTCACCCGGCCATCCAGATGGAGCGCCATGGCCATCTTTTCGGAGGAGGCCTCGGCGTGCAGGTCCACGATCCACAGATCGGCGTCCCGTCCGAGTCGGGCGATGTCGAGCACCGCGTCCGCGCTTCGGAACGGGCAGTCCAGATCCTCCATGAAGACCCGCCCCTGGAGGTTCATCACCCCGATGCGTGCGCCGCCCGAGGTCGGATAGATGCCGAAGCCGCGTCCCGGCGCGCCGGGGGGGTAGTTGTGCGGCCTCAACAGGGTTTTGCGCTCCTCCATGTAGGGGGCGATCTCCTTGGCGTGGCGCCAGATGTGATTGCCGCTGGTGATCACATCCACGCCGGCCTTGAACAGTTCGCCGGCCACCTCCGGGGTGATCCCCACACCGGCGGCGGCATTTTCGCCGTTGGCGA
>JADGAY010000339.1 GCA_015231775.1 Magnetococcales bacterium | reverse complement strand
GACGGTAACCGTCCCCGGTCCCCCGTGATGACGCGACCTGCCCTTCCCCACACCGCCCCATGCCCACCACCCTCCTCACGCCAACCCTCCTGAACCAACCCGACACCCTGCTGGTCGATTTCCCGGAAGCCGGCCCACCGCTCCTCTTCACCCATCCGGTCGCGGTGCTCACCGCCCACACCCCGGACACGGTGCGCCCCCTGCTGCGCCGGATCGATCAGGCCACCCGCTCCGGTCACTGGGTGGCCGGCCTGCTCGCCTACGAGGCCGCCGCCGCCTTCGACCTGCCGGTTTTCACCCCAGCCGAAAACCATGGCCCGCCCCTGGCCTGGTTCGCCCTCTTCAACACCCCACCGCAACCGGTCTGCTATCCGGAAAGCCCACCCCAACCGCCGCTCCGCCTCACCCCCCACATCGACCAGTCCCGCCACCAACGGGATCTGGCCCGCATCGCCGCCTGGATCCAGGCCGGCGACAGCTACCAGGTCAACCACACCCTGGAGGCGGACCTGGAGGGGATCGACGACCTGGCCGCACGGTTCCTGCACATTCAGGCCGCGCACCGTTTTCCGAAAGCGCTGTGGATCCGGGCCGAAGCCTGGTCCGCAGCCTCGTTCTCCCCGGAGCTGTTCCTGGAGCGCCGCGGCCAACGGCTCGTCACCGCGCCGATCAAGGGGACACGCCCGCGCTCCCCCGATGCCCACGAGGACCACGCCCTGGCCATGGCCCTGGAAGCGTCACCCAAGGACCAGGCCGAACATGTGATGATCGTGGACATGGCCCGCAACGATCTGGGACGGGTGTGCGTCACCGGCAGCGTGCGGGTGGAGACGCTGGCCGCCTGCCGCTCGTTCTCCACCGTGCACCACCTGGAAACACGGGTGCATGGCCTGGTGCGTCCCGAGATCGACCTGGAAGGAATCCTGGCCGCGCTCTTTCCCGCAGCCTCGATCACCGGCGCGCCGAAAAAACGGACCATGGCCATGATCCGGGAACTCGAACAACGCCCGCGCGGGGTCTATACCGGCGCGATGGGATGTTTCATGCCCGGCGGGGATGGATGGCTGAACGTGGCGATCCGCACCGTGGTGCAAAGCGCAACCCAAGGGTGCCGAATCGGACTCGGAGGCGGGGTGGTGGCCGATTCGAAGGCCGAGGCCGAATGGCGGGAGGTGGCCGACAAGGCCCGATTCTTGAATGAAACAGCCGCGCCCCTGGCGCTGATCGAAACCTTTCGCGTGGAGCCGGGGGGAACGATTCCCTGGCTGGCGGCCCACATGCGACGCCTGAGCGACTCGGCGCGCGCCCTCGGCTTCCCCCTGGAGCCGGTTGCGCTCGAAGAGAACATCCGCGCCTCGGCACGCCAATGGGCCGAAACGTACCCGACCCCCCTGGTGGGTCGCCTGGAGCTGATCACCGGCGGCCAGATCACCCTGTCCCAACGTCCGTTCACCCCCTGGCCCGAGACTGGGTTGAAGGTGCGTCTGGCCGCCTGGCATCCCGACCCCCTCGACCCCCTGACATGCCACAAGAGCAACCGCCGCCTGCACCTGGATACGGAATGGCACGAAAATCAAAAGACAGGTCATGACGAACGATTGTTCATCAATCGGCGCGGACAGCTCACCGAAGGGGCGATCAGCGCCCTGTTGCTGCGACGCGCCGGCCAGTGGATCGCCCCGCCGCTTGCCGATGGCCTCTGCCAAAGCCTGTGGCGCGCTTGGGAAATACCACGATGTCACGCCATCGTTCGCAGTTTATCCCTCGATGATCTGCGCCACGCGGAAGAGATCCGCATGGGCAATGCCGTGCGCGGCGGATGCAAGGTAACACGAATAGAGGATCTCTGTGGACAGATTATTTACATTGATCACGCCTCATCCTGATCTTCCCTCGCCTCGAAAGATAATGTTTCCATGATTTTTTGATAAATCGCAAAAAAAATCTTGACAGTTGCTCTCCAAAGAAAAATATTATACGGACAAAAAGCTGAACAAACCCTCTATTAACCCTGAAGGAGTTCCATGATGTCGTCCGATTTGCTCAAGCACGCCGCGGAGATCATCGAAGCATACGTTTCCAATAACGAAGTCCAGGCCCGTGAATTGCCGGCGTTGCTCCGGGAGGTCTTCTCCACCTTGAACGACCTCTCTTCCAGCCGAACGGCCTCCACGGGCCGCGACGCCGCCACGTCCGCGGAGAACGACGAGGAGGAACCGGCTCCGGTGGTCATGACCTCGGGTGAGACCAAAAAACCTCAGCCGTTCGTGCCCATCGATCAGGCCGTCACCGAAGACGCGGTCATCTGCCTGATCTGCGGCAAATCCTGCAAGGCCCTCAAAGGTCACCTGACCCGGTCGCACAAAATGGACTTCGACGAATACCGGGGTATGTTCGATCTGGACAAGAACTTCCCGATGGTGGCCCCCTCCTATTCG
>JADGAY010000338.1 GCA_015231775.1 Magnetococcales bacterium | reverse complement strand
GGGGTTTGTGATGGGGCTCAAGGCTCCTTGATGGCGTGGATGTCCCGGTTGTTGCGGGTTAAAAAATGATTTTAATAATACAATTATAATTTGGCATGAGAATTGAAAAATGTCTCGTGCTGCGCAAGTTCAGCATAAAATCACTATTCAAACGTGTCATAATACGACATACTCCGTTTTTTGGAGATTTTTTCACCAAGACATGCTGTTTTGGTTTGTTTCAGGAGTGTCTGGTATGCTGCTGCGCTTTATTGTCGAGAATCTGTTCTGCTTTGCCGAGGAGACCACCTTCTCCATGGTGGCCACCAAGGACGACGCGTTGCCAAAACAGGTGATGCCAGGACTTGGGGATCGCTATCGCGTGTTGCGCACGGCGGCCCTGTATGGAGCCAATGCCCATGGCAAGTCCAAACTCCTGGAGGCGATGAAATGGGCGCAAAAGCTGATCGTGGATGGAACCCGGACCAACAAGAAAATCCCGGTGCAACCGTTTCGTCTTGATCCCGAGTTGAGAAACAAGCCGTCACGGATTGAGTTTACCATCTTGGTGGAGGGGGTTGAGTATACGTATGGCTTTGTGGTGGACGCAGAGCGGATTCACGAGGAGTGGCTTTTCTCCCGCCCCAATGCGCGCGAGGTGAAATGGTTCGAGCGTGTGACCGATGCCAAGCTTGAGACCCGCATCGAGGTCGGTCCCGCTCTGGCGCGCAAAGGTTCCAAGGATCGAGAGTTTGTGGAGTTCTTGATTCGTGGTCTCCGAGCGAATCAGCTGTTTTTGACCGAGGGAGTGGAGCGGAATTTTAAAAAATTTGAAGCTGTGTACGACTGGTTTGAAAAAAAGTTGCATATAGTTTCTCCTGATGGATCGTTGCTTCCGATAGCTCATTTTCTTTATAAGAGTGATGAATTTTGTCGGGCTGTAAGTGAATTTATTGGAATGGCAGATACTGGAATTGCTGAGATTGGGATTAAGAGAAAAATCTCTGAAGTATTGGATGTTATGTCAAAAGTGCCAGACAGAATAAGAGCAGATCTTGAGAAGCATCTTGAGAAAGGGGCTGTCCTGTCAGATGAAACAGGAATGTCTGCTTTGTTCACGGATCAGGATGGCTTGTCTGAATTGGTGTTGGTGGCCAAACATCAATCCCTGGATGGGACTCTTGTTGATTTTGAAATCAAGGATGAATCATCGGGCACGCGACGTCTGTTGCAGCTTTTGCCGATTCTGTTTGGAGGCTTGGTTCAAGAGAAGATTTTTATTGTCGATGAACTGGATAGAACTTTGCACCCAGCATTGTCGCGATTTTTTATTGAAAGTTTCGTTAATAATACCATAAAACGCCAATTGGTTATTACTACTCACGAAACCAGTCTGTTGGATTTGAATTTGTTGCGGCGTGACGAAATATGGTTCGTGGAAAAGGATCCACAGGGCAAAGCCCAGGTTTATCCACTCAGCAGTTTCAAGGTCCGGCCCGATCTGCGCCTGGAACGTGGCTATCTGCAAGGTCGCTTTGGGGCGATTCCTTTTATCGGTTCTCCCGAGTCGCTTGGGTGGTTTGAAGGGGTGGAGTAATCGGCCATGGCCTTGACAACACGGAAGAAACGACCTGTGGACCAAGTACAGCAACCAGAACGCGATGCGCGTTTGATTGTCATCGCCACCGAGGGACACAAAACAGAGATTCGATATTTCAAATTGTTTGGTTCAAAACGGTTGCAGGTGCTGGTATTGCCCAGCAAGGATGACAAATCGGCTCCGCAACACGTATTGGCTCGCCTGAGAGAATTCCGGGAAACCTATCAACTGGATGGTGAAGATGAGTTGTGGTTGATGATCGATGTGGACCGTTGGCCGGTAAAAGCGTTGAGCGAAGTGACCTAAGAGGTGCTCACTGCGGGTTTCAACTTAGCGGTGAGCAACCCTTGCTTTGAAGTGTGGTTGTTGTGTCATTTCCAACCACCACCGATGCAATTTTCCAAGTGTATCGAGTTTGAGAACGAGCTGAAAGGGGGGGCGGGTGGCTCCTACAACAAGTCCAACCTGAATATTGCCCTGTTCAAGGGCAAGGTGACGAAAGCCTGCCAGAATGCCAAGGCAGCGGATATCCACCCGGAGGATCGCTGGCCCCAGACCGTTGGAACCCATGTTTATCGGGTGGTCGAGTCCATCGCGCGGATCGAGAAACAGGTGGTCTGCTAAACGAGAAACAGGGGATTACCGCCCCCCCCCCCACGCCGCACCGGCCAGGCGTGGGAGGTGAGGTTTTTGGGGGTATGGTTGACGTAGCCGTTGCTCAACAGCATCACCCAGGCGTTCTTCGGGTTGCTCGCGCGCTCTTTATTTTTCAACCGTCAAAACGACCCACGCCAAGCTGGGTGCAGGTTAAACTCATGGATGCGGCCATCCCTGCCGCGATGCGGAAACGATCAACCCAACCAGGTG
>JADGAY010000337.1 GCA_015231775.1 Magnetococcales bacterium | reverse complement strand
TGGCCACCACCGCGAACCCCTTGCCCGCATCGCCGGCCCCGGCAGCCTCGATGGCCGCATTCAGCGCCAGCATCGAGGTCTGTTCGTTGATGCGGTTGATGATCTCCAACACCGCGCCGATCTCGTGGGCGGAGTTGGAAAGCTCCTCCATGACCGCTTCGGCCTCGCTGGCCCTTTCGCGGGTGGTTTCCGACTCCACCACCGCCGCGCGACACCGTTCCCGCACCTCATCCAGGGACCGTTTCATCGCATCGGCGGCGTCCGCCACGCTGGAGATGGCCTCGTGGACCTCGGTGAGTTGCCCGTGCACCGATTCGATGTCGCCGAGCATGCGGCGTGACGAATCGGCCATCTGGGTGATGCTGGCATTGGCCTCCTCCGAGGCCGAAGCGATGGTGTTGATCCGTTCGCTCACCTGTCGGGAGGCGGTGTTGAGCACCTCGAGGTTCTCCACCGAACGCTCCACATTGCCCTGAATATGGCCGATGGCGTCGATCAGTTGGTGATTCTGGCTGGCGACCTCGCGCGCCATGATGTCCATATCGTGGCTGCCGCGACCGATGCTGTCGCGCATGTGGAGGATGCCGGCCACGAAGGCGGTGATGTTGGCGGCCTGGAGATTGATCTGACGGATGTTCTCGCTGAAGATGTGCACCAGACGGATGAAATGGTGGTTCAGGGTGCCCAGTTCGTCCTTGCGGTCATCCACCTTGGGTTCGACGGTCAAGTCACCGTGGCTGACCAGATCCATGACATGCACCATGGCCTGGATCGGTTGGGTGAGCGACCGACCGAGCCAAAAGCCGATCACCCCCACCGCCACCAGGGCGATGAGCAGAATGATGAGGATTCCGGCGCGCAGGAAGGCGAGTTTCTCCTGTACGGTTCGCAGATCCTCCTCGGCGTTCTTGACTTCGGCCTCCAGGAAGGGATGCAGCACCTCGGAGAGTCCCTCGGCCTGGGTGTCGAAGGACTCCATCAGGGCGTTTCCGGCGGGTGGTCCGCCATCGATGTACGCCTGGGCCATCTTTTTGCCCATGGCGTGGAATCCCGCGAAGCGTTCCTGAAGGGTGTCGAGGCGTTTGACAAGGGGTTGGTTGTCGGTCTGGATGGCGTGTTGCCGGAAGGTTTCGATTCCCTTCAAAAAGGCCTGGGCATTCTCCTCGGCCTTGGAGAAACCGTCGTCAAACCCCTCGGCGGCGCGGGTGGCGGAGATGTCGGTGAGCCACTGCTGCACCTGCACGACACTCAACTCCATCTGCTTGGCCTCGATGGCCAGCTTGAAGCCCACTTCGCTCGCCTGACGGGTGGCATGGATCACCTGGGTGGAGGCCACGATCCCCCAGGTACCCAGAATCAGCAGCATGATCAGCGGCGTGAGAAATCCGAGAAAGATCTTGTGGGTGATTTTCATCGACCCTCGCGAAGGATGTTGGGGTGAACGGGTGGGAGAGATTTTTATCAAGTTACGTAAACAGTTCATCGCCGAAAGAATAACCGCAACGCGCGCGAATGGGAATGGTATTTCGTTATTGAGAATGGGAAAGCACTTCAGGAGAGATTACTGCATAAAGTACATAACTGTTACGTCCTATTAAAGATTGTTTCCTTCTTGGCAAGGTATTGGTTTTCGGGAGAACCGGTTGAAAAATCCCAGCGCGTATTGACCGGATGCGGATGCCGGATTATGATGACCCTGTCCGCGCAACTGTAGGGAATCAGCTCTGGCGGCGCTTTGTTCGCTCGTTCCGGGTCATGCCCCGGCTGGATGTTGAATGGGGCGTGGATTCCACACCATCCGTGCAACCACACCTTGGCAGGAGGCCATCGTTGCCATCCATGGACAATACCTCGCGATCCACGCTTTCCGAGTGGCAACAGGCCGCGACGCGCGGCCTGGGTGGTGAATCCCTCGAGGATCTCACCTGGACCGGCTCCGAGGGGATCCCGTTGCATCCCCTCTATACCCAAGCGGATCTCGCCAATCGTCCGTGGGATGCCGACACCATGCCGGGACTTCCGCCCTATGTGCGCGGACCCTACTCCACCATGTACGTCAAGCGGCCCTGGACCATCCGTCAGTATGCCGGATTCTCCACCGCCGAGGCCTCCAACGCCTTCTATCGCCAGGCGCTGGCCGGCGGGGGGCAGGGGATCTCGGTGGCCTTCGATCTGCCCACCCATCGGGGGTACGATTCGGACCATCCCGAGGTGGTCGGCGACGTGGGCAAGGCCGGGGTGGCCATCGACAGCGTGGAGGATTTGAAGATCCTCTTTTCCGGCATCGCCCTGGACAAGGTGTCGGTCTCGATGACCATGAATGGCGCGGTGTTGCCGATTCTGGCCGGATACGTGGTCGCGGCCCGTGAGCAGGGGGCCTCCGACGCCTCCCTGAGCGGCACCATCCAGAACGACATCCTCAAGGAGTTCATGGTCCGCAACACCT
>JADGAY010000336.1 GCA_015231775.1 Magnetococcales bacterium | reverse complement strand
CATGCCGCATCTGGCCGTGGTCTGGAGCAGTCTGGTCATCGACATGGTTTACGAAACCACGCAACTGGCCATCTACGGACACATGATCGTCGGTTGTTTGCGCCTGTTCGGTTTCCATGTCTTCCGCAACACCTACAAGCCGCTGTTGGCCAAGAGCCTGATCGATTTCTGGAACCGGTATTATTTTTATTTCAAGGAACTTCTGGTCGATTTCTTCTTCTTTCCGGTCTACCTCTCCTTCTTCCGCAACCATCCGAAGCTGCGCATCTTCGCGGCAACCATGGCTTCGGCCTGCTTTGGAAACTTCTATTACCATTTTCTGCAACATTTCGACCGGTTGATGATCAGCGGCGAACCGCTCAATTTTGGCAGATTCTCCTCCTACCTGTTCTACACGGTCGTCCTGGGACTGGCGATTTTTTTCAGCATTCTCAAGGAGCAGGGGCAACGTGGAAAAGAGCATGTCGCCACCCCCTCCGCATGGATGACCCTGCGCAAAATTGCCGGTGTATGGCTTTTTTTCACCATTCTGCGTATCTGGGACCATGGCGAATCCTCGTTCATGACCGATACCACCTTCTTTTTTGCCATTTTCGGCATCCGATTGTAATCCAACCCCTTATTCAACCCCCCGGATGCGGATGAACACCCCCTGCCCGATCAACATCGCCCTTGGATTTCATCACAGCGCCCTGCGTCAGGGCGACCACCCGGCCTTGCGCGTGCATGGCACGACCGTGCGCTACGACGCGCTTTTAGAACGGGTATGTCTGCTCGCCTCGGCCATCGAGTCGCTGGATCCCGACCCGGACCATCCGACGGTGGGGATGTTCGGTTATCGTACCGTGACCGCTTATGCCGCCGTGCTCGGGATTCTGTATGCCGGCAAGGGGTATGTGCCGCTCAATCCCCACTTTCCGGTGGCGCGCAATCTGCGGATTGCCGACCTGTCGGGGATCAGGATGTTGATCCTGGATGCCCGTTGCGCAGAAGGGGCGCCAGAGCTGCTGGAACAGATGCCGCATCCGTTGACCGTGCTGTTGCCGGACCATGACGCTCTGCCCGCGTGGACCGGGAGCCAAGCCAGACACCGTTTCATCACCCAGGCCGAGTTGTCCGCCCTTCCGCGACGCATCCACGAACCGAAGTGTCCCACCCATGGCATCGCCTATCTGCTCTTCACCTCGGGGAGCACCGGCGTGCCCAAGGGGGTGATGGTCTCCCAGGAGAATGTCCAGGCGTTCGTGGATGGGATGATGGCCCGTTATGCTCCCACGCCGCAGGATCATTTTTCCCAGCACAGCGACATGACCTTCGATGCCTCGGTGTATGACCAGTTCGTCTGCTGGGCCGCCGGAGCGACGCTCCATCCGGTTCCGGAGGAGCAGCGCATGGCGCCGGCCAAATTCATCCAGGAGCACGGGATCACCTTTTGGGAGTCGGTACCGGCGGTGATCGATTTCATGCGGCGCATGCATCTGTTGCGTCCTGGGGTGTTTCCCACGTTGCGTTGGACGGTCTTTGGTGGGGAGCGACTCGGGCGCGATGCGGCGCACCGTTGGCAGGTAGCCGCCCCCAACGCGGTGATCGACAACAGTTACGGTCCCACCGAGGGGACGATCTGCGTCACCGGTTACCTGTGGCGTCCGGAGATTTCCGATACCGAGTGTCTCAACGACATCGTGCCCATCGGGCTCCCGTATCCGGGCCAGATGGCGGCGTTGCTGGTCGAGGAGCGGCTGGTGGCCCCTGGGGATGGCCTGCGTGGGGAGTTGTGTCTGGCCGGCTCGCAGGTAACGCCGGGGTACTGGCGCAATTCCGTTGAGACGGAAAAGAGCTATCGGGAGATGCCGGGTCCGGACGGGGTGGTGCGGCGTTGGTACAAGACCGGGGATCTGGTGGAGTGGCGTGACGGGGTGGGTTACCACTATCTGGACCGGGTGGACCGGCAGTTGAAGATTCGCGGTTATCGGGTGGAGTTATCGGAGATCGAGCATGTGTTGCGTCAGGTTGCCGGAAGCGAGCAGGTGGCGGTGATCGGCTGGCCGCCGCGCGGGGGAAATGTGACCAGTGTGATCGGCTTTGTGTGTGGTTCGAAGGTGGGTGACGACGAGATTCTGGCGGAGATGGCGCGGCGGTTGCCGCCGTACATGGTGCCCAAGCAGTTGCAGCGGCTGCCCCAACTACCGCTCAACGCCAACAACAAGATTGATCTGCCCAGGTTGACCGAGTTGGTTGAGGGGGGGGTGTAGGCGGGCTGACCGATGTTGCTGGGGCGGCATTAAACTGGCGGGGGCGCGATAAACTGGCGGGGTCCAGGGGCCAATGGCCCCTGGTGGGGTTCGGGGCAAAGCCCTGAGGTTTTGTTTTTTTATTTTATTTTTTTCTTTGCTTTTCGCGCGCTTTTCACGATAAGCGATTTTTCGCGTCTTTTGCGAAAAATCGCG
>JADGAY010000335.1 GCA_015231775.1 Magnetococcales bacterium | reverse complement strand
TGCAGGGGATGTGCATGCATCCCGAAATCGCAATTATCGATCATGATACCTCAATATGGATGGAGTTTCCATACGGCAATGAGGTTGGCAAGTAAATTAATTTTTAGTTATTTTTATCCAGTACAATTAATAACAATTAGACGAACTTATTCATATTATTATCTTGACGTCCAAATGTATACTGTTCGCGTAAGCATTTAATATCGTATATATGACGGATTGTAAGGAGATGCCGATGTTAAGTCCGGAGGAGTTGAAGAGCCGCAAGTTTTCCACCGTGCTTGCTGCCGGGGATCTGATGACCAATCGCAGCCATGCCGTCATGGAAGGGAGCACCCAGCATATCTATCTGGGTTATGCCTATCCTGGAAGCGGCGAGGCGGATTCGGTCTGGATGGTCAAGCGGGTGAGCCTGTTCGAGGATGGTTCCATGGCCACGAAGTTTGCCGCGGGTGAGGCACGCTTCGAGCACGCATGGTCCGACCATGTATCCCTGACCTATGCGTGATGGAGGTGGATGATGTCCAGATTCCTGTTCAATCCCATGACGGGACAATTCAACCTGGTCAACGATGTCGTTGATTTTGGGACAGCTTTTCGGGGGGGTTACGATGCCTTGACCGTGTATGCGCTGGGTGACGCGGTTATGGAGGACGGTTTGATTTATGTGTGCAAGCAGGCCGGCAGCGGTCATGCGCCAGGGTTTTCCCCCGAACACTGGCAGAAACTGGAGTTGCAGGGGCCTCCAGGTCCGCAGGGGGTGCAAGGTGAACCCGGTGATCCGGGAGAGACGGGACCGCAAGGTCTGATGGGTTCACAAGGAGCGCAAGGAGATCCGGGTCCGCAAGGTCCGCAAGGGCCGCAAGGAGATCCGGGAGAGATGGGACCGCCAGGGTTGACCGGTCAGAATGGTGTGCCGGGTTCGCAAGGCCCACAAGGGGTTCCGGGTCCGCAAGGCCCGCAAGGCCCACAAGGAGTGCAAGGCCCACAAGGGGTGCAAGGCCCACAAGGGGTGCAAGGCCCGCAAGGCCCGCAGGGTCCGGAAGGTACGTTTGATACATCTGTATTGCATTTGGATGGTGTAAATAAGCGAGTTGGGATCAATACCGCCAATCCAGCAGGTGGTATTGATTTTAGAATGGCGGAAGGAACCATTCTTTACGATTGGTTAATGACTTTGGTCATCGCTGTTCTGCAGGGAGGCTCATGGTATGACGCCAACTATACTCCGACGTTGAATGGAATGTGTAATGGGTCAACAGATATTGGTGCTGGGGTTGGAAATGGTTATATTTTGAATCCAGGAACCGCGTTTGTTGGGTATCAGTTTTCAGTTGCGAAAATTGTCCGTAAAGTCGAGTTTTGGACCAGTGCATCAAGCGGCAGCTTCAAGATTCAACGCTCGTCGGACGGAATCTCATGGATCGATGTCCCAATCACGACTTTTTCCGGAGGATGCGTTTCCGGAGGTTCTGGGGTTGCGAATTGCACCGGATTTAATACCTGGAGACAAGTTCAAGTCAGTGAGGGTGTTGAAGCAAGCTATTGGCGTGTCTATTTCATGTCGTGGAGCGATTGGATCACGGAACTTAAAATGGATGGTGTTTCCAACGCCAATCTGGTGTTGCTTGCTTCCAATGCTGGAGGGTTTCTCGGCACCGGCACCATGAATCCGGTTGCAAAGTTCGATGTGTATAATGAGATGGACACACTGGCATTCCGTGTCTACCGGACCGGAAGTACGACCACGGACCCGATTGCGCAATTCGCATCCAACGTGACCGCAACGAACACCGTCAAGTGCCAGATCAACAACAGCGGCGACATCAAGAACACCAACAACGCCTATGGCGCCCTGTCGGATGTGAAGCTCAAGGAGAACATCAGCGACGCCACGGCGAAACTGGCGGAGCTGATGGCCGTGCGGGTGCGGAATTTCAATCTCATCGGGGATCCGTTGCGTCAGATCGGGGTGATCGCCCAGGAACTCGAAACGGTCTTTCCGGGATTGGTCGAGTCCATCCCGGACTGCGAGATGGTTCCGGATTTGGCGTGGGTTCCCGGCGAGGGTCAGAGCGAGGCGGATCGACCCATCATCCGGCATGATTTGGGCACGGTGACCAAATCGGTCAAATATTCGGTCTTCGTGCCGATTCTGATCAAGGCGTTGCAGGAGTCGCATGGGCAGGTGTTGGCGCTTGTGGCCGGGTTGGAGGCCCTGACCGGGCGGGTCGAGGCACTGGAGAACGGCTGACGGGAGGCGGAATCATCCACGCGGGTTTGATTCGCGGACAGGTCGTCACGAGATGTCGTTGCCGTGCGGGCGGATGATTGAGAGGCGGTTTGGTGATTCCATGAATGGAATCACCAAACCTGCACGAAGCGAACCAAATCGATTCGTGCTTCTCAAAGGGCGGCGTCATTTGGCGGGCCATGCATGGCCCGCATCGGCTGTTTGG
>JADGAY010000334.1 GCA_015231775.1 Magnetococcales bacterium | reverse complement strand
CGCTATCTCAGGGCCAAGCGCGGTGAGTTTTTCATCAGCGTCATCACTGCCTTGTCCATGGGCGGGGTGGTGCTCGGGGTGGCGGCGCTGATCACCGTGCTGGCGGTGATGACCGGCTTTCGCGAGGAGCTGCAACGCCAGATCCTCGGCGTGACCAGCCATGTCACGGTGCGGGCGCCGTCGGGCAACCTCGAGGGGGCCGAATCCCTGATCTCCCGCATCCGCGCCATTGCCGGGGTGGTGGCGGTGGCCCCTTATACCCTGCATCAGGCGATGATCTCCTCCCAGGGACGCTCGTTCGGGGTGGTGTTGCGCGGCATGGATCCTGAACTCGAGACCAAGGTCTCGGCCCTGGGGGCCAATATTCGCCAAGGAAAACTCGAGGGACTCCCCAAACAGACCATCATCCTCGGCGGCAAGCTCGCCCGCAATCTGCAGGTCGAATTGGGGGATCGGGTCACCCTTACCATCGCGGTCAGTTCGTCTGGAGACGGGGTGGCCCGTCCGCGCATGGAGGCGTTTCAGGTGGCGGCGGTTTTCGAGTCCGGCATGCACGAATACGACAACGCCATGGCCTACATCCGCATCGACGATGCCCAGCGTCTGATGGAGATGGGCCGGACCGTCACCGGCATCGAGATGCTCGCCACCACCCCGGATACCGCCCCCCTGGTGGCCCAGTCCCTGCGCGGGGAGCTTGGCAAGGGGTACTGGATCCGCGACTGGATGGAGATGAACCGCAATTTCTTCCGGATCCTGCAAATGCAAAAATCCGTGCTGTTCGTGATCCTGCTTTTGGTGGTGCTGGTGGCGGCCTTCAACATCATCTCCAGTCTGATCATGGTGGTGATGGAGAAGGGCGGGGAGATCGCGATCTTGAAGACCATGGGCGCCCGCGCTTCCAGCATCCTGACCATCTTCATGATCCACGGCGGCATCATCGGCGCGGTGGGCACCACGCTGGGCACCCTGTTGGGATTGCTGCTCTCCTGGAATCTGGAACAGGCGGTGCGCGGCCTGGAGAAGCTCCTTGACATCCAACTGATCTCCGGCGAAGTCTATTTCATCGACCATCTGCCGGCTCGGGTGGTGGCCGGGGATGTGGCGTGGGTGGCCGGTTCCAGTCTGGTGATCACCTTGGTGGCCACCCTCTATCCAGCCTGGCGCGCGGCCAGGGTCGATCCGGTGGAGGCGCTGCGCCATGAATGATTCCGGGCGATGCATCGTTGCACCACCGCGACCGGCGCGGGCGGCGCGACAACGACTTGGGCGGACGGGATATCCGGCATGAACGAAATCGTGCAGAACATCATCATCTGGGCGCCGGGAATCCTCTTCGCCATCACCCTTCACGAGTGGGCCCATGGCCGGGTGGCCACCTGGTTCGGGGATCCGACCCCGCGCCTCATGGGACGGTTGACCTTGAACCCCATTCCCCACATCGATCTGGCCTGGACCATCGTCATCCCCGGCGTCATGTTGCTCGCCTCGCTCATGACCACCGGCACGCCGTTCGTCTTCGGCGGGGCCAAGCCGGTGCCCATCGATCCGCGTTACTTCGTCCGTTCCGGAAGATCCTTTCGATGGAGCCTGTTCTGGGTTTCCGCGGCGGGCCCCTTGATGAACCTGCTGTTGGCCCTGGGTTGCGCGCTGCTGTTTCGTTTGGTGACCCGTCTGCCGGAGTTCTTCATGGTCCCCCTGGCCAACATGCTGGTGGCGGCCATCCACATGAACGTGTTGTTGGCGGTGTTCAACCTGTTGCCGATCCCGCCCCTGGATGGGGGACGGATGCTGGGGGCGATCCTGCCCAGCCCCTTCGATCGCCATCTGGACGCCCTGGGGCGCTATGGGATGCCCATCGTGTTGGTGTTGGCCTTTTCCGGGGTGATGAGTCAGGTGATGGTGCCGGCCATGTCGGTGTTGAATCGTTTCTATCTCTCCATGGCGGGTCTGCATTAAACGCGCACGGTTTGCAGGCTGCGAACCGTGCTGGCACCCATTGCCGCGCCATTTGCCGGACTATCCATGGCTCGTGTCGGCGGTTTGGCCATGGCCAAACCGCCTCGTTGACTCCTTTCGCTCGGTCGTTTTCTTGGGAAATCACATCATGCGCAAACCAATCGTCTTTTCCGGCGCCCAACCCACCGGGCAGTTGACCTTGGGAAACTATCTGGGCGCCCTGCGGCAGTGGACCCGGATGCAGGAGGACCACGACTGCATCTTTTGCGTGGTTGATCTGCACGCGTTGACCGTGCGCCAGGATCCGGCCCTCTTTCGCGAGCGGATCCTGGATCTGGCGGCGTTGTATCTGGCCTGCGGCATCGATCCGGACAAGAGCATCATCTTCATTCAAAGCCACGTTCCGGCCCATGCGGAGCTGGCGTGGCTGCTCTCCACCTTCACGATGATGGGGGAGCTGGATCGCATGACCCAGTTCAAGGACAAGGCCCGCAGCCATGCA
>JADGAY010000081.1 GCA_015231775.1 Magnetococcales bacterium | reverse complement strand
TCATGGCCAAGGAGGTGGTGGTGGCCAGCTATGCGGTGCTTTACGCCGAAGAGCGGGAACAGGCATCAGAATCCGAAAGCCTGCGGGAACAGTTGTCCAACTCCATGTCGCCTCGGGTGGCTTTTGCCTTCATGGTGTTCACCCTGCTCTACTCCCCCTGCCTGGCCACCATCGCCGCCATCCGGCGCGAAGCCGGCAGTTGGGGGTGGGCCGGCTTTTCGGTGCTCTTCTCGCTCTCCATCGCCTGGAGCCTGGCCTATGTTGTGATCCGGGTCGGGAGATTGGTAACCTGAAGGTCGCCTGGCGCCCTGCTGGATCGATCCGGCGCGTCTGGCCGAGACCCTGCAACAGACCTGCGGCATGCAGAGTATGGCCGAGATCGATCGCTTCGCGCCCGTCTTGAATGGGATCATGTCGGTGGTGGCCAGAGGCAACAGACCCTGGAGGGGGTGCACCCTTGTGACGTGGTGATCCGCAGTCGCCCACCGCATCGGACACAATCGCGACCGGTGACCATCTGCCGCCTGATCACTTCCCAGTCCACGCCTGGGCATGAACCGGGGAACCAACATCAGCGTCCCGGTTTGCCTCTGGCCTGGGAGAAGGCCGCGGCCATCGCGTTGTCCACCTGCGGCACGGGTGACGGATTCGCGGCGACCGGACGCGGACGATCCGCGCCTCGGGTCGGTTGCGGGGCTGGGGCATCATCCAGCCGCATGGAGAGTGCGATGCGGCGTCTGGGCTTGTCCACCTCCACCACCCGCACCTTGACCACCTCGCCAGCCTTGACCACGCTGTGCGGATCTTTCACGAACTGGTGTGCCATGGCCGAAATGTGCACCAGCCCATCCTGATGCACCCCGATATCCACGAACGCCCCGAAATTGGTCACGTTGCTCACGACACCTTCCAGGATCATGCCCGGTTGCAGATCCTCCAGACTCTCCACCCCTTCGCGGAAGGTGGCGGTGCGAAACTCCGGGCGCGGATCCCGGCCCGGCTTCTCCAACTCGGCCAGAATGTCCTTGACCGTGGGTTCGCCGAAGCGGTCATCCACGAAATCCCGCGGAGAGAGTTCTTTCAGCAGCGTGCGATTGCCGATCAAACGATCGAGCTTCACCCCAATCCGGCCCAGAATGCGCTCCACCACCGGATAGGACTCCGGATGCACCGCCGAGGCATCCAGGGGCGTCGCGCCGTTGCGGATGCGCAGAAACCCCGCCGCCTGCTCGAAGGCCTTGGGACCGAAGCGGCTCACCTTGAGCAGCGCCTGCCGGGAAGGGAAGGGGCCATGGTCATCCCGGAAGGAGACGATGTTTTTGGCCAGGGTTTTGTTCAGACCAGAGACCCGCTCCAGCAACGGCGCCGAGGCGGTGTTCACATCCACCCCCACCGCGTTCACCGCGTCCTCCACCACCCCGTCCAGCGCCTCCGCCAGACGCTTGGGCGGCACGTCGTGCTGATATTGGCCCACGCCGATGGCCTTGGGGTCGGTCTTCACCAGTTCCGCCAGGGGATCTTGCAACCGGCGCGCGATCGAGACCGCCCCGCGCAACGATACGTCCAACTCCGGCAACTCCTGGGAGGCGAACTCCGAGGCCGAATAGACCGATGCGCCCGCCTCGTTGACCACCACACCCCGCAAACCCAGATCCGGCATGGCACGTCCCAACTCGGTCACCAGTTTTTCCGTCTCGCGGGAGGCGGTGCCATTGCCGATGCTCGCCAGTCGGACGCCGTGCCGACGGGCCAGCTCCGCCAACCGCGTCATGGACTCCCGCCACTGGTTGCGCGGCGCATGCGGATGGATGGTATCGGTGGCCACCACCTTGCCGGTGGCATCCACCACCGCCACCTTCACACCGGTGCGCAAACCCGGATCCAGACCGATCACCGGCGTCATCCCCGCCGGAGCGGCCAGCAGAACCTCCTTGACGTTCCGGGCAAACACCCGGATCGCCTCCTCGTGGGCGCGCTCCTGCGCCTGTTTGAGCAGATCGTTCTCCAGGCGGGGCTTGAACTTCTTGCGCCAGGTCTGCCGCAAGGTCTCCTCCATCCAGCCATCGCCGGGGCGTCCCCGGTTGACGAGCCGGACATGGCTGCGAATGACGCCCACACAGGTGACAGCCTCGCCCAGGGCAGCGTCCAGCTCTTCCGGATGATCCAGGGAGAGACGTAACACCCCCTCCTCCTGGCCGCGCAGCATGGCCAGCAGCCGATGGCCGGGCAGTTTTTTCAAGGCTTCTCCCGAGGCGAAATAATCCGCAAACTTGGCCCCCTTCTCCTCCTGCCCCTTGACCACCTTGGAACCCAGGATCCCCTGCTCCAGGAACTGCTCCCGCAGCCGTCCGGTCAACTCCGGGGATTCGGCGAAACGCTCCATCAGGATCTCCCGCGCCCCCTCCAAAGCCGCCTGAACATCGGCCACCTTCTTCTCGGGATCGACAAAAGCACGGGCCAGCAACTCCGGCGTTTGGCCTGGATCCTTCAACAGTTGATCGGCCAACGGCTCCAGACCCGCTTCCGCCGCCTGCGCCGCCTTGGTGTGACGCTTGGGACGGAACGGCAGATAGAGATCCTCCAGTCGGGTGCGGGTGTCGGCGGCCAGAATCGCCTGTTCCACCTCCGGGGTGAGCTTATCCTGTTCGCGAATGCTTTTGAGCACCGCCTCGCGGCGTGCTTCCAGATCCCGCAATTGGGCAAGACGTTCATGCAACTGGCGCAAATGGGTATCGGTCAGGCCGTGGGTCACCTCTTTGCGGTAGCGGGCGATGAAGGGCACCGTGGCCCCCTCGTCCAGCAGGGCAATGGCGGCGGCAACCTGGAACTCCCCGACGTCCAGTTCTTCGGCGATGCGTTTCGAGATGGTTTTCATGGCTTTGGTGGCGCAAAAGGTGAAGGCGGTTGGGATGAATATCGTGTCGGTGCGTTGATTCAACGTTAACTACAGATTGTGACGGTGCCTATTCATACCCTTGATTCTAGGATCCCGAAAATATGAAGAGTATTGAAAACAATCCTGGATCGGGTGTGCGCGTCGTCATGGAGGCGCCGAGATCCGGCAATGTCCCCAGCATCCGTGTTCATTGGATCACGTTTCTTGCTCGATCGCTACCCCTTTGATCCGTTTCCATCTTCAACCCACTGCTGATCGCTGAGTTGATCGCCAGATCCGGTTTCGTGGTTCCAACCGGATTGGCCATGGACCCGGCATGGGTCGCGCACGCCCTGGGTCCGCGCGCAAGGCTGGGGAATGGGTCAATTGGCCCGCGCTACGGGCTTGTTTCGTGAGGGGGGTTGCCGTGCGCCATCGTCAGCAGGCCCCCTGGAATTCACCACCATCCTGAAGGTGGTCAAGGCGGTGGGTTGCAGACGGCATGCCGACTCATGCCACGCCTGAATGTCGCGCCATGGCACTTGGTTGTGCCACGTTTGGCTGTCAAGATACCCATGCGGGTTGATTGGTCGGCGCCCCCTGGAGGTTTGCAGCCTCTTCAAGTCATGATGAGCCCTGGATCACTGGGGATGGCAAAGGGGATTCCCAGCGGGGTGGAGCCTCCAAGCCTGGTAGGGGTAACAAGAGGGATTGGATGGCGGCACCATTCGGGATGGTTGCACGGAGCTCACGAACAGGACGGCAGGAATCGGTATGCTTCAGCGGGTCGGGGTTGGGAGCGGCTGATTGGGCTGAACCGGGTTGGGAGTCGGAAGGCGCAGCTCCTGGCCAGGCGGTGGGACGTATTGCACCGGCAGCGGCCACGCCCGCATGAGACCGAACAGCAAGCCGATTCCCCCGATGATCATGGCGCCCATCTTGATTACCATGCGCAGTTCCAACTCCTTGATGTCGCGTTGGAGTTCCGCCTTGGTGGTTTCGGTCTTGCTATCCAGACCTTTGATATCGCGTTGCAGATCCGCCTTGGTGGTTTCGATCTTCGCGTCGATCTCTTTGATATCGCGCTGCAGCTCCAGTAAGCGCGCATCCATTTTGATGACGTCTGCCTTGGTGGAGAGCTGATATCCGAGAATATCGGTCAACAGTCGCACTTGGGTTTCCGCCTGTTCCTCGGTAAAGCCGGTGGCGACCATCTGTTTGATGAACTGATGGGTATCGAATGCGGCGACGAGTCTGGACATGGTAAGACGCTCCATTTTGGAAATTCAAACCGCATTCATGATATCCGATCCATGCCAACCGCGTCCACCTGAATCCATGGATCCTTCCTACCCACCCGATTTCATGGACTGTTTTGGCCCGGAATACAGGGTTGCTGAATCCAGGGACTGGAAGCGTGACCCAATGCGGGGATGGATACCGACATCGGGAGGGATGTGACAGGATCACCACAAACTGCTGCAACAACCTTTTAAAGTTAGAATTCAGCATGGAGAGGTTGTGGTTATATTTTGAATGATTTTATACAGATGTCGCTGCCAATCCTGGAATTTCTCTGAGACGGTCAAAAATGGGTCGAAAGGATTCGAAGTTAAAATCTCCAATAAAATCTGGAGATTGAATTAACTGTGCAAATTTTGTTTTTGACATCGCAATATTGTTGGAATTTTTTAAATCATTGATTTTATATACTTCATAATCAATAATACTGTCTTTAGATAATTTATCCTTATTTAATCCGTGGCTTAAATTATATATACCATCTTCACTTTTTCCACTTGGATAAAATTCACTGGCTGTAAATATACGACGTCCTTCGTTCTCCTTCTTGAGGATTCTGTCAGGATAGTAATGTTCTATGCAGCAGTGTTTGTTTTCATCATTACAAGGTAAACAAATTGCAAAAACATTGTTACCATAATCTTTGTATACCCCGTTATTTTTTTCGATCTGAGTAAGAGGTTCTTTTTCATCTCTGTCAAAAATTCCGACAATAATCCTTGTTTCTGGCAATCTGGAACGTTGCTCCAGAAGTTTAAGCAAATTGCTGTAACCACCCTTTTCATCAACATCTTCCAGGAACTCAACATCGAGATCGTCTATCTTTAAAATTTTCATGGCCATTTTCAGATGTTCAATATCAGTTTTCCCTTCAGTTACTAAGAGCGGCTTTGTTCCAACACGCATTTTTTCAAGTGCTGCTTGGATTTTATTTTGGTAGGCTTTTGTCTCCTGAAATGCACACAATGCCTGACCGAATTCGGTATAGGCTTCACTATTGATAAGAGTGCCATCGGGCATATTCACAATAGATACAGAATACTCTCCAAGAATTTTTTCTGCCCCGAGCACAAAGAGCGGCGAGTGGCAGGAGAGGATGAATTGCACCTTTGGGAACATTTTAATTAGCTCTGGCAAAGCCCGGTTCTGCAAATCAATATGCATATGTGCATCGATTTCATCAATAATACAAATTCCAGATATATTTTCAGCAGTGCCAAGAGTATTATTTAAGCCATCTCCATAACGCATCAAGGTTCCGAAAATGTTAAAAAGTATTGCTTGGCCTGCTGATAATGAGTGTATAGGCAGGTCTATATTATTCATTGCAAAGAATATTTGATGATAAAATCGATTGATCCATTTTAGGCTTGCACTTTCTTCTCTAATATTAAATATTAATTTCAAGATTGAATTTAGGGTAAAAAGTATACTATTATTTATATATGTATTTACAATGTTTGAATTGCTAAACATAAATTCTTGATTGTCAATAATGCAAGTTTTAATTTGAAAAGTTCCATTATTTGTTTGGGTAGGTGTTATCTCAATTCGAGTATCAATCAATAAAGTTAGCATCCACTGATGGAGCAAATCTAGGCCTTGTTCTACATAAATGGGTTTTTGTAATCTTTTAGATATGCGCTGTGCATTATTAAAAATATTTTCAGGTATGCTCTCCTTGTTGAGCCAATGGGGTGTCTCTGCCCTACTTGAAGGAAAGAAAAGATACGATCCAGACTCAAATATTTTCCTTGACTTATCATCACTCAAAAAAAACTTTTTAAAGTATACATCGTTATCCCATCGAATCCCAGATATTAATGATTCCGGAGCGCGCATTTTAACATCATCAGTCGAAAGATTACCAATTTTTTCACAGTAAAATGAATTTTCTCCATCATGTTCAAAATGCAGGATTGCACACCCTCCGTCGCTCCCAGCCGAAAGCGTCGTCGGGCCGAGAATACGGAACCAAGGCCGATTGGGTGTTCCCGATCCAGGAACTATGTCTGTATAATGGACTGCGGCAGCTTCAATTAAAGCGTCAGCAATCAAGGATAAGAGAATTGTTTTTCCTGCCCCGTTTTCACCAACCAGAATCAATGGCTTTGGCGTGCCATTCTCCTTGAGAGGAATTGGGAGATCGAGGTGCCGAATGGGGCCACTGTTCTCGATATATAGGTGTTTTAAATACATGATGATAAACCTGGATTGTCAAAAGTTTGCAGGCCAGAGAACAGGACAACACGTTCAACCGATTGCATTGATCGCTCAACTCTACAGAGAGCAAGCAGCATTATACCCGCAAGATGAGAGAAGATCGTGAATGCTTTAAAGATTCTATCTGAAGGGTACCATTGGTTAAATAATCAATCAATGGTGGCTGTGATGATTGCTTGTCATGTTTGAATGCAGCGGTTGACACGGCGCTTGGGTCAGGAAGGAAAAAAGTCGTACCGCGCACTTGCAGAGCGTTGCCATGGGGTGGATGTGGGAAAGGGCGAGCGCGCGGTGGCAGGCAACCGTCCTGGTTCAGAAGGGTCGGCAGACCAAGCCAGCTACCCCCGTCGCACGCCAAACCAGGCGGCGTAGAGGGCGGGGAGGAAGACCAGGGTGAGGGCGGTGGCCACCACCAGGCCGCCCATGATGGAGATGGCCATCGGGCCCCAGAAGATGCTGCGGGTGAGGGGGATCATGGCCAGGATCGCGGCGGCGGCGGTGAGGATCACCGGACGGGCGCGGTGTACCGTGGCTTCGATGATCGCCTGCCACGGCTCCAGGCCCGCCTCGATCTCCCGTTGGATCTGATCCACCAGAATCACCGAGTTGCGCATGATCATCCCCCCCAGCGCGATCACCCCCAACAGCGCCACGAAACCAAACGGCGCCTGAAACAGCAGCAACGCCGGCACCACGCCGATCAACCCCAAAGGCGCGGTCAGAAAGACCATCCACATGCGTGAGAAGCTCTGCAACTGCATCATCAAAAAGAAGAGCATCACCAGGAACATCGCCGGAAACAGGGCGAACAGGGCGCGATTGGCCTTTTCGCTCTCCTCGATCGCGCCCCCCTGTTCGATCCGATAGCCCGGCGGCAGGGCGTCGAGAATCGGTTGCAACGTTGGCCAGATCTTCTCCGTGGCGTGGGGGGCCTGCACCCCATCGATGACATCGGCGCGCACCGAGACCGCCATGGCGCGGTTCCATCGCCACAGGACCGGCTCCTCGAACGTTGGCTCGATGGTGGCCATGTGCGACAGGGGCGCCAAATCCCCGGTGCGGGTGAGCATGGGCAGATCCTCGAGCTGGTCGATGGCCTGACGCTCGGTGCTCTCGGCACGCACCACCACCTCGGTCAGCGCCTCGCCGTGGCGCAGCTGCGTCACCGGAACCCCCGAAAAGAGCAGTTGCAGCGCGTTGCTCACATCCGTCGAGGCGATGCCCAACTGGCGCGCCTTCTCCTGATCGACGCGGATTTTCTGCACCCGCACCTGATCGTTCCAGTTGAGCTGGGTATCGCGCACCAGGGGGCTCAACCGCACCTGATCCCGCACCCGCGCGGCGATCCGTTTCACCTCACCCGGATCCGGTCCGATCACCCGGAACTGCACCGGAAAGCCCACCGGTGGACCGAACTCGAGCCGTGTCACCCGACCGCGCGCCTCGGGGAATGCCTCTTCCTGTTCAAACAGTTCCATGAACTGGGCGCGAATCCGCTCTCGCGCCTGGCTGCCGGTGGTCATGAGCACGAACTGGGCGTAGCCGGGATTGGGCAGTTCCGGTTCCAACGACAGATAAAAACGGGGCGATCCAGCCCCCAGATAGGCGGTGAAGTAGGGGATGTCCGGCGTCTGTTGCAGAATTTTCTCCATCCTGAGGACAAGGGCTTCCGTGGCGCGCATGGAGGAGCCCTCCTTCAGGCGCAGCTCGAGCAAAAGCTCCGGGCGCTCGGCGGTCGGAAAGAACTGCTGCTGCACCTGACCCATGCCGGCTCCAGCAGCCAGGAACAGGAGCAGTGTGGCCATGAGAATCTTTTTTCGATGGGTCAGACAGAGATCGAGCAGGCGACGCATCCGGTCATGGAGGGGGGTGGCGTGGGGGTCGGCGTGGGTGGATTCGGCCTTGATTTTGGGCAGGAGCAGCACGCCGAGATAGGGGGTGAACAGCACCGCCACCAGCCACGAGGCGAGCAGGGCCGTGCCGACGATCCAGAAGATGCCGCAGGCGTACTCCCCGGCGATGGACTGGGCGAATCCCACCGGCAGAAAGCCGGCCACCGTCACCAGGGTGCCGGTGAGCATGGGAAAGGCGGTGGAGGTGTAGGCGAAGCTGGCGGCCTGTTCTCGTTCCCACCCCTGTTCCATCTTCACCACCATCATCTCCACGGCGATGATGGCATCATCCACCAGCAACCCCAGGGCGATGATCAGCGAGCCCAGCGAGATGCGGTCCAGGTTCCAGTCAAAGGCGTGCATGACCACCAGCACCATGCCCAGCACCAGCGGTACCGACGCCGCCACCACGATCCCCGCGCCCCGTCCCAGGGCAAAAAACGAAACCGCCAGCACGATGGCCAGGGCCTCCAGAAACGATTTCTCGAACTCCCAGATCGATTCGGCCACCACCCGCGGTTGATCGGCGTACTTCTCCAGCGTGACGCCGGCGGGCAATCCCGCCTGGATTTCGTCCATGCGGGCATCGATCCGTTGGCCCAGATCGAGGATGTTGGCATGACGGTTCATGGTGATGGCGATCACGACGACCTGACGGGCGTTGTGGCGGATCACGAACGACGGCGGATCCTCGTATCCGGCCTTGATCTCCGCCACATCCTTCAACCGCAGCAGATGTCCCCCGGCCTCGATGGGGATCTCGCCGATCTCCGTCGCGTCCCGCGCCACCCCATCCACCCGCAGGAAGAGCCGATCTCCGGGTGTTTCGGCGAAGCCCGAGGGATTCAACCGGTTCTGGCGGCTCAAGGTGTCGAGGATGGTTTGCGGTGAGATCCCCAGACCCGCCAGTTTGCGGCTGGAGATCTCCACGTAAATCTTCTCCGGTTGGGTGCCGAGCACGTGCACCTTGTTGACTTCGGAAATGGCCTGGATCGCCCGTTGCACCCCCTCGGCCAGCTCGCGCATTTCGGTCAGGGTCAACCCGTCCCCGTGCAGGGCGTGCAAGGAGAGATAGACATCGTTGTATTCGTCGTTGAAAAAGGGGCCGAGCACCCCTTCCGGAAACTCGAGGCGGGCATCGTTGATTTTCTTGCGTGCCTGATACCAGGTCTCATCCAGCCGCGCCTTGGTCATGCGACCGCTCATGCGCAGGCTCAGGGCCCCGTAGCCGGGCCGGGAGAAGGTCTTGATGTAATCGTACCCCTCCAGTTCGCGCAGTTTGCGTTCCAGGCGGTTCATCACCTGGTCTTGCACCTCCCGCGCCGTGGCGCCGGGCCAGACCATGCTCGCGGTCATCATCGGCACATTGAAGATCGGATCCTCGGCCCGTCCCAATCGCAGGTAGGAGAACACCCCGGTCAAAAGGGTTGCCAGGAGAAGAAACAGCACCATCGGGCGATGGGTCACGGCCCAGGTGGAGAGATTGAAGTCGCCTCCGTTCACGACCGCTTCCCATCGCCAGGCGTGGTGGAGACGGGCAGGGGACGCTCGATCGGCTGAATCGCCATCCCAGCGTCAAGCTTCTGCGCGCCGATGGTCACCACCCGCTCCCCCGGTTTCACCCCCTCCACGGCAACCCGGTCGGCAACATACCCCATGACCCGAACCGGACGCGCGATCAGTTTGGGCGGACTCCCCTCCACCAGCCAGACGAACGGTGCACCGTGATCCTGGATCAGGGCGGCGGCGGGCAGATGGATCCCAAACCTGGGGTCGGGCCCGGCCAGAAACAGCCGGGCACGCATGCCGAGGCGCAGGGTGCCCGACTGGAGGGCCTCCTCCGGCAGCGCGTAACGGGCGCGAAAGGTGCGGCTGGGAAAGGCGGCCATGGGCGCCAACTCCCGCAGCGTGACCGGAAGCGATGTTTTCGGATCATCGGCGATCTGGACCGCGCCATCCATCCCTTCCAACCGGTTGACCAGGGATTCAGGCAGATCCACCACGATCTCCAGCCGTGTCGGATCGGCCAGGGTGATCAACGACTGGCCCGCCGCCACCACCTGCCCCACCTCAAAACGCAACGCGGTGACCACGCCGTCGGAGTCGGCCACCAGACGGGCATAACCCAGGGCGTTGCCCGCCAGATCGAGTTGACTCCTGGCCTGGGCCAGACGGGCGGCGGCGGCATCGGCGCGCGCCTTCTGGCGTTCGTGATCCGCCTCGGAGACGGTGTTTTCACGCAACAATTTCCGGAAACGGGCCTCGTCCCGCGCTGCCTGCTGGGCATCCACCTGGGCGGCACGCCACTGCTCCTCGGCGGCGCGCTTGGCGAGGGTGGGATCGAGGGGATCGAGCCGGGCCAGGGACTGACCCTTCACCACCCGCTCCCCTACCTCGACCTCCCGGGCGAGGATCTTGCCGGCGATGCGAAAGGAGCGTTCGGTTTCGTGACGGGAACGTACCGCACCGGTGAAGGTGCGCCCACGGGCCTGGTCGGGTTCTTGGATCGTGGAGACATAGACCGGTTTGGGGGCGGCATTGCTTTTCCGCGCCTCCTGGCAGCCGGACAGGGTGAGGCCGAGCAGCAGCGCAATCAACCAGGGGGCATGGCGGAAGGTGGGCATCGATCGGTGTCCGGAGGTGGGAATGCACGTCATGACAGAGGGTCCGGCAGCGAGTTTAGCATGATTTACTGTACGGTCAAGTAAACTATTTAATGCAGGCAGCGAACCTTTGCCAAGGGGCGGAGCGTCACACGTTTGGACGGCAGGCGCGCAGGAACAGGGCGACATTGGCGCGGATGCGGGTCTGGTTGGCTTCGGGGGTACACGTGCCCAGATCGAGTTGGGCCTGGATGTGTTCGAGGCCGTGGAACAGGGCCAGAAACTGATTGGCCGCCAGAAAGGGGTCGTGGATCGCGAGGGTTCCGGCCTCGGCGGCGGCGGCCAGGTAGGCGGCCACCTGACGGACCAGTTGCAGCGGTCCGTGGTCGAAAAAAGCCTGGCAGGCGTTGGATTGCTGACCGGCGGCGGCCATCATCAGCCGGAAGGAGGCGAGCACGGTATCGAGTTCGATGAGGTTGACGAACTGTTCGGCGATGTGCTGGAGGGCGATCTCCGGGTGGGCCGGATCCAGGGAGCCGGGGGGCATGGCCGCGAACATCGCCTCGATGTGCTGGTCCACCACCGCCTCGAAGAGCGCCTCCTTGGTGGGAAAGTAGCGGTAGATGGTGACTTTGGAGATGCCGGAGGCCGCGGCGACCGCGTTGATGCTGGTGCGCTCGTAACCGAGGCGACAGAAATGGTCCGTCGCGGCCTCCAGAATGCGTCGCGGACGATCCGGATCCCGGGGTCGTCCGCGTGGCATGGGAGGCGTCTCCTTCAAGGTCATCCCGCGTTGTCCGGCTAGGCCAGCCGGCTGAAATCGGCCAGGTGCGAGAAACTGGCGCGGATCGCGCCCAACAGCGCCAGACGGTTGCACCGTACCGAGGCATCCGGATCCATCACCAGCAACGCATCGAAGAAGCGGTCGATCCCGTCGCGCAATCCGGCCAGGCTCTCCAACGCCGCGCCGTACTGCCGTCCGGCCAACAGCGGGGCGATGGCGGCGGAAACGCGGGTCACCTCGGCATGCAATGCCGATTCGGCCTCTTCGCGCAGGGTGGCGGGATCCACGGCATGGCCTTTTTCCCCCGCCGGGGCCTTGTCGAGAATGTTGGCGATGCGCTTGTTGGCCGCGACCAAGGCCGGGAACGACTCACGCGCCTTGAACGCCCGCAATGCCTCGATGCGTGCCACCACGTCGGTGAGATCGTCCAGCCGCAGAACCTCCACCGCCTCGATCAGATCCGGGGCGTAATCCCGTTTCAGATGACCATCCAGGCGACCGTGGATGAACTCCAGAACCTCCTGGCAGGTGGTCGCGGCATCCCGTTCCAGCACGCCGGGGGCGAACCCGCCATGGGCCAGTTCGAGCAGTGGACGCAGCGCCACCGCCATGCCGTCCCCATCGAGCAGCATGCGGATCACCCCCAACGCCGCGCGGCGCAGGGCGAAGGGATCCTTGGTGCCGGTGGGAACCAGGCCGATGCCGAAACAGCCCACCAGGGTGTCGAGTTTGTCCGCCAGGGAGACGAGGCGTCCGAGGCGGGAGGCGGGCAGATCGTCGCCGGCCCCCTGGGGACGGTAATGCTCCTGGATCGCCCGTGCCACCGCTTCCGGCTCGCCGGCATGGCGGGCATAGTAGCCGCCCATGATCCCCTGCAACTCCGGGAACTCGCCCACCATGCCGGTCACCAGGTCACACTTGGCGAGCAACGCCGCCCGTTCGGCCAGGGGTTTGGAGGCCGGATCGAGCCGTTCGGCCAGGGCGCCGGCCAGAATCGAGATGCGGCGTGCCTTCTCCCCGACGGTGCCCAGACGGGCCTGAAACACCACCTTGTCCAGGGCGGGCAGACGTTCCGGCAACGGGATGTCGCGATCCTCGCGCCAGTAGAAGGCGGCGTCCTCCAGGCGGGCCCGGAGCACCCGCTCGTAACCGCGCACCAGCACCGCCGGATCCGGGGCGTCCAGGTTGGCCACGGCCACGAAACAGGCCTTGAGCCCGCCGTCCGGACCCTTGACCGGGAAGTATTTCTGATGGTTTTTCATCGAGGTGGAGAGCACCTCGGGGGGGATGTCGAGATAGATGGGGTCAAACCGCCCCAACATCGGGATCGGCCATTCGGTCAGGCCGGCGTTCTCCTGGATCAGGCCCGAATCGAGCCACGCCTGGCCACCCTCGGCGGCGGCCAGACGGACCACCCCCTCGCGAATCTTGGCGATGCGCTCCTCGAGGGAGAGCATCACCCGGTTGGCGGCCAGCGTCGCCCGGTAGGAGCCCTCGTCGGTCACGGGGAAGGGGCCGGGGGCCATGAAGCGGTGGCCGCGGGTCTGGTTGCCGGCCACCACGCTCTCCGAGGCGCGGGCAGCCAGCACCTGGCCATCGAGCAGGGCCACCATCCAGCGGATCGGGCGCACGAAACGGGTCTGCCCGCTCCCCCAGCGCATGGATTTGGGCCAGGGAAAGGCGGTGAGGATGCCGGCCATGAGCTTGGGCAGGATCTCGGTGGCCGAACTGCCCGGCTGACGGATGGTGTAGGTGAGATAGGTGCCCTTGGGGGTCTCGAGGCGTTCGAGCTCCGCCACCGTCGCGCCGCAGGATTGGGCGAATCCCTCGGTTGCCTTGGTCGGGTTGCCCTGGGCATCGTAGGCCCGCTCCAGGGAGGGGCCGCGTTTGGTCTCCACCCGATCGGCCTGACGCGCGGCGATGCCGGATACCGCCAGGGCCAGACGACGGGGGGTGCCGTCACACCAGCTCAGGCGGGTGTTGCCATCCGAGAGGCCGGATTCGTTCAGAGCCGTCAGGGTTGCGTCCCCGAAAAAACGGATCGCCTCGCCCAGCATGCGGGCCGGAATCTCTTCGCAGCCGATTTCCCACAACAGATCGCTCATGACCGTCCTCCCTGCTTGATGAGCGGATGACCCAGTGCCGCCCGCTGCGCGACGAATCCCTCCGCCGTCACCTTGGCCATGGCGCGCACCCGTCCGATGAACCGGGCCCGTTCCGTGACGCTGATCGCGCCACGCGCGTCCAGCAGGTTGAAGACATGCGAACCGTGAATCACCTGTTCGTAGGCCGGGCCGGGCAGCTCCTTGGCGGCGAGGGCCAACGCCTCGGTTTCGAACATGTCGAAGAGCTTGAAGAGATTTTCGGTGTTGGCGGATTTGAAGTTATAACCGGAGAAGTCGCGCTCCTCCTGCTGGTGCACATCCCCGTAGGTGATGCCGGGCGCCCAGGTCAGGTCATAGACGTTCTCCTTGCCCTGGATGTACATGGCCAACCGTTCCAGGCCGTAG
>JADGAY010000333.1 GCA_015231775.1 Magnetococcales bacterium | reverse complement strand
TCCACTCTCGTTTCGCAGATCTACACGCTCTGGCGCGTGGTGACCGGTCGCAGTCACTACGTCTGCATCGTCATGGACGCTTACGACCAGGCGGCCATGATGCTCGAGGCGGTCAAGGTGGAGCTGGAGGCCAATCAACGCCTTGCCATGGATTTTCCCCAAGCCTCGGGCGCGGGGAGATTGTGGCAGGAGGGCGTGATCCTGACGCGGGGCGGCGCCAAGATTCAGGTCTTCGGTTCCGGCAAGCGCATGCGTGGCTTGCGTCACGGCGCGCATCGCCCGGATCTGGTGATCTGCGATGATCTGGAGAACGATGAGAATGTCCGTTCCCGGGCGCAGCGCGACAAGCTGGAGGGGTGGTTCAAGAAGACCGTCTTGAAGCTCGGGCCTCCGGACGATTCGATGCACGCCGTCGTCATCGGCACGGTGCTGCATCACGATTCGCTTCTTTCTCGACTTTTGCGTGATCCAATGTGGGAGTCGCGCCGCTTTGCCGCCATCCTGCGCTGGCCGGATCGGATGGATCTGTGGGAGCGGTGGGAGGCCATCCTCAAGGCTGAGGGTGAGACGGAGGCGGATCGCTATTACCAGGAAAACCGCAAGGCGATGGAGGCCGGCGCGGAAGTCTCTTGGCCCGCCATGCGCCCCCTGGTCACGCTCATGAAAATCCGGGCGCGGGATGGGCGGGACGCGTTCGACTCCGAGCTGCAGAACACCCCCCTGGCCGAGAATGCCACCTTCGCCACGTTGCTCTTCTGGGCCGCATTGCCGGCGCGTCTGGTCTTTTTCGGTGCGGTGGACCCCTCCATGGGCAAGTCGGGCGGGCGCGGCGATCCGTCGGCGATTCTGGTCGGCGGACTGGATCGGGAGACCGGCAAGCTCTACGTGATCGAAGCCGACATCCAGCGCCGCACTCCGGACAAGATCATCGCGCGGGTGGTGCAACTCCAGAAAGAGTACGGCTGCCTCGACTGGTCTGTGGAGTCGGTGCAGTTTCAGGAGTACTTCAAGGACGAGCTGGTGCGCCAGTCGGCCAGCCTGGGAATCCCTGTGCCGGCGCGGGGAGTGAAACCGTCGAGCGACAAAGCGCTGCGCATCAGTTCACTGCAACCGCACATCGCTAACGGTTTGATTCTGCTGCACCAGGGACACACCACTCTGATCGAGCAGTTGCAGCACTTCGGCGAGTCCGATTCCCACGACGACGGCCCGGACGCCCTGCACATGCTCTGGGCGGCAGCCCAGGCCGGGCAACAGAAAATCGAATTCATGTCCGGCGGGGCGCGATTTTCTGGACGGATTTCCGGCGAGAGGTCGTTCAACGGCTCGGGCGGCCTGGGCTTCATGAGGGGGTTCTGACATGACCGCGACACCCGACAAAAAACAGATCGACCCGCCCGTACTCGACCTGATCGCCTCGTCGCGCGACGGGCGCGACATCACGCGCGGCTTTGTCGATCCGCTGACCGTGCAACCCAACCGTGACTCGATACTGCGGGACTTCGGCGGCACGCTCCAGATCTACGAAGAGGTGCTGCGCGATGACCAGGTTGGGGCGACGTTTCAGCAGCGCCGCCTGGCGGTCACCTCCGCCGAGTGGGATGTGGTGGCCGGGGCAGACGATGAGCCTTCGCGCCGGGCGGCGGATTTCATCCGGGCAACCCTGAATCGCATCAACTGGGACGCGGTGACCGACAAGATGCTCTATGGCGTCTTCTACGGCTACGCGGTGGCCGAGTGTTTGTGGGTGCGTGAGGGTGACCGGGTGATTCTCGATGCCATCAAAGTGCGCCGCCAGCGCCGCTTCGGCTTCGACGGCGAGGGGCGGTTGCGCCTGCTGACGATGAGCAACCCCAACGGCGAGTTGCTGCCGGAGCGCAAGTTCTGGCACTTCTGCATCGGCACAGACAACGACGACGAGCCTTATGGTCTGGGTCTGGCGCATTGGCTCTATTGGCCGGTGCTCTTCAAGCGCGGAGGGATCCGCATGTGGGCCACGCTTTTAGAGAAGTTCGGCACGCCGACCGCCAAAGGCACCTATCCCACGACCGCGACGGTCGAGGAGCGGCGGAAGCTGCTCGACACCTTGATGGCCATCCAGTCTGATTCCGCTGTCTGCGTGCCGGAGACCATGCAGATCAGCCTGATCGAGGCGACGCGCGGCGGCACCCCAGGGCACGGCGATTTTTTGGCTTTGATGAACGGCTCCATCGCCAAAGTGGTGCTCTCCCAGGCCATGACCACCGATGCCGCCGGCGGGCAGTACAAGGGTGAGGTGCAAAAAGAGGTGCGCAACGAGGTGATACGCGCCGATGCGGACCTGGTGTGCGAGACTTTCAACAGTCAGGTGGTGCGCTGGATCTGCGATTGGAACTTCCCTACCGCCACCCCGCCGCGCGTCATTCGCAACACCCAAGAGCCGGAAGATCTCTTAAAACGCAGCCAGCGCTACAAGAATCTGTACGACATGGGCTTGC
>JADGAY010000080.1 GCA_015231775.1 Magnetococcales bacterium | reverse complement strand
CGTCCCGTTCGGAGTGAATCGAGATGTACCGATCCGTGGAATCGTCGATACATGGGGGTGGCTGGCAGAGGTGTGCTTGTATTTGTTCCACGCGTGGTACTCTTCCCGGTCGTTTGGCTCTGTTCCCCAGTCCGTTCGGTTTCCGAGACCGTCACAGAACCGTTCCCGGCCTTTGCTTTTGCCGCCTCAGCATCCCGATGCTGTTGATCGTCTGCTACATCGGGCTTCACGACAATCGAACCGACCTCGCCCTGAACAGCGGCAGAACTGCCGCCTGCGAGGCCTAAATAGCGGCCTTCAGCATCTTTGGACTGCGCGTAGGCGAACGTGTCTGACTGCCAGGTCAGCAGCGTGATACCTTCCCGGATGGCTGCGATCAGCACGTCCGAGTCGCGAAGACGTGGAAGGTACAGGTAAGTCGCGAAATCTTCGACAAGCTGCTTCACAGGTACGTCATTCCCGCGCCAGAGAGGTACCCGGTCCAGTTCAAGGCGCAATCGAACTCCACCCATCTGGAGGAGGAGCATTTCCTCGCTCTTAAGCTTTTTGGAAGCGCGAATCGCCAACGAATCCAATCCTTGCAGGCGGGTTTCCGTCCATTCCGGCAATCCCCTCGGGTCTGGCTGATTCGGGACGAGCAGCCACTGGTAGGCTTCGGGGATGCGAACTTTTACCGTTTCATCGGCATTTTTGCGCTTTGTATCCGCTTGTTTGGATTGGAATGGATCGAGATTGAGTTGCTCCCGTTCGTCCCAGATGGACTTCCAGGACATGAATTGCCGAACGGCAATCTGAAGATCCTTGAGCCGACTCGCATCAGCCGCCAGAAACACCAAAGTATTTTTGTATGACCGGGGGCTACTGCCGCGACTGTCCAGGATGGCTTGCGCCTCCATGCGCGCTGCGCTGTCCATTTGCCCTTTGCTGTGGGGGCGATCCGGGCCTAGGATCACCAGTCGTGCATCGTGTTCGTCCGGGATATCGCTGCCGCTCAGGCAGGCATGCACGCGGTGGAAATCGCCACGGCTGCGCGCTTCGTCGCGCAGGCGGCGCACGATCTCGTCCATGACATCGTGTTCGTGTAGCTGGTTCGCACGGTCCTCCGCAAGACGTGTGACAGTGGGCTGGGTCGAGTACCAGTAGCGGCTGCCGTCCACATATAGATAGGTCGCCCGATCGGTAAGTCTGCGGATGGCATCACCAAAGGTGGCCACGGTTTCGCCAGGCTGGACGCATCCCAATTTCACCTGGCGGTCGTCAATGCCTCGATTGGCGGCCCGTTGGGTCGGGGCCGATCCAACGTAGATGGTGCGCGCCACGCGGCGGCAGGCAGAGTAGCGGCCCAGATTCGGGGAATCCCGGTCAAGCCTGAGCGGCAGGGAATGCTCCCCGTCCACATCCTTGGCGATCACAGGGGTCCACTGGTCGTCAAGGTAGCGGGTCAACTCAAACTGCACCGCCGAGTCGTCAATGGGGATGGTGCCAGGCATGATGAGCAGATTGCCGTCCTGTCTTTCCCACAAGGAGTGGATCACCGCCGCCATCAGACGCAACACGCCGCGCGTGCGTTGAAATTTGTCGAGCGTGGACCAGTCGTTATAGAGCCGGTCGAAAAGTTCCGGGTGAATCGGATAGGCCAGCTTGATGCGTCGTTCGTACTCGGCCTCTCGACACTCTGATGGAAATTCATTGTGCTGCGTTCCGTACATCTCCACGAAGGCGCGCGCCACGGCATCGCGCGCCACAAAGGCCTGCTTTTCATTCAGAGGCTCAAAGAGCCGACGCCGCACGATCTCGAACCCCTCGTCCGAGCTGGCCGGTCTCCAGCTCGATTCCACGCGACCGATGGCGTTCTTGAGTCGGGACAAAGCGCGCTGTCCCCATTCGCCGCCGATCTCGTTGTCGGATGCGGGAATGCTGACCACCAGCAAGGTGTTTTTGGCCGACTTGGCCGCCTCGCTCAATGCCTGGGCGAAGGTGAACTGGGTGTCGAAAGTACCAGCGGGAAGCACGCTGCCTTCGTGCAACTGCCGTGCGTAGGCTACCCACTCGTCGATCAGGACAAGACAGGGCGAGAACCTGTTGAACAGCTCCTTCATCTTGTCGCCAGGGTTGGTGGCTTTCTCGTCGTCGGCGCGAATCATCTCGTAACCGGCCTTGCCGCCGAGTTGCCAGGCGATCTCACCCCAGATCGTTCGGACTACGGTCCCGTCAGTCTTCGTGCTCGGGTTGCCGGGCGACACCTTCGTACCGACTACGATAGCGCGCTTAACCTTCGATGCCACCTCACATCCAGCGTCCTCCAGGACTTGCTCGGTGCCGGGAAGTTCGGTCGAGGGTGTGCCGGAGAAAAGATGATAAAGCGCCAGCATGCTGTGGGTTTTGCCGCCGCCGAAGTTCGTCTGCAGCTCAACCACTGGGTCGCCGCCCTGTCCGCCGATGCGGATTACGCCGTTGCTGAGAAGCTTCCGCAGCCCTTCGGTGACAAAGGTGCGTCGAAAGAACTCGGTAGGATCCTGGTACTCGGACGCTGCCTCGCTCAGGTACACTTGCCACAGATCAGCCGCAAACTCTGCTTGTTGGTACTTGCCGCTGGCCACATCCCGGTGCGGGGTGGCGACTTCGCGCCAAGGCTTCAGGCCGCTTTGCGGGTTGCCCTCGGTAGGGGCCACGGCATGCCTGCGCATCTCGCCTCGGCGCTGCTCGTCGAATCGCACGCGCAGCAGCGCCATCTTCTGCTCTTCCAGTTCCTTTGTCTCGGGGGCCGAGATGGCGGTGAGCAGACGTCCGATGCTGTCCAACGCCCGATAGGAATCGTCACTGCTGAAGGGTGTCTGATGCGCCCATCGGTTGCGTACCTCGCGTAGTTCGCTGACCAGGGATCGTTCGGCATGGCCAAGGGTGTTACGAAAGACCGCGTTCCACTGGTCCCACATGACCGTGAGCAGATTTTGGGTGTCCCAATTGACCTCGCCCTTCTTGGTCGCCTTTACTGCACCACGGTCTTCGCGGATCGTCTGCGCCACCAGTTCCTGCCATTGATCTCCTTGCACGGCTCGCAGTTCCCGCTCCACAAAGGGACGCAATCCCCTGTTGAGCAATTCAAGCGCATCACCCACTCTGCCGTGATTGCTCTTAGCCATGTTTTGCCCTCATCATTGAACTGTCCCTATTAAAAAAGGGTTCGTGGATTCTCACGCTGGGCCAATCTGGTCAATTCCGGCCAAGCCAGAACGAAGCTGTTGTAGGCCAGAGCCTCACCGGACCAGTTCTTCTTCTCGCAAATGCTGAACAGACGATAGGCTAGGTCACGGGCCGCGTCACCGTATCCGCCCAACCGCCTCAGAAGTGCCGCCGCTCCGCGTTCGCCATGTTGGTCCAGAGCGCGAATAAGTTGCTGGGTCACCTTCCATGTGGTCAGCCGCTTGTCGGTTGCTGGATCCCAGTCGTCCTGCATCTGGTCACGGGGGATTAGACATACTTTCCCGGCCCTTGCCGTGATAATGCCTGCCTCGTCGACAAGGCTGTTGACAGCCGTGTTCTTGGCTCGGGAGAGGTTCTCGGCCACGCCGAACTCGCCTTCGCTCATCCCATGCTGCTCGAACCATGCCACGGCCCAGCTCGTATCTCGATCCAATTCGCCTTCCTGCGCCGCCAAGTGCGCATCAAGTTCCTGATTGATGATCTGGAGAGCCGTCCGGACAGACATTGACGAACCGTCCGCCTCAATCACCTTACGGTAGCGGGAAAAAATGGCCATCCCTGGTCCGATGGCGGCTTGGGCGAGGTCGACGGGAGCAATGCCTGCTTGTGTCAAGGCGGCGAAAGCGGCTGGCAGTTCCTTTCGCAGGACCGAGGAAAACTCTTTCCGCGTAGCCATCGCCGCGCTGGCCCCGCGTTGGCGAGCGACGAGAACTACGGCGGACGCGAGAGCGTTTGTTCCAAGCGCGACCGCACGCGCCTTCTTAGTGGTACGGACAGGCCATGTCCCGGTGATCTGGAAGCCTGCATCAACCAATCCCTCAAGCATCGTCTCCCAGCCGGTCGAAGACCTTTGGGTTTCATCCTCGTCAGTTTCATCATCTTCTTGCTGCTTGAAGGCGTAGTAAACAGTAACAGGAACTGACGGATTTGAACATTCGTGGATTGACTTAAATACGAGCTGAAATCCTTCGCGGAAGTGGTTCTCTGCCTTCTCAAGGGATCCATGGCGCGTTGGTGACGCTATGAGTTCAGGCTCCTTGGGCGTGAGTAACGTCGCAAATGTTTGAGGGTCTATCTTCCTCAGGACCAAACGAAGCCACACGTAGAAGAAGTCCGCCAAGTCAGCATAGCTGATATTGTCGTAATACGGAGGGTCAGTTGAGATCACTGGAGCTGCATCGAATTTCGGCTGGGACTTTCTAGCATCGAGTTGCGCAACTCGAGCCACCGGCATAGAAGGACAGGCTGCATTAATCGAGTTGGCTACCCATTCAGCAGCAACCGAGAAAGAAAGTTTACCAACGATGGGATTCGCCTCGCAGAAATCCCAAGCCATAGGAACAGCCTGTCGTTGAAATAGATGACTTACATTTTCGTTTGTAGGATTCCAGGTTGTAAGATTGCTATGGTAATCAGTCATCCTGGAGAGTGCACAAGTCAGATAGGTTGTAACGGCATCCGCGTAGTCCTTGTCTCCTTGAGAATCAGTGAGGATTTTTGCATGCGCTGCTTCGATAAGTGCAACGATTCCTGTTAAAGCAACGAGTTGTCGTGCCGTGAACAAATCACCCAGATTATCCATGCCATAAACGGGTGGTTGGAAGTTCCGATGTTTTTTTGGCATCTCACAATCCGGTCGCCAATCAGGGAGAGCCTGTCCAGCCGCCTTGATGTGGCTTTCGGTAGGTGCATGATAGACCCTACAACGATTTCCCTCCGTAACAATAGCCATCATCTGGTTCTTCATGTTGCCATTCTTGGCTTGTTCTCGAACGAACGAGAAATGCATGGTATTCTTGCTGAGCAGGCAAACTGCACCCTTGCGAGAAACTGTACCCTCTACATCAGGCTTCATATCACTTGCAATACGAAAGTCAATAGCATAAGTTTCTCGGTTAATCGTTGGGACAATCCAGACTTGACGTTTCTTTCCAGCCAGTTTGAATGATCTTGCCAACGGAACATAGGCGCCACCGTATGATGGGTCGGGACTCGGTACGGTCCTTGCCCAAAGCCAAGCTATCACTTCCCTACCATCAGGCCCCTTAGGATAGAGGTGTTCGAGTCTCTTCGCCGCATTTTGGCACACCCATTTGCCGTACCATCGAATGTCCTCAGCGAGGCCAGTTGTCCCCTTCCAATCGGTAACCATCAACAAGTTATTTTCATCAGATGGATGGACTGGAGTACGGTCCTTGAACTGCGGAGGGAACTCCAGCAAGGCTCGCTGGATGGTGACCGCCACGGGGTTGAGGTCGCTGCTCGTGACCTTCAGACCCAACCTTTGTGCTTCCAACGGGATGCTGGCGCGGCCTCCAAACATGTCCCAGAACTCAGGCATCTTGCCTTTGAACTGCTTACGAATCATTTCCCGCGCCTGACCGATGATATCTTCATCCGTCGTGGCATTCCATGTGGCTAATTTTGCCACGAAATCCAACAGCTTCTCGCGTGCCTTGAGAGCCTCTTCGGGCGGAAGACCATCGCCTGGGTCGTCAATCAGTTGCGCGAAGAGAATCGTCCGCGCTACGGACAGCGGCGTCCGCGCCCACCAGTTGTGGATCGCCCGTGGGTGACCCTTCAGAAATGGGTTCTCCGTTTCCGGTTTGGAACCTTCATTGATGGCTGCCAACGGCAGCGCGACCTCGATTAGCTTCTTCGGATATGTAGTCATTTGTTCTCATCTCTGCTCATGCCAACAATCTCCTAATCCAGTTCACGAAGGCGGTCGCCTGCGGACGGTTCGGATCGAGATATTGCTTCTTGAAGGTCTCGCCCATCTTCGTGCCCGGTTCCTCTTGCCACGCTAACCAAGTGTGAATCTGGGCCTTGGATAAATAGGTTGCCTTGAACCGCCTATTCTCGGTGGGGATGGCGTTTACGTCGGCCTCGGCCTTCGGCCACAACGTATCGCCATCTGCAATGAGTTGGCCAACGAAATCCTCCAGTGCCCCGACGCTCTTGTTGTCCGGCATTACCCAGACACCAATCCTCTTGCCATCAGTCGTTTCGACAATGGTTCCGTCGGCACTGGGCGCAGCCGGGACATAGGGGCATCCGTGGTCGTCCAGCACTCGCGTCACGCGCGCCCATTGCCGGGCAAGGTCGGTATCGGCATCGAGGATTACACCGAGACGACCGAGATCGGTCGCCTTCAATTCCTCGTTAAGCGTGTCGATCAGGTTGTCCACGCCATCTTTGACTTTTGCTGCGAAGCGCTCGTCCAGAGGGTTACCTTCGTGCTTGTGATTGAACAAGAGGTTCATCACAACGTGCTTGTCGTCCGCGCCTTCGAAAATGAGTCGATTGACCATCATCGAATTTCAATCGCCTCCTTCACGATGACCGCCAATCGCCTCTCGTCAAAGATCTCGGTGCTGAACTCGCCATTCCTTTTCTCGATCCGAACGGCAACGCCGTCCATGTTCGGATCGCCTTTCGTACCCATCTGGAAGGCTTTCAGGCAGTCGTTGCTGTGTGTGGTGGCGAAGACCTGGACGTTGAGCCGCTTGGCGACCTTCACGACGAACTTCCAGACATCGGGAAGCACCGACCAGTGAATGCCATTCTCGATTTCGTCCACGAGCAGGATGCCGTCCTTCGCGCACGCCAGGGCCATGCCAAGTCCGAAGAGGCGATTCATGCCGTCGCCCATGGTCTTGATCGGAACTGGGTCTTGACGACCCTTGACGCGCAAGCGAAGCGACGACACTCGCTCATGGAGATGCAGGAGGGCGAAATCTTCCGTCTCAGGCGCGATGATTCGCATCGCGTCGATGACATCCTGCTTGGCATCGGTCAGGACGACTTGCTCCCAAAGGATCCGCATCACCGCATCGTCGAGGCCGCCTGGACCAACATGGACGCACGGCGTTGCGATATCCCGATGGGAACGGGTCTGGAGATTCCAACGTCGGCACAGGTCGTCATAGGCCTCGTCCAGACGCAACGTCCTCCGCATCGAACCATACTTCACGACAAGTGATGGGATGGGGCCGTCGCCGTCCGTCACATCGGGCGGTCCGACCTCGACGTATTGATGGCCAGGCTGCACGCCGCCGCCATAACCGCTGCCATCCCCAAACCCACCAGAGACGTCCATCTCATCGACTTTGCGAAGCCAAGCAATGGACAGAGACAGAGCGCTGTCCGGTGCGCCAGCCCTTCCGATCTGTATGGATTCCTTGATGCGTTCAAGGGCTGGATGGTCATGAAACAGGCTCCAAACCGTTGGATCGACGGTGTTGCCGTGGCGTACTTCGCCGGGCTCATCCCGACCGTCCAGAATCCACTGGATGGTCTGAGGGGAACCGAGGTTGGCGTGCAGGCTCAAGGCTTCAAGCAGCGTGGACTTGCCCACGTTGTTCTTACCAAGAAACAGATTGATATGGCCGAGTTGTTCAATTTTGATGTAGTCGAACGCCCGGAACTGGCGTATCTCAAGGCTGTCGAAGAGTGGTGTGGTCATCAGGTCGTCCTCTGTACAAATTCGGTTCGCCAAGCCCGCAGTGACTCCAAGTCCGCTTTCAGTTCATCGGGTGTGGGAGATACAACCGGGGCTTCATTCGGTTGCGAGTGTTCATGGCGGGAATACTTGGTCATCATGTCATCGAAGAGCTTGCAGTCCGCCTCTGTGATTCGGGCCAATTTGTCCAGTTTGCCTTGGGTGGTGATCGCCCGCCGAAAGCGCTGGACGATATCCGCCAACAGTTCGCACTCAATCATGCGTTCAAGCAGAATCCGAAAATCGCTGCAGATGGCTTTCGCAAGCGGCGCATAGGCCGTCTGACCTTCCTCGTCACGCGCTTTCCGTGCTTTCGCCAGATTTTCGTTCAGAAGAGTATTGAGCACCTTTTCCGGTCTTTTCGCAAATAACGGAGAATCACCCGGTTCGCCGGTACCCCAAGTCTCACTTCTGACACAGATTACTTGAGGTTCGCGTCCTTCGCGCTTGCCATACTCCTGAAACATGACGAGAAGGGATATGCGATGTGTAAAGACGATGACTTGACGATCGACAGCCAGACGCACCAGTCGCTGTACAACGGCCTCCTCGAAATCCTGGTCCAAAGAGGAAATCGGATCGTCGAACACGAAGGGAGCGGGCTGCTGCTTCCCCGTCACATCCGCCAGGAAGGCAGCCAGAGACACGATCCGGTGCTCGCCTTCGCTCAACACATCACGCAGTGCACCAGATTGGGCCTTCTCCAACCGCAGTTCGTGAAGAACCCGGCCACGTTCTACCCGCTTCTTGACCAGTTCCACCTTGATCCGTGAAGCACCGAGGCTCACCAGTTCGTCACGGAATCGCTGCACAAAGGCTTCGGTTATCAACGACTCCGCGATCTCACCCTTTTTTTTGGACAGACCTTGTGTATTCGTAAGGCGCTTTGCCTCGTCCAACCGTTTAACGGCTTTCAACCTCTCGATTTCCACGTTAATGGCCTCGCGCTGTTCGGAGAGCCATTTCCTTGCTTTTAGTTCTCGCAGTTGAATCTGAAGCTGCGGTCGGGTATCCGACGTCGCGTCTTCCTGACATTTCTTCGCCGCCTCGGCGTACCCAGACGCCTGAGTCTTTGTTTCCTGCAACCAGGATGCACAATCAGGAATCTGAGGCAATTCTCCGACGGTCTTGACATGCAACAGTTTTTCTTTTCTTTGCCGGAACACATCTGCAGTTTGCACTATCGGAGGCATGTCTCCATCGTAGATCAATCCTCCCGCATCGCATTGCGTTTTGATCGATAGGTCAGTCGGGATGTCCCCGATAGTGGTCATCGCATCTTCAAAAGCCTTCTCCGCATCTTTTGCATCCTTCTCAGCCTGCCCTTTGATGAACTCCTCGAAGGAGGTGAAGCGCTTCCGCGCATCATCTGATAAAGGTTGATGGCAGAGAACACATCTGGCCTCGGAAGCAAGATACGGGAAGGCTTGATCACGGTAGGCATGGTCTTCAGAGTATCGACGCGCGTGCTGCCACAGAAGTTTCCATGCATCTGTTCCGATTCCATCCAAAGGAGCACCGGAGAATACCTTGGTGGCTGCGGCTTGCGCAGCATCACGATTGATGAGCTTGTCTTTCTTGATCTCCAAAATGCGGCGGCAGTTCTCATCGGAGAATTTCGTTAGAAGGTCTTCGATTATCTGAACCAGCCCCTCTACATGCATCTTCTTCGCAAGCAGTTCCTTAGCCCGATCAGCAGGGGATTTTTCAGTCAAACGTTTTTCCAAGTCGGTGACGTCTGTGTCGTCCTTGGCATCCCATTTCGTGTGTGTGGCAATTTCCTCAGATTGAGTTGTCGCGTTTAAAGACGAATACCATTTACCTGCCTCTGTGTTGGTGTGTTCCAAAAGCATTTGAGGTTTTTTCGATGCATACGTTCCCAACTTGCTGTCAATACGTTGCGCAATTTTCTCACAAACGGCGATCAAATCGGAGAAGAACAACAATTCCGGTGGTTCATATGTGACCTCGCTTTCACTTTCCAAGTACATGCGGCCACAATCGGTATCAAAGATGTCCACAGAACGAAGGTCGGCTTGAACCCCGTCGCTGGCACTCCAGGATACCAAACGTTTCTGATTATCTATATTGTATTGAATGTCTACAGACCGCGCAGCCCCGTTGTCCGCAAAGACGTTCGGATGGAGCGCACCGGGGTTGCGAGCACCACAAACGTGTTTCAAGATGCGAACATAGCCGGACTTACCGGAGCCGTTGCCGCCGTAAACGACGGCCATGTTGTTCGGTCCAAAGTCCAGGGGGCTACGGGGCGCAAGCGCGTTGATGCCTTTTACGTTGCCGATAGTGCACAAGCGTAATGCGGATGCACTTTTTGGATGAAAAATGTCTATGGGAAAGAGGGGCGTGATTCCAATACCTTCTGAATCAACTCCCTGCAGACACCATTCGAGAAGGCTGGCAATATCATCATCTCCCAAGCGGTTTTTCGTGGCGAGCAGATTTGCGGCCACCTGTATCCACTTTGGACGTTCGCTGAACCAAGCACCGAGAGCGGTTATTGTCTGATTATCCATCATTTTGGCGGTCCGCCCTTGGCCAGCAGCTCAGACAATCGATAATTGACGCTTGTGGCACCAAAGTCCGGTTCTCGGACGAACGGTTCTCGTACATAGGTGATCTCCGTCACCTGTTCGCCGTCGACCTGTACAATCGCCAGGATAAACTGCCCCGGCTTATTCATCGCAGTCAAAATTTCATTTTTGGTGACGGTCACAGTATCCGCACCCTGCACACGGCCCTTAACCTCAATGAAGCGGAGGCGCGACTCGCCTTTTGGATCTTGCGACTCAATGTCATAACCGCATTTGTCAACGGCCACGTCACGCGGCTTGTACCCAAGTTTTTCTTCAGCCGCGAGCACCGCTCTCATGGCGATCATTTCGACATACTTAGTCTCCCTGGCATATAGTAAAAAAGTCGGTTTGCCATCCAGTCTTGCAAGAAGTCCCGCCGGAACGATCATTGCTCCACCGATGACATTCGGGGGAAGCGGTGAGATGCGACGTTCTTGCTGAAGATCCTCCATCCGTTTCTGAAGCCGCATCGTCAATTCATCGGCCCGTTGACGGGCCTTGCCGGAATTGATCTTTGCATTAACCTTGCCCGCCAGTTCCTGCTGCTTGAGTTGTTCCGCCCGATGGTCCCAGTAGATGATTTCCGTTGTCAACCGTTCCTTGACTGCAGCCATGGTCTTGTCGACCAACCGCTCTTTGCGGCCCTTGACCTCCTGCAGGTGGGAGGGCACCAAGTTCCGAACAGCGTAGTCGAGGGCGCGAGATTCAATCTCGTCGCGCAACCAACCGGGTTCTTCCATGTTCCGGATCAGTGCCAATTCCGATGCTGTAGGTGATCGGTAGTCGAGATATGGCGCATATCCAGCACCACGAACATCGCCGGATGCTGTCACTTCCGCAAACTGAATCTGGCGAGAAACCACACGGCGATTTCCACTCCGGTCTGTGCGTGCATCCTGAATAGAGTGCTCTAGATACACAAGAGCCCGCACATCCTCGTCCAAGGAGTTCTCATCAACCAGGATGGCACCTTGACGCAGGAGATCCCGATGTCGTTCGAGGATCAGGTCCACGGTGGCATCGAGGAGCGGATGACCAGGGCAAACGAACTCTGCCAGGGGCTTGCCTGGGACGCTGATAAGTTCCTTCTCAAATGATAAACGTTCGTACCGCGTAAGGACGGGATCTCTCATGCCGATGATCCGGTCACGGTTGCGGATGATAGCCGGAACGTGGGTTGCCTCGTAACGCTTCGGCTCCCTTTCCCGCAGGGTGCCACCGAGGCGCTTGAAGGATTCATTGAAAAGAGCGGCAACAAAATGAGGCTGGAGACGTCGCGCCTCTGCCCGTTCCATATCTTCCCGAATCTCCCGGACGCGGGATGCGTCCATGCAGTCGTGCGCCAGGGCGTGTTCCTCAATCAGATCTCGGAGTTTATTCCGATCCATGGCGTTGTCGACGATCTGGTTCAGCCGCGCACGCACTTCCGGATGGTCCCCATATCGAATGGCCTCCATGAGGAGGGTCCGCAGGGGTTTGTCACCAAAAAGCAGGTTGCCGAGAATGTCGAATACCTTACCGCCCAGTGCCTTGCGTTCTTCCTCCAGCTTCTCCAGTAAGCGGCGATACACGTCGCCTTCACGCGTTTTAGACGCAACGAGGTTCCAGCAGTGGCAGACCTCCGTTTGCCCGATGCGGTGGATGCGGCCAAACCGTTGTTCGAGACGGTTCGGATTCCACGGCAGGTCGTAATTGACCATCAGATGGGCCCGCTGTAGGTTAATACCTTCGCCGGCTGCGTCGGTAGCGATGAGTACTTCGGTATCCTTGTCCTGCGTGAAAAGTGATTCAGACTTCTTGCGTTCCTCGCGCCCCATGCCGCCGTGAATGGTCACGACGGACTCTGGCTTTCCGATCAGCGACCCGATGCGATCTTGCAGGTAGTTCAGTGTGTCGCGATGCTCGGTGAAAATGATCAACTTCCGACGATGACCGTTGACATCAAACATCTCCGTTTGATTCTGCAATAGCCGCGAGAGCTCATCCCACTTGCGGTCCTCACGCGATTGACGTACCCGCAGGGCTACTTGCTCCAGATCCTTGAGAATCGCGATTTCCGCCTTCAGTTCGGCGATTGTTTGGGCCGTCGATGCCAAATCGACAACGCGTTCTTCCGTGTTTTCGACTTCCTCGTCCGGCGCATCTTCAAGATCCTCAAGGTCATCTTCGGACAGGGACGGGACATCCTTCTGCCAATCAATGCGAACATCTGCGCCGCGCTTGAGGAGTTCCTCTTCACGGCATCTCTTCTCCAGTCGCTCCCGACGCCTGCGAAGCGATTGATAAATAGCTTCTGGTGAAGAAGCCAACCGACGCTGCAGGACCGTCAGGGCAAACCCAACCGTACCTTTGCGTCCGTCATTAGCCAGTTGTTCGGCACGGTTGAATTCATCGCGCACATACTCCGTCACGCGTTGGTACAGGTCCGCTTCACCGTCAGAAAGCTCATATTCGACGGTGTATGCTTTACGCTCCGGAAACAACGGACGACCGTCAAACTTTAGCAGGTCCTCCTTAACCATCCGACGCATCAGATCGCTGGCATCAATGGCATGAACACCGTCGCGGAATTTACCCTCAAAGCGGTCGCCATCGAGCAGTGCCATAAACAACTGGAAGTCCTCTTCCTTTCCGTTGTGCGGCGTAGCCGTCAGAAGCAGAAAATGACGAGTGATGGCTGACAGAATCTGTCCTAACTGGTAGCGTTTGGTTCTGCGGATTTCACCGCCCCAGAAGGATGCGCTCATCTTGTGGGCTTCGTCGCAAACCACAAGATCCCAATCCGTAGTCTTCAGTTTCTCCTGTACGTCATCGTTTCGGCTGAGTTTGTCGAGACGACAGATGGAAAGCGGGTTCTCCGCGAACCAGTTCCCGGTCCGGGTCGTCTCGTACTTGTCATTGGTCATGATCTCGAAGGACAAGTGGAAGCGACGATAGAGTTCATCCTGCCACTGTTCGACTAGGTTGCCCGGGCAGACAATGATGCACCGTTGCAGGTCTCCTCGCGCGATCAATTCCTTGATCAGCAGTCCGGCCATGATGGTCTTCCCGGCCCCAGGATCGTCGGCCAGCAGGAAACGAAGCGGCTGACGAGAAAGCATTGACTCGTAAACGGCTGTGATCTGGTGAGGAAGCGGGTCGACGAGCGAGGTGTGGACCGCCAAGAATGGATCGAACAAGTAGGCGAGGCGGATACGGTGTGCCTCCGAAACTAACCGGAAAAGGTAGGGGTCGCCGTCGAAGCTCCAGGGCTTGCCAGATTCCAGAATTTCGAGATCATGTTCACGATCCCGATAGATGAGTTCGTTCGCCAGTTTGCCCTTGCTGTCTTTGTAGGTCAGCTCAATAGCCACAGATCCGATCCATGACACGTCGACGACCGTGATGAAACCATCGGGAAGAATGCCCTTGATTACTGTGCCGCGTCTTAGTTCTTCAAGTCGGGCCATTACGATTCTCTTTTTCTGATTTCATAAGATTCGGTTTCTGGAGAGGAAATATTCGCGCCTCCGCTTCTCACCCATTCGTCGACTTCATGCTGGTTGAATTTCCAAAGACGACCGATTTTGTGACCCGGCATCTGCCGTTCACTAACCCATTTATAGACCGTATCCCGCTTGATGCCGAGATGATCAGCAATCTCATCTACCGAAAGCCATCGGTCTGCCATCATTTGACTCCACTCGCGTTTGGCCTCATTTAGATTGCCTTGCAGTGACCTTTTTCACTTGGTTGATCGGTATTCCACATTCCAGCCTTTGGCGTACACATCCCAATAAACCAGGACAAACAGGATTAAAATATATTAGACTGATATCCGTTGTCAAACGATTTGTTCGGTTTATTGCAGTGTTTGACAAAGTGTAACCGAGTTAAGATTTCCGAAACCAAGAATGGGGGATGACATTCTTAATATCATGCATGCAACCATAAAGTCATTCTGGACGCACGATTTGGAACAGGTCGGGCGAATCGTCGATCCGCTCGTCAAACAGGAATCAAGATTTTCCATTCTCCCGAAACAGAGAACGAATTAAGGCTTTTTGCGTCGCCTGCCGACGCAAAAACCTGGTTGAACTGAG
>JADGAY010000332.1 GCA_015231775.1 Magnetococcales bacterium | reverse complement strand
GCCCGGTTCCAGCTCCTTAAGGTTTTTCACCGGCTTTTGCAGCAGTTGCAGGGGGGACAACCGTTCCAGGTATTCGACATCGAAGGGATCGCCGGTCAGGGCCAGGAGCTTTTCCACGGCGGGACGGCACTCCGGCGCGCCGATGATCAACAACTCTTCGGCGCGCGCGCCCAGGATCGCCTGGGTCCAGGCCCAGCCCCGATCCGCGTCCCCAAGCATCTGCGCCTCGTCGATCACGCACACCTGGTAGCGTTTGGCCAGGGGCAGCATCTCGATGGTGCAGGCGGTATGGCGTGCCCCCTCCACCAGCACCCGTTCCTCGCCGGTGATCATGTTGCAGGGAACGCCCCATTCGTTGAGGGTTTCCGCCACTTCAAGCGCAAGAAGGCGCAGCGGTGCCAGATAGATGCCGTTTTCCGCGTCGATCAACCGTTGCAGGGCCTGGAAGGTCTTGCCGGAGTTGGTCGGACCCAGATACATCCGGACCTGGCGCAACCGTTCGCGGGCGGGAAAGAGGGCGTGGAACTCGTGGATGCGGGTGACCGCCGTGGTCTCCCGTTGCAGGCGCAGTTGGTCGAGCGCCTTGTTGAGTTTGCCGAAGTAGTTCCAATAGGGGAGCAGGAAGAGCGATTGGGGATCTTGGCTCTCCTCGTGGACCAGTTGCCGGTCGATGGCGCGGGTTTCGGTGTTGAGTTCCTCCCCGGCCTCGGCCACCAGCGCCTCGAAGCGATGCCAGCGGTAGGCGTTGAGGGCCGCGCGCCAAGGGGAGACATCCGGTATCGGGAGGTCGCGTCCCTCGGCCCTGGCGATGCGTCGCACCTCGCGGCGGGCGTCGAGAAGTTCGGAGCGGTCGTCGAGCAGTTCGCGCAGCCGTTCCTCGGCGGACAAGGGAGGGGTTTGGGCCAGCGTGGCGCGCCATTCCGAAAGGCGGGCAAGCAGGGCGCGCCAGGCGGCGATCCAGGCGGAGAGTGAATCATACGGGGTTTCGGGGGCGGTATCATCCGTCCCGATGGGAAGTTCTGAATCCACGGTCACCTGTGAGTGGCAAAGCCCCCGATGCGGAACCAAACGGATGGGGTCCAGGGGTCCATGGCCCCTGGTGGGATCCAAGGGCAAAGCCCTTGGGACTTATTCTTTTTGTTTGTCTTGGTCTTTTATCTGTTCGCGCGCTCTTCACGATAAGCTTTTTTCGCTTTTTTTGCGAAAAAAGCGCAAGCGCGCGGGTCTCATGTGCCATGGGTCGTTGCCGTTCTTTGGCAACGACCCATGGCGAATCGCTCACGGGGGGAGAGCCGCCTCCGTCGTCCAAACGTTACCAATATCCTTCCGCTCACGCATCCGCCAACACGGAGACGCCCGGCAGATCCTTGCCTTCCAACAACTCCAAAAACGCACCGCCACCAGTCGAAATGTGGGAGATCTTTTCAGCCACCCCGGCCTGGGCAATGGCCGACTCGGTATCCCCACCCCCGGTCACCGACAACGCCGACCCTTGCGCGATCGCATGGGCCAACGACAGGGTGCCATTCGAAAAGGCCGCCACCTCGAACATCCCCACCGGACCGTTCCAGACCACGCAGGCCGCCTTGGCCAGATGCTCGGCAAACAGCCTGGTCGTCTCCGGGCCAATGTCCAACCCCTTCCACCCGTCGGGAATTTGGTCCGCCGCCACCACGCGGCTTTCGCTCGAACCATCGGTGGTTTCCGAAACCACCGCATCCACCGGCAACACCAGGGCGACCCCCGCCTCACGGGCCTTGGCCTCGGCCTGCCGGGCGATCTCCAGCATCTCCGGCTCCACGAGCGAAGCCCCCACCTGCCCGCCACGGGCCAGGATGAAGGTGAACGCCATGGCCCCGCCGATGAGAATGGCGTCCATCTTGCCAAGCAGGGATTCGATCAACTGGATCTTGGTGGAGACCTTGGAGCCCCCCAACAGGGCCATCACCGGACGCTCGGGGGCAATCATGGCACGGTAAAAAAAGGCCAACTCATCGGCCATCAGCAGACCGGAGACCGCCGGCGGAACCAGCCTGGCCACCCCGACATTCGAGGCGTGGGCACGATGGGCGGTGCCAAAGGCGTCGTTGACCACCACATCGGCCAGACGGGCGAAACCGGCGGACAACTCAGGATCGTTCTTCTCCTCCCCCGGACGCAGACGCACATTCTCCAACAACAGCACATCACCCGGAGCCAGCGCGTTCACCATCGCCTCGACCTCGGGACCGATGCAGTCCGGGGCCAAGGGCACCGGTTTGCCGAGCAACTCGGAAAGCCGCGCCGCGATCGGTTTGAGGGATGGACCCACCCCGTTCTTGGGACGACCCAGATGGGAGGCCAGAATCACCCGTCCCCCGCGCTCCATCACATTCAAAATGGTGGGAAGGGACTTGCGGATGCGTGCATCCGAACCGATGGAGCCATCGGCGGCCATCGGAACATTGAAATCCACACGGATGCAAACCCGTTTGCCAAC
>JADGAY010000331.1 GCA_015231775.1 Magnetococcales bacterium | reverse complement strand
GCCTTCGAGTACCGTCTGCTGGCACATCAGGCCAGCGGACATGGCATGCGTCTGGGATGGCACCCGAAAAAGAACCGCGCAAGCCCCGCAGACGCCCCCCCGACATCCAACCCCGCGCACCGGACCGATTCCCACCGCCTCGAGGGCGGAGAGAATGGTCTTGCCGGACGGGACTTGCAACCATGTTTCGTCGTAACGGATCGCGACCGTGGACGATGTTTGCAGCGTATTCTTCAATGATCCGCCATGACCTATTTGAGGTCGGCTTTATTCCATAAACCCGATTAATCGTCCATAATTCATTTATATCCGACCAAACGGCCATAGCATGCCATGAACCCGTTCGTGGATCAAGGTTACGTGGAAATTTATCCGAATTCCCCGAAAAAGTACAGCGCCGGACACGACTCGGGGGTTGGGATTCACATCCCAACCCCCGAGAATCACCCATCACAAACCGGCCAGAAGGGGGGAACCCCCGCACCACACCCTGGGGAGGGAACCTGTGCGGGCATTGCCACGGATCCCTCGGGATCGCCCCCGCTGATCGCTACTCACTCCACCGTGGCGGAGGTCTCATCGGTCTGCTTGTTCCAGTGAATGGTGATGTGGGAGATCGTGCACAGATCCACCCCATACCAGACCGCATCTTCCCCATCGTCATACATCACCTTCAGATCCCATTGGCACGGGCCGGCAGGACGGCTGAAACGCAGATGCAAGGTGGAGTCGTCTGGCATGGTCCCTTCCAGAATGTTGTCGCCCCAATCATCGGATTTGCTCGGGCCCACATAGACCTCCTTGATCGTGTAGCCGGTCTGATTGGTCAAATCGAAATCTTGCCGCGACTCGGCCAGAAGATTCCCGGAAAACACCAAGCCGCACACCAAGGCCCCGACAGACAAAATACGCTTCATGACTTTCTCCTCACGCTTCTTTTGTTGATTGATCATCTACTGGTATACACCACCATGGGCGGACACATGGACGCATGCGAAGGTCGCCCCTGACTCCCGCCTGGGGTTCAGACCACCTGAACCCCTTCCATCTTCCAAACAGGAGCAGCCCCTTGGCTTCCCGCTCGTGCCTTGCACACACGTCACGGACAAAGGAAGCGGGGGAACGGTCTGTTCGGATCAACTCTTGTTGAAATCCTCGAGAATCTCCCGCGCCATGCTGATGCGATGCAGACGAACCGTCTCATCGCACTGATGCGAACGGATCGACTCCGCCTGTTTCTCTTCCAGGGCGGGGTTCTGGTAGTAGGGGTGATCGGGGTCGATGCGGTAGGATTCGAGCAGACTGCGCAGACTCCGGATCAGATCCGGCTCGGTGCGACAACGGTAGGTGCGGACAAATTCGGTCAAAAAAGTCATGCGCGCCTCGGACAGGGTGCCCAGGCGCGCCCAGAGCGGGAGCAGGCGACGCAGCAGCTCGGCGGCCAAGGGGGCGCTCCAGACCGGACGCCGCGCCAGACTCATGGCCATATGCCGCGCCTCGCCCACCAGGGCCTGATCGATGGCGGAGGCCACCGCTTCGTCAACCGGGAACCCAAGGCCCAACAGACGCAGATAACGGGCCACCACCACCTCGGGGAGTGGCGCGAAACCGGTACGCCCCCCCACCCGAACCGGACAGGAGAGGGTCTCGGCAACCAGGGCCGCCAGCAACGCCGCTTGCGCCGCACTGCTCAACCCGGCTGGCACGAGTGCCGCCTCGCACGCGGCCCGATCCGACTGCACCGGCGTGAACAGCGGCGAGAGCAGCAACTCCTGTTCGAATTCGGCCATCTTGAGAATCGCGCCCATGGCCTGGCCCGGCGCGGACTCCTCGGCATTCAACGGCAGGTCGATACGCGATGAGGGGGGGGTGCGGGTCCGTCGCAATTGACCACGCACAATGGCGAGCAGATCGGTGTTCATGGTCTTTCAATCCCTTTTCATGGCCGCACCACGATCCAAATGGAACGATCACACCCGGCCCGGCCACCCGGCGTTTCAGCCGGGTGATGGGACGGGTGATATTCCTGGTTGCAATGATAATGGCACGATGATGCGGGAAAGCAAATCAGAAAATCTTGTCTTCGCTCCACTCCACATCGCAACAGAGCACATAGACATGGCTCCCCTTGCGAATGGAGACCGAAAGCGTGGTGCAGATATTCAGGCTGGTATTGGAGCGATACGGAGGGGAGAACTGCACCACGCCGGGGTTGTGGATGGCGGAATGGAAGCTGTTGCGACGGGTCCAGGTGGCGCCATAGGAGTCCCACAAGGGCTTGTAACGCATATCGACCCGTTTGAGCTTCTCCTCCGGGACGATGTTCTGACTGACCTGCAACCCCTTGTGATCCAACAGATAGACCCGTTCGACACCCTTCATGCGCAGAATGCGTCCGGCGGCCTCCTCCAGCGGGATGTCGTCGGCAACGGCCCAGGCGCACTCCATGAACTCGTTGGTGTATTGCCCCATCTCCAGATTGTGG
>JADGAY010000079.1 GCA_015231775.1 Magnetococcales bacterium | reverse complement strand
AACAAAATCAAAACCTCGGAGGCGCTGCCTCCGAACCTCCGCCGGGGACCTTCGGCCCCCGGACCCCCGCAACCATGGGAGATCCTGATTCCGCCCGTCTACGCCGTCCACTCCCGCCGCGCCAACCGATACCAGAACAACACCAACTCATGCAGATCACTGCCCACCTCCATGGGCCATCCCAACTCCCCATCCTGCCGCAACCGCCTCTCCCGCCGGGCACGACGCAACGCATCGTCCAGATGGGCGACAGTCCGCCCATGCAACCCGGACACATGCGCACCCACCGTTTTTTTCAACAACGCCTCCACCCGCTTGCGTATGCTCTCAGGGGTGGCGTGCTCGGACTCCACATCCTCGAAATGCCACAAAATCCACAATAAAAACGACGGACGACAGACGATCAGACGAGGTCGGAGCGCGATTTGCTCCCAGACAGCCTCCTCCACGGTCCGCCAGCTCGCTTCCATGTGCTCCACATCGCAACCATCCCACTCCCACACCACATGCATGCGCTGAAAGGGACCGGCATGCTTGTGCCACTCCAGACATTCGGATAATACCCCATCCAGGGAACCCCCTGGCACCATCGTGACGTTGCGGTCAATCTCCAGGGCGATGGCCAGATCCCGGAGATAGCTCAAGGCCGGCTCCGGGGCCAGGAGAAGAAAATGATTCCGCGCCGGATGCCTGGGAGTGGTGCGCTCCAATGAGGCGCCGTCGCGTTCGCGGATCGTCCGGATCGCTCCTCCGCCCACCCGATGCGCGCTGGCAGTCACAATGCCTTGAATCGCTTGAGGGTTGGCACGGCCCCGAAATCTCCTTCCAGATAACGACGTTGCAAGGGTTCGCCCTGCTCGATGTCGAAATCGGAGATGGGATAGAGTTCGCTGCACCGATCGCCGCTCTTTTCCATCATCCAGAACTGATCGCGTCGGAAGGTGCCCGGATCCATGAGCGCGGTATCGTGGGTGGTGCTGATGAGCTGGGCCCGTTGTTGATTGCTGCCCACGTCGTGCATCAGACCAAACAGGAACTTGACCAGATGGTGATGCAGACTGGTATCCATCTCATCCATGAACAGCACGCGCCCCTGTCCCAGGATGTTCATCCACGGCCAGGCCAGGGCAAAGAGCTTTTGGGTGCCGCGGGATTCAGCGTCCCAGGGCAAGAGCACCGGCTTGCCGGTATCGGCGGTGGAACGTTCGAAACGGATCTCCGTGACCAGGGTGTTGGACATCTCCTTTTGCAGGGCGGCGCGCACGTCCGGGGGGAGATCCTCCATCCCCAGCTCGCTCATGGCGCGGCTCTCCAGTCGGATCCCCTCGATATCCATGTCAGCCTGATTGAGGAACTTCAAGACCTTCAGACGCCCATCGGCATCCTTGCACAACGAGGCGGAAAACTCCTTGCTGATCTCCGCGTGGGGACGGAACACCCGCAACCGTTTGTCGAACCAGTCGAATACCGGTCGCAACACCGCGCTGTTGAGCTGAATGGCGGTGGAGAGGAACAGGGCGTTCTTGCGGGTGGCGTCACGCCACACCTCCCGGTTGCCGGTGAGGTATTTCTTGTGGAGATTCCACACCTCCTTGCCGCTCTCCGCGTCCAGATAGCGCTCGAACCACCGTTGCGGTCGTCCGCTCGGATAGGCGATCAGCCACTCGTGGACCACCCGTTCGCGGGTCACCGAGAAACCGTATTGATAGCGCACCTCGTCTTCGACGAAGATCATCTCGAAGGTGCTTGGAGCGAGGGAGCTTTTGCTGTTGAGCAGAAACGGATAGACATCGATGGGATCCCCCTCCTGACCCTTGGAGGAGTTGAGCACGAAATCCCACATGAACAGCGCGGCGCGGATCAGGTTGCTCTTGCCCGAGGCGTTGGGACCGTAGATCACCGCCGATTTCAGGAGTTTCGGCATGCGGGCCAACCCGGTGGCAAAGGTATTTTCCGGATTTTCCCGATAGTTGCCGCTGGCCGCCATGCTCAGGGTCTGGCGTTCGCAAAAGGAGAGATAGTTGTTGACGCTGAATTCGATGAGCATGCGAACGATCCGTCGTGGATGGTGTTCAAATGTGCATGATGAAGGAGAACCGCCTCACCCCTTGACCGTGGATCTCTTGTGCGGGAGTTCCGCGGCAAAGCGAAGAGAATGGATCTCGATCCAATTCATCGCGCGTCGCGCGAGTCGATTTCAATCATGCGCGAACCCTGGTCAATCCGCAAGAGTCGATGCCCTGCCGCCGGTTCCGGGATCTGGCCGGAGCACGGGCAGGATCACAGCCAGGCGCGCGCCAGGATGGCGTCCATCACCCGCTCCGGCAGGAGTCGTTTCAGCACCGCGAACAGATGGGTGGGGGTGGTCACCCGGTAACGGTTGCGCGGTTTGGGGCTCTCCAGCGCGTGGATCACCTTGGCGAGCACCGCCTCGGGGGGGAGGGAGAAGGTTCCGCCCCCTTGTTGCGCCTTTTGTTTAAAATGGCTCTCCATGGCCTGATAGCGCTGCGCGTGACGGCTGGAGGGGGCGTCAACATGGCGTTTGAAAGCCAGGGTGGCGTTGGCGCGAAAGCGGGTTCGGATCGGGCCGGGTTCGATGAGAATGAAGTGGAGCCCCGTGCCCTGCCACTCCAGGCGCAGGGTGTCGGTCAGCCCCTCCAGGGCGAACTTGCTGGCCACATAGGCCCCCCGGTAGGGCAAGGCCACGAAACCCAGCACCGAGCTGTTCTGAATCACCCGGCCATGGCCCTGGCGCGCCATCACCGGAAGCACCAGGCGGGTGAGTTCATGGGTGCCGAAGAGATTGGTTTCGAACTGGGCCCGCAGGGCGTCGCGGCTTAAGTCCTCCACCGCTCCCGGTTGGCCGAAGGCGCCGTTGTTGAACAGGGCGTCCAGGGTGCCGCCGGTATGTGAGAGGGCCCAGGTGACGGAAGCCTGGATCGAGGCCGGATCATCCAGGTCGAGGTGATGGCTCTCAAAGCCCATGGCGACGAGTCGTCCCACGTCCTCGTGTTGGCGCGCCGTGGCGAAGACCCGGTGGCCGCGGGCGCGCAGCCCCTGGGCCACGCACAGTCCGATGCCGCTGGAGCAGCCGGTGATCAGAATGGTGGAGGGGGTGATCGTCAATCTGGAACTTTCAGCGTAACGTGTTTCTGGGAACGGTTTGGATTCACACGATCCCTGGAATCCAGGGGCACTGGATCCCAACAGCGGGATCAAGACAAACCGTGCAGGATGGGGGGAGCACCCCCGCATCCTCTCGACCATGAACCGCCCTTCGGGAGGGCCACGGAAAAAAAACGGATCACCTGGCTCACGCCCGATGATCCGCTCTTTGTGACGACCGCGCTGGCGCGAAGACGATCAGATGAACAGCACGATGTCCGCTTGCTGGGCCACTTCGAAGAAACGGGCCGCGCCGGCATACTCCAGTCCGTCGAGCAGCTCCTCGTGCTTGAAGTCGAACAGATCGACAGTCATTTGACAGGCGATCATCTTGACATCCGACTCGATGGCCATCTCCATCAGATCGTCGATGGAGGCAACACCCTTGCCGGCCATCTTCTGTTTCATCATGATGGTCGCCATGCTCTCCATGCCCGGCAACACCTGCACCAGCACCGGCATCGGCACCGGCATCGGCATGGCCGGATTGCCCAGCGGAGAGATCTTGAGATTGCGATTTTTCTTCAAGACCTGCAAACCATAGAAGGTCCAGAAGATGGTGACCTCGTAATCCAGCGCCGCTGCCGTGGTGGCCAGGATCAACGGCGGATAGGCAAAGTCCAGCGTCCCTTTGGTGGCGATGATCGCCAAACGTTTCTGCGCCATGTCGGATGACTCCTCGGTGAAAAGGTCAGGGCTTGCGAATTTCGTAGTAGAAGACGCCAGCCGCTTCCGACGCCTTGACCAGTTCGTTGCCGGTCTGCGAGCAGAACGACTCGAAATCCTTGGCGGAACCGGGATCCGTGGCCTCGATGGCGAGAATCTGTCCGGATGCCATGTCCTTGAGGGCTTTCTTGGCACGCAGGATGGGGAGCGGGCAGTTCAGCCCCTTGGCGTCGAGGGTGATATCAGCCATGATCGTTTTTCCTCCGGGTTGGGTCGCTGTAGCGAAAAAGAGAGATTCATATAAGAAAAACAGCAAACTCTGTTATAGTGAATGGCATTGGCGCGGGTTGCAAAGAATTTTTTCTCATCTCAAGATAAAAAACTGGCACGCGCCATGAAACTGACTTGAGATGATGGGGGGAAGCTCCCCTCATCCCGTTACCGGATGAACGCCCATCAAGGCGTTTCCCGGTAACCCTCATCGGGAGTCAATCCTCCAGCTTTGGACGAACACAGCCATGGAACATCCGATTCTGACGGTTTTCATCGTTTTGCTTGGTCTGATCGCGCTTTTCTGGTTTCTCTTGAAACTTCGCGTAATGCGCGAGGATTCGATTCAGGATGAGATGCCGCCGGACAAGCTCACCGTGTTGTTGGGCATGTTCTATGTGTTGAGTCGCGCCTGCCTGAACTACTACCGGGATCGCAACACCTATCCCCCGGCGGTGAGCGGAACGCCAGAAGGGTTGATGGAGCTGGGATATCTCAACGACGAGCCGTTGGCGCAGTTGAGCAAATCCGTGAAACTCTTTTCCATCGTGGTCACCGACAAGGGGGGCTATGGCATCTGTCTGGCGCACATCAAGGCGTCGGTGGCCATGGAGTTCCTGCGGCGCGTCTCGGAAACCAAGACCACCATCGAGTTTCAGGATTACCGGGGCGGTCAGTACAAACCGTTGACCAGCACCGGGGATACCCTGATCAATCTCACCTTGCCCCTGCCAGTGCGTCCGATTGGCGCCAGGCCGCCTTCACCCGTGGATTCGGTGGCCAACGCGCCGGGCGCCACCCCGACTCCGGTCTCCGGCGAAGATGATGAGGAGTGAGGCGTTCCAACCGCCTCACCCGCACATCACCGGCGTGATCACTCCGCCGGACGGGCGTCCTGGGCCTTCTTGCGAATCGCCTTTTCGATCTGCCGGGCGGTTTCGCTGTCCGAGGGGGCATCCTGCCAGTTGCCATCGCCGCGCTGCGTCTGCTTGAGCACCACCACCTTCACATCTCCGTAGGGCGCCTGACCCGATACCCGGATATTGACGCGATAGCGGGTACGCGGATCGTTGGGATCGACCTTCCAGTCCGTGGAGATGAAACCACCCTCGCGATTGGCCACCTGCACCGGCAGTTCCATCACCACATCCATGGCCCCGGCGTAGAGTTTGTTCTGGCGGATCTGCTCCTGGGACGATTTGGCACCGCCGCCGAGACCACCCATGCTGAAGAAACTCTCCTGACCGAGCAGTTCGGAGGATACATTCTCCGTGCGTCCCTCCTGGGCATCCTCACGGGCTTTCTTTTGGCCGAATTTGGCCAGTTTCTGCTGTTCCAGGGTGTTGGGACTGCTCAACATGGAGTTGGAACATCCGGTGATCGACAGGGCCAAAGCGGCGATCGCCACGCTCATGAGTCGGATTTTCATGGAGGTTTCTTTCATCGAGCTCTTTTTGAAAGGGGACGGGATACGATTTTTGAACCGCATTCATTATGAAGCAAAACCGTTGCGCGGGGAATGCATCTCCCGCGCGAGGGAGGATTTTTTTACCGAGGAACGCCCGAAGGGAGGTCCACGGTCGGGGGGTGAGGGGGTTCTCCCCCCATCAAGCAAGTTCCCGAGGAACGCCCGAAGGGAGGTCCACGGTCGGGGGGTGAGGGGGTTCTCCCCCCATCAAGCAAATTCCCGAGGAACGCCCGAAGGGAGGTCCACGGTCGGGTGGGGGGCTCCCTCCAACAGCAGGTTTGACGACTCATTCCGAATCGAGCAGACGCGCCAGAATCGTTCCGTCCCGTCGCTCCAGGGCATGACTCTCGCCGCTCTGGATGACCGTCCTGGCACGCACCTTCAAGGCCAAGATCCGGGACATCTCCTGGCTCCAGGCGGGCACGGTGTTGTCACCGGACAAGGCGAACCCCTCGCGTCGCACGATCGAGACATAACGGGCCGTGGGATGGGGTTGCCGGTTGAGGTGATAGAGAAAATTGCCCGGTCGTTCCCGTTCCAGCTCCGCGTAGAGGGCCCGGGAGCGGTTGAGGGTATCGGCGCCCATCATCGGCGCCATCATGGAGAGCGGGGTGGAGGCGATCAGGCCGGCCACTTCCGCCTTGTCGGTGCCCAGATGGGGCGCGGCGATGGTGATCAGGGTATGGATGGCCAGCTCCGGGGCGTTCACCATCAGCAGACGCGCCACGACTCCTCCCGCCGAATGACCGATCAGGATGGTCTTCTCCGTGCCGCGTTGGGCGCGCAGGGTGGTGATGATCGATTTCAACCCCTCGGCCTGTATCGCGAGCGGCGCCTCGGAGGGCAGATCGACCAACAGATAGCCGCGCTTCTCCTCGTGGACGATCCGGTTTCGTTCGATCACCTCGCGACCGGTGGCGATCATCCGGCCCAGCGGCTTCCAACCCGCCGTCTCCAGCTCCGTCGTCACCCCGGAGCGTTGCCAGGCGTCGTCGCCGCTGAAATAGCCATGCACCAGCAGCGCCACGTCGGCCTGGGCCGCCCGCGGCATGCCAAGCAGCACGAATACGCCGAGGATGACGCGTGAAAAAAAAGCGCATTGCCGGGCAATGCGCTTGAAAATCCGATCGTCCATCCTGGACAAAGGGTTTTGTAAGGAGCGCCGTTTAATCACGCTTCTCCAGGGCCTTCAGGAAAAAGGATTGAAAATCCTTGCCTTCGCCTTCGGCGAGCGTGGATTGCGCAAAGCCGGGCCGGGACGTGGAGATGCGCGCCTGCACGCCGGTTCCCGGTTCAACCACCTGCCGGGCCGCGCGGGTTCGATCCTCCCGACGGTAGAGTTGCAACAAGACTGGATAGGATACGCTGATCATGGTTTCCTCGTCGTTTTCGCTTGACATTCGGAACTAACGTGGCCGTTATAATCATTGAATCGTCCAATCGCGCGGATTTCTTGATCGCTTTTTTTATCTGGTTGGCACTCTTTTTTGGGATAAAAGTCGATTTTTCATTCAAGTAATTCGACCCGTTCGCCGACAGGGCCCGTTCTTGACCAATCGGATCACCCGCATCGGGGTTGGGGTGGTTTCGATCCCTGGACCCCGATGCGGGTGATGACGCGCTTCAACCCTCGCCCTTCTTCTCCTGCTCCAGAATCACCCGGGTGATGTGATTCGGGGCGATGGCATAGGCCGACAACCGCATGGTGTAGAGGCCGCGTCCCGAGGTCAAGCCGTTGAGTACGTTGCCATAATCGAGCACTTCGACCATGGGCGCCTCAGAGGCGATGATCTGACCGCCACCCCCCTTGGGGGTGACCCCCAGCACCTTGCCGCGCCGGCTGTTCAGATCGCCGATCACGTCTCCGAGCACATCATCCGGGACCGTCACCTCCATGGTCATGATCGGTTCGAGCAGCACCGGACCCCCTTCCGCCAACCCCTTGCGGAAAGCCATGGAACCCGCGGTCTTGAATGCGAAATCCGACGAATCCACGGTATGATAACTGCCATCGACGAGGGCCACCTTCACATCCACCACCGGATACCCGCCCACGACCCCCTGTTCCATGGCCTCGATGATCCCCTTTTCCACCGAGGGGATGAATTGACGCGGGATCACCCCACCGAAAATTCGGTTTTCGAACGCGTAACCGCCATCACGCGGCAACGGCTCCATCTCCAGCCAGCAGTCGGCGAACTGACCGCGGCCTCCGGTCTGTTTCTTGAGCCGACCCTGGATACGCACCTTCTTGGTGATGGTCTCGCGAAACGGCGGGCGGGCGGTCTTCAGGGTGGCGGTGGCGCCGTACTTGCGCTTGAGCCGGTCCAGCACCACCCGCAGATGGGTCTGTCCCATGCCGGCGAGGATCAGTTCATGGGTGGACGGATCCCGTCGCAGCCGCAAGGTGGGATCCTCCTCGACCAGTTTCTCCAGGCCGGCGGCCACCTTCTCCTCGGTCTTGGCCTCCGTCTCCACCGCGAAGGTGTGGGTCGGTTCCTGGAAATTCACCCGTTCGTAGCGGATCGGATGGTCGATGGCGCACAGGGTATCCCCGGTATGCACCCCTTCGAGCTTGGCGATGGCGCCGATTTCGCCCACGCCGATTTTCTGGATCGGAATCATCTCCCGTCCCTGGAGACGGAACAACCGTCCGCCCTTCTCCTTGTGGCCGCGGGTGCCGTTGTATAAGGTCTGCTCGTTCTCGAGCGTCCCGGAGAAGACCCGGATCACCGTCAATTTGCCGGCAAAGGGATCCATCACGGTCTTGAAGGCCACCGCCGAAAAGGGATCGGTGGGCGAGGGGGCACGCGACACGCTCCGTTCCGGATGGTCCGGGTCCACGCCGTGGAGCGGCTTGACCATCGCCTTGTCCAGGGGACTGGGGAAATATTCGGCGATGCCGTTGGCCAGGGAACGGACGCCGATGTTGGCCGCGCCCGAACCGCAATAGACCACCAGCAGCCGTCGGGTGATCACCGCCTCGCGCAACGCCTTGTGCAGCTCCTCGAGTGACGGCTCCTGCCCCTCGGACAGATAGCGCTCCAGCATTTCGTCGTCGCCCTCGACGATCTTTTCGATCAACTGGGTGCGGTAGTATTCGGCATCCGCGCGGGCGCTCTCCGGCAGGTCAATCTGGAAGAACACCCCGTCACGGGCCGACCAGGCGCTCATGTGGATCAGATCGACGATGCCGCCGAATTGCTCCCCCACGCCGATCGGAATGGTGAGCGGCAGAACGGTGACGTTCAAACGCGCCTCGATCGTGCCCAGGGCGCGGATGAAGTCAGTCCGAGGACGGTCGAGTTTGTTGATGAATCCGATCACCGGCACCATCGCCGCATTCGCCATGGCCCAGAGCCGTTCGTTCTCCGATTTGATCCCCACCTCGCCGGAAAAGAGCATCACCGCGCCCCCCACCACGTCGAGCACGCCCCGGGTCGATTCCAGAAAATCGCTGTAGCCAGGGGTATCGATCAGGTTGAACCAGCGATCCCGCCACACGCAGTGGCCGATGTGCGGGGCGATGGTGACCCGTCGCTCCACCTCCTCCGGCTCGGTGCTCATCACCGTGGTTCCCTTGTCCACGTCGCCGCGCCGGGCGATCGCTCCGCCGTTGAACAACAGCGACTCCGCCAACGTGGTCTTGCCGCCCCCTCCATGGGCGATCAGGGCGACATTGCGCAACAGACTGATTTCCGGAACGTTGGGCATGGAAGTTTCCTTATATTGTTGAAATCAATGATCATGCCAAGACCCGATCTCTTCTTTAGTCGGGTCTACTCAAACGCCTGCCAATGGCTGCAAACCTGCCAGCCGATCCATCCATCCGCGAAACAATGCGCACTCACGCCGCATGGTCTCCAGACCGATCTCCAGGGCGGCCAATGCGCCGTAGAGGGGCTTTTCATAGGTTGGAATCAAAGCTTTAATTCTTTTTCCCGGTGCCGTCAGATGAGAGTTGTTGATCTCTTCCGGTGATGCAAAGCCATCGCGAATCGTCCGGAATGGATCGATCAGATCCTCTCGACCGATTCCCATGGCCAATTTGGCCGGATCGCTGAACAAGAGTGCCTCGAATTCATGCAGTTGTACATAGGGAATGAAGCGCTCTTCAACCTTGGCTCCTCTTTCGCCCAGCGCCTCTTGCAACGATGACCGGATGGCCTCGGTGAGATACACCGCCTTGGCGGCAGGGGTCGGCAAGAGATCGGCTTCGCTTTTGCCTGGAACGTCGTTTTCCATGCCGTAATAATCGATCAGAGTGGTGCAATAGGCCCCAGGATCGTTCAACAGCAGCAAGCGAACATCGTCGAACAGTCGATTGCGACTCACCTTGCCCCCTTTATGCCCCGGCCTGCCGAGCAGACGTGGAGTCAGGAAAATCTCATGCTTCGCGAACCAGGGAGCGAGCAATTCATGCACAAACATCTCCTCGGTCTGACCCTCGCAGATCACATGCACCCGGATCATGCGCGGGGTCTCCCGCCCAATAAGTTTTTCATCCACAGATCGCCCACCGAATAGCTCTCCAACCATGCCGCGAACGACTCCTGGGTGTGGCGGCGGAATACCGTGTTGCCCTCCTCCCGCTCCACGATCAGCAGATCATCGATGGAGAACTCGTTGATCAACGGCACCGACTGGGTGGAGACGATCACTTGCATCCGCTTAGAAGCTGTGCGCAGCAGCGCGCCAAGCAGGGTGATCGCATACGGGTGCAGACCCAGCTCCGGCTCGTCGATCAAGATCGTGGAGGGTGGTTCCGGTTGCGACAGGGCGGTCACCAGACAAATGAAACGCAAGGTTCCATCCGACAGTTGACTCGGCCACAACGGGTAATCGCTCCCTTTCTGGCGCCAAAGGAGTTGAATCTGTTCTTCTCCCGTGGGGAGCTGGCGCGGATTCAACACGAAATCATCGAAAAAGGGGGCCGCCAACGTCACGGTCTTGCGGATCATGGCATAAACATCGGGATGGGACTCGCGCAGCAGCCACAGATAGGCCGCCAGATTGGAGCCATCCGAACGCAGGGAGGTTTGATCGTGCAGGGAGCCGAAACGGCGCATGCCAGCGGTTTCGCTGGTGTCGTGGAAGTGGAAGATTTTCCAGCAGGACATGGTTATTTTGAAAAAATTTATATTATTATAAGCAACTTCAACAGATGTGCACCTCGCCATATAAGATTCATAAGATATAGGTGCTGTAAAATATACTTTTAACCCTTTATCGACACCATGAAATTTTTCAGAAGAAAAAATTAACTGATCATCAACTTTAGTTAAAAGACTAACGGAGTACGCTTTATCATCAAATGAAATTTTATATATTATATCTTTTGTTTCTTTGATGCCAAACGAAACAATGCGATCCGCCCCCCCCTGCTTCTGTACCCAGAGTTGGAAACGCCCCGCGATCAATTCAGAATGCATGCGAAAAAACGAAATAAAATTACTCTTGCCCGCGCCGTTCGGACCAATCAACACATTCAACGGGCGCAGCTCCAGGGAATCCAGTTTGCGAATGGATTTGAATCCCTGAATCGAGAGGGTCGAGATCGCGCTCACGAGAACCTCGAAAAGGATGGATGCATCCCAGAATCGTCCCTGCCAAGCAAAGGTACAAGGCAGATCTGGCTATGCCCACGCGCGCTTGCGCGATTTTTCGCAAAAGGCGCGAAAAATCGCTTATCGTGAAAAGCGCGCGAAAGTCATAAAATCAAAGGCCAAGTCGCGGGGCGCTGCCCCGCCCCCGCCGGGGACCTTCGGCCCCCCGTCCCCCGTAACAGTTGGAACCTATCCCACCACTTTACTCAATACCTCTCCCACGTCACATCCCCAATCTCAAACACCGGACCCTCGGTGCAGATCTTCTTGTAATGCCATACCCCCTCACCATCTCCACGAATCGGCGCGACACACGCGGCACAAACTCCAAAACCGCACGCCATCCGCTCCTCCAACGACACCTCGCCACGCAACCCGTGCCGCATTGCCAACCCTTGCACCGCCTTCAACATCGGCGTCGGACCACAGGCGTAAATCACCGTGCGCGACCGCTCCGATTCCGAAACCCCCTTCAAATACCGCTCCGCCAACGCGGTGACATACCCCTGAAACCGACCCGACACCGGCGCAAGCGAAGCCAACCGGCTCGATACCCCCAACGCATCCAAATTGGCCAACGCACGCGGGGCCTCCACAAACGGCACATCCGACGGAAAGGCGTCCAACCGCGCATCGATGGTGCGCAACGGCGCCTCGGTCTCGATCCCCCACACCAAAACCGCCTCCTGTCCACGCTCGGCCAAACGCCGCGCCAGAAAATGCAACGGCGCCAATCCCACCCCACCCGCGATCAACAACACGTTGGCGCGCGCATTCGGCATGGTGAAGCCGCGGCCCAGGGGCAACAAAAGAGGGATCTCCTCGCCACCCTGCCAGCCGGCCATGATCCCGGTCCCGGCGCCGACAATCCGATACAGGATCTCCACGGATCCCTGCTCCAGATCCACATCCATGATCGAGAAGGGGCGGGGCAGGGTGAGGTTGCCATCACACACGAGCTGGGCAAAATGGCCCGGCAGCACCCGCGCGGCAAGGGATTTGCCCACCTTGAGCCGCAACAGTCCATGCCCGCCGGGTAACGGTCGGTTGACCAGCAACGGCGCGGTCAACGGTTTGGCGCAGGTGTAAGGTTTGTCAGGCGCGCAACCGGTCATCGTGAACCACCTTTCCGGAAACCAGCGTCCATTTCACCCGACCGCGCACCCGCCGGCCATGAAAACAGGTGTTGCGCGACGTGCCATGCAGCCGCGCGGCATCCACCACCCAGCTCTCATCCGGATCAAACACCACCACGTCCGCCGGCGCGCCGATCGAAAGGGTGCCCCGATCCAAACCAAGCAACCGGGCCGGGGTGACGGTCATGGCGCGCAGACAATCCACCAGGGTCATCACCCCGTCACGCACCAGCTCCAAGGAGACCGGCAGCATGGTCTCCAGACCCACCACGCCGTTGGAGGCGTGACAGAACTCCACCCGCTTGCTGTCCGGGTCATGCGGGGCGTGGTCCGTGGCGATCACGGTGATGATACCCCGGGCCAGACCCTCCAGCAGGGCATTGCGATCCTCGGCGCTCCGCAACGGTGGCGACATCTTGGCATCGGTGTCGTAGCCGAGCACCGCCTCGTCGGTCAACGCGAAGTGATGGGGGGCCACCTCGCAGCTCACCGGCAGACCCCGCGACCGGGCGCGGGCCACCGCCTCCACCGCGCCGGCCACCGAGATGTGGGCCACGTGATAGCGCCCGCCGGTCAGCTCCACCAGACGCACATCCCGATCCACCATCACCGATTCCGCCGCCGCCGGCAATCCCGGCAGCCCCAGACGGCTGGAGATCACCCCTTCGTGCATGCACCCCCCGGAGGAGAGGGAGGGATCCTCGGCGTGCTGGATGATCAAGGCCCCGAAGGCGCGGGAATAATCGAGCGCCCGACGCATCAGTCCGGAATCCGCCACCGGTCGGCCATCGTCGGAAAAGGCCACGCACCCGGCCCGGAGCATCAACCCCATCTCGGTCAGCTCGCGTCCTTCCAACCCCTTGGTCACGGCGCCGATGGGAAAGACGTTCACCTTCCCCTCGCTGGCGGCCTTCTGACGAATGAACGCGGTGATGCTCGGATCGTCGTTGACCGGCTTGGTGTTCGGCATGCAGGCCACCGCGGTCACCCCGCCCGCGGCGGCGGCCAGGGTACCCCCGGCGATGGTCTCCTTGTATTCGAACCCCGGCTCACGCAGATGAACGTGCATGTCCACCAGACCAGGGGCCACCACCAGGCCATCGGCATTCAGGATCGTCGCGTCCGGAGGGATATCCACCCGACCCAGCGCCTGGATCACCCCGTCGGCCAGCAACAGATCGCCGGTCGCATCCACCCCGTTGGCCGGATCGATCAGCCGTCCGCCCCGGATCACCACCACGCCACTCATCGTCCGCCTCCCATGCCGCACAGCCGGTAGAGCACCGCCATGCGCACCGCCAAGCCATTGGCCACCTGTTCCAAAATCACCGATCGTTCCCGGTCATCGGCCACCTCCGAGGAGATCTCCACCCCGCGGTTGATCGGACCGGGATGCATCACGAACGCGCCTGGCTCCGCGAGGGCCAGACGGGCGCGGGTCAATCCCCAGAAAGCGAAATACTCCCGCACGCTCGGAATGAACCCCACGTTCATCCGTTCCAGTTGCAGCCGCAGCATCATCACCACATGGGCTCCCTTCAACCCCTCTTCCATGGAATAGAACACCCGGGTGCCGAATGCCTCCTCGGCTTTTGGCGGGATCAGGCCAGGCGGTCCGATAAAGCGCACCTCGCCGCCCATGGTCCGCAAGCCAAGGGCGATGGAGCGCGCCACCCGTGAATGGAGGGAATCCCCGCATACCGCCACCACCAACCCCTCGAACGAGTCCCGTTCCAAAAGCGGCAGGTGATCATGGATGGTCAACAGATCCAACAGGGCCTGGGTGGGGTGTTCGTGGCGTCCGTCACCGGCGTTGACCAGCGAGGCGTCCAGGTGGCGGGCCAGAAACTCCTGGGCTCCCGAATCCGGGTGGCGAATCACCACCACGTCGGGATTCATGGCTTGCAAGGTCGCCAGGGTATCGATGAGGGTTTCGCCCTTTTTCACCGAACTGGAGGCCGCCGACATGTTGATCACATCCGCGGACATCCGTTTGCCGGCCAGCTCGAACGAGGTGCGGGTGCGGGTGGAGTTCTCGAAGAACAGATTGATGATCGTCTTGCCGCGCAGGGTGGGGACCTTTTTGATTTCGCGGCGGTTGACCTCGCGCAGCGATGCGGCGGCGTCGAGGATGGATTGAATCTCCTCGCGGGAGAGATCCGCCATGCCGAGGAGATGTTTGCGATTCCACAATGGAGTACCCATGCAATACCCTGATTCTTTATCAATAGTTAAACCATCCCCATCGCGGATGGCCTGGTTCTGCTGGCGGGGTCCAAAGGGCCCGTGGCCCCTGGTGGGATCCAAGGGCAAAGCCCTTGGGACTTATATTTTGCAATTATTCAGGATCCCCACTATTGCAGGGGTCCGGGGACCGCAAGGTCCCCGGCGGAGGTTCGGAGGCAGAGCCTCCGAGGTTTTGATCT
>JADGAY010000330.1 GCA_015231775.1 Magnetococcales bacterium | reverse complement strand
GCGGTGATGATCGATGTGGCCGGTCCCGAACAGGGGGAGGCCTGCCGCCGTCTGGCGGAAACCACCTTCGAGGAGTCGAGCCGCTATTCGGATCGGGTGCGCTTCACCCTCACCCCGCACGCCATCTACACCGTCAGCCCGGAGAGCCTGCGCTGGACCGCCGATTTCTCCGCGCGCCACGATCTGCCGGTACACATCCATCTCTCCGAGACCCAACACGAGGTCGAGATCTGTCTGAAAAATCATGGCGTGCGTCCGGCCATCCACCTGGATCGTCAGGGATTGCTCACCCCGAGGGTGATCCTGGCCCACGGCGTCTGGCTCGACGACGAGGAGCTTGACCTGATCGCCCAACGCGGGGCCACCCTGGTGACCAATCCGGTCTCCAACATGAAGCTGGCCGTGGGTGGGGTCTTCCCCTTCGCCCGTGCCCATGCCCGCGGCATCCCCATCGCCCTGGGCACCGATGGCGCGGCCTCGAACAACACCCTCGATCTGTTCCAGGAGATGAAATTCCTGGCGCTGATCCAGAAACACGCCCAGCACGACCCCACCGCCCTCCCCGCCCACCAGGCGTGGGCAGTGGCCACCGGCGCCATGGCCCCCCTGGTGGGCCAGACCGGCCAACTGACCGTCGGCGCGCCGGCGGATCTGCTGCTGTTGCGCCACCACGAGCCGGAAATGACCCCGGAACATGATTTGATCTCCAATCTGGTCTACTCGGCCACCGGGCATGTGGTGGATACCGTGATCGTCAAGGGCCGGATCCTGATGCAAAACCGCATCGTCCCGTATGAAGCGGAGATCCGACGCGAGGCGCGGGCGCGGGCCAAACGGGTGTGCGCGCCGTGAACGTCACGGTCGAGCTTAAAATCAAGCGCGGGGCGGGAATCCATATCGCCCGCGTCACCCTCGCCGGTGAACCGGTCGGCGCGGATCGCGCCATCTCCGAGGCGGATCTGTCCACCTTGCGTCTGGTGGTGGATGGGGTCCGTCAACTCCTGCGCGTCCCCGGACCGCCCGGCATGGCCGACGAGGCCACGCGCACAATCGGCATCGAACTGTTCCATACCTGGCTCGCCCCGGTCTGGGGACAACTCCTGCCGGCCCTCAACCCCGGCCAGACCACCACCCTGGCCATCCTCAGCGACGCGCTGGAGATCCTGCTCCTTCCCTGGGAGGCGCTGCTGCCGCCGGAACGGGAGCCCCTGGGGCTGGATCCGGCCTTCGCCATCCAGCGCCGCGCCCTGGGCATGCCCCCGTCAAACCGCTGCCGCGCCCTCTCCCCCGGTCCACTGCGGGTGCTCTTCCAGGCCAGCGCCCCGGATGGTTTTCCCATCACCAGCACCAAACAGGCACGCGACGCGTTTGTCGCCAGCCTGCCGGACGACTCGCAAGCCGATGCCCCACGCATCGAGACCACCATCCTCGAAAACGGCACCTGGGACGCGCTGCGCCAGGGTATCGATGCCCATCAACCCCATGCGATCCATCTCTCCGGACCCGCGCTGATCCGTGGCACCCAGGGCTTCTTCGGCTTCGAGGAGCCGGAGGATCGTCTGGTCGATGCCAGGACCGCCCAGGAGATGGTCCACGAGCTGCTGCGTTTCTCCGGGGCCGGGATCGTGATCGTATCCGGACGCGAGCAGGGCAAATCCCCTCCGCTGGCCGCCACCGGGGCGCTCTGTCTGGGCGTGATCGGCTCAGGTGAGTTCCCGATGGCCCTGGCCTGGCCGGATACCCTGGAGAACGACGCGGCGCACCGGTTTTTCGGCACGCTGATGACCGCGCTCGCCCAGGGCGAACGGGTCGATGCCGCCCTCACCCGCGCCCGGCGCGTTCTCGCATCCCTGACCGCGATTTCGGGCCGTCCGGATTGGCTGCTGCCAACCCTGTATGCACGCGGCGAGCAACCCCATCTGTTCCATGGGGCCTTCCAGATCCCCCAGCGCACAAAATGGTTGCATGACGGGCCGGAATGACCAATAGTATCCACAGACATGGAGGCCCGAGATGGCCCCCTGGTTAACCCATTATCGACAATTCATCAGTCCATTATTCAGGAAGGATCAGGCATGAAACCCGGTAAAGTTCTGGTCGCGCAAGGCGGTGGTCCCACGGCGGTCATCAATCAATCCCTGGTGGGCGCGGTGCTCGAAGCCCGCAAGTTCCCGCGGGTGGAACGGGTCTACGGCGCCCTGCACGGCGTGCGCGGCATCATCAACGAGGATTTCCTGGACCTGACCCAAGAGACCACCCACAACCTCGAACGGGTCGCCGACACCCCCGGTTCCGCCCTCGGCTCCACCCGCGACAAGCCCGACGAGAAATACTGCGCCGAGATCCTCAAGGTGCTCATGGCCCACAACATCCGCTGTTTCTTCTACATCGGCGGCAACGACTCCTCCGACACCCTGCGCATCGTCGAGGATTTCGCCAAAAAGGCCCAGTACGACCTGATCACCATCCACATCCCCAAAACCATCGACAACGACCTGATGGTCA
>JADGAY010000329.1 GCA_015231775.1 Magnetococcales bacterium | reverse complement strand
GTCCTGAACGCTACTTGGCAGCGCTGCTGCGTCCACTTCATGCGCAACGTTCTGGCGCATGCCGGAAAGCAGGGCCGCCGCGTCGTCTCCGCCTTCATCGCCACCGCCTTCGCCCAGGCCGATGCCGACGCAGCCAAGGCCCAATGGCGCCAGGTCGCCGACAACCTCCGCAAGCGCGTGCCGAAGCTCGCCACCATGATGGACGATGCCGAGACCGACGTGCTCGCCTACATGACCTTTCCCAAGGAGCACTGGACCAAGCTCCGCTCCACAAACCCCATCGAGAGGCCCAATGGCGAGATCAAGCGCCGCACCGATGTGATCGGCATCTTCCCCAACGAGGCAGCCATCATCCGTCTCGTTGGCGCCATCCTGTTGGAACAAAACGACGAATGGGCCGTCCAGCGCTCGCGCTACATGACCCTGGAAACCATCGCCCCGTTGAGCGATGATCCCATCACCGCGTTGCCACCCGTGGCAGCGTGAAGCTTCGGCCGAACCCCGCCGGAGATCGCGGCTACCCCGCCGCTCTTACACCACACCTGGGGACACGATCTACTGGCAACCTCGCTGGGCGCGGCTGGCGCGTGGAGGCCGAGCAGTTCGAACGCCTTGGCCTGGATCGCGGTCGCGCGGGTGGCGATGGTGATTTCGTAGTCGGGATTGAGGGCGGTCACGACGGTATTGAGGCACAGCGTTCCAAGGTCGGCGATCAGGCTCTGGAAGCTGTGAACCGGGAGTTCGTCGGGGGTGCGGTGATTGGCTTCCTTGGCGCGCGCCGAGGCGGACCGCGGGGCCTTGGTGACCGGACTGGCCCTGGCGGCCAGGAGGGCTTCCTTCTCTTCGTCCTCGTAGAGCATGGGTGCGAGGAGGCGGCGCATGTGCCACTCGACGTGGTAGGCCAGCATGCAGAGGAAAACATGTGCCCGGACCCGGTCCTCGAGCCAGTGATAGAGCGGCCGGATCACGAGATCGACCGTCTTGATGGACCGGAACGCCCGTTCCACCTGGGCCAGGCTCTTGTACGCCGTGACGGTACGGGCGTCGTCCATGGTCTCCGCGCGCACGCTGGTGCGGATCACGTAGATGCCGTCGCGGGCCGCCTCGGCGGCGATGTCGGCTTCCCGGCGGCAAAAGGTGAAGCGCTCGTCGCCGATTTCGATATCGAAGTGCTTGGCCATCTTGTGCCGGCCGAGCACGGCACCGACGGCCATGCCGATCTTGTCGGCGCCGCGCAAAGGCGCGCGCTTGCGCCCGATCCGTTCCCTGATGGCGCCAAGATCGCGCTCGGTCGCGGCCAGAAGCTCGTTGCGCTTGCGCGTGCGCTCGGTGGCCAGGTCGGGATTGCGGCAGACGATGAGACGCTCGTTGGGAAAGTCTGGCGAGGTGATGGCCGCCATGCCGCGCTCATCGAACAGGGAAAGCTGCAAGGCTCCACCCTCGGCAAGGGCCTTGATGTCGGGAGCGCGAAGGGCGGTGATCCAGTCCAGACCGGCCGGCTTGATGTCGTCGCGGATGCGGGCCTGCGTGATCATGCCGCGATCGCCGACCAGCACCACGTGCTCGAGCCCAAAACGGCCCTTCAGCTTGTCGATCTGGACCGCCAATGTCTTGGGATCGGCGGTGTTGCCGTCGAAGACTTCCACCGCGACCGGGCAGCCATCCGGTGCGCACAAGAGGCCGTAGACGATCTGCAGCTTGCCCTTCTTGCCATCTCGGTTGTGGCCCCGCTTGGCCAGGGGGCAGCACCGCCCCTCGACATAGCTCGAACTGAGGTCGTAGAGAACCAGCGTGCCACCCTTCAGATGGCGCCGTGCCAGGGAGGTCTCGACCTGCGGCTGGCGGGCGAGCAGCCAGTCCAGCGCCTGATACAGGTCCGCATGAGTTACGTCCTCCACCCCCAGAACCCGGCCAAGGCTGGAGGTCGCCGTCATCGGGCTCAAGCCCTTCATCGTCGCCAGCTTGGACGTCGGCGCGATGATCCGGGCGACGATCATCGCCAAAACCAGGTCACGCATCCGGTTGCCCTGCGGCCCCAGCAGGCGGTCAAGGCCGATCTTGCGGATGGTCCCCAGAACGGCCGACACGTGGCCGTGCGGAGCCGAGCGGGTAATCGTGAAAGGCTCGGTCCCGGCGGGGACGACCACCCCGCCCTTGAGCAGCGCCCGCAACCCTTCCACCCGCTCCCGCGGCCAATCGGACAGGTTCAGCAGGGTCCGCTTCTTGACCTTGCCACCCTCGCGGTAGGACTCCCGCAACAAAACCGCTGGCGGAGAGTCACGATTGGGAACGCTTTCGATGTACATGGCTGCATGATAGCCAACGCAAGCCGCCATGTAAACACATAATCGGCATAATACATGGGTACATTTCGGCGGGAAAAATGCGGATTCTCAAGCAAAATCAATGCGCTCCGCCATCTGAAAATAAAAAGTTCCGCTTAGGCCTGAAGGTGCCGTCGCTTCAGCAGGCCGGCGGCGAGGCTGTCGCGGGGACCGATGATCAGCGACGC
>JADGAY010000078.1 GCA_015231775.1 Magnetococcales bacterium | reverse complement strand
GTTTCTGGCCGGACGCCAACGCTTCTCCACCGCCCGCGCCTCGGTCGAATCGGTCATCATGAGCGTGGACGCAAAGCTCTTCATAGCCCGACTCCATCAGGATCCGTCGATCGCCTTTCGCGTCATCCGCCACCTTTCCCAACGGATCCACGATCTCGACCTCGCCCTGCCCGCCACGCCCCGCGTGCGTCTGAACGTGAACGACTTCTCGGTGGGGCACCATTTCCTGGTGGTGGAGGACGAAATCGAGTTCTTCAGTCTGATCACCGCCTGGCTCCGGCAGGATGACGCAACCCGCGACTCCCCCTGCCATCTCGGCTCGTGCAAACTGACCCACGCCTGGAGCCGACACGAGGCTGAACAGCTTCTCGGCGCGGAGAAATTCGATCTGATCCTGCTCGATCTCAACCTGCCGGACAGTCACGGTTACGAAGAGACCTTCGTCGGGATCCATGAGAAATCCCTGGACACCCCCATCATCGTCTTCACCGGCATGGATGACGACCAACAGGCGTTTCTGGCCGTGGAGGCGGGGGCCCAGGACTATCTGATCAAGGGAGAGGTGAACCGTCGGGCGTTTCATCGCGCCATCCTCCACGCCCTGTCCCGACACGATCTGTACCATAAAACCTTGACCGAACAGGAGGTAAAGACTGAAAATCATATGGAAAGATTTTCCTTCAACCTCTTCGACTGGTCGGTGAGCGCCGAACATCGAATACGGGCCTGACAAACGCATCCATCGGACCCTTGAACGCGGAGAACCCAATCAACATGGAAAACAACACCGGAATCGGCAGTGTGGTCAAGTCGGGACTCTTCACGGAGTCCGAAAAGGAGGATGTGGTCGTCACCAGGCATCCGATCGTCGTGAGCGTGTCGCGCAACTTTGGCTCCAACGGCGGCAAAATCTCGGAACTCCTCGCCGAACGTCTCGGCGTGACCTGCTATGGTCACTCGATGATCGACGAATTGATGAACAAGACCCACACCACCAAAAAACTGATGACGCTCATGGACGAAAAGCTCCCGCGCGCCATCGACAGCTTTCTCTTCTCGTTGTTCGTCAAGCCGGACAACTCGGTGGCCGGGTACTACAAGAACCTCATCAAGACCGTGCTCAACATCTCCAAGCTCGGCGGCGTGATCGTCGGACGCGGCGCGCGCCTGATCCTCGCCCACGATCCGCTGGTCTTCCGGGTGAACATCGAGGGTTCGCGGGATGTCTGCATCAAGCGGGTCGCCGAACGGGAGGGAATCACCCCCGAGGTCGCCAAGCGCAAGATCATCAGCACCGAAAAGGATCGCTCGGCCTTCATGAAAGGGCTGTTCAAACGCTATCCGAACACCCGCACCTACTATGATCTGGTGCTCAACTCCGACCGCATCGACCCGGTGCACGCGGTGGACATCATCGTCCACGCCATGGAGCGAATGGGCTACATCACCACCGAACAGGCCAATGCCCCGCAGCATCGCGCCGTGCCCATCGAGGTCCGCCCGCTGCCCCCGGTCCATCTCGGTCTGCACTTCCTGATCGTCGAGGACGAAGCCGAATTCTACTCCCTGATCAAGGGGTGGCTCGAAACCTGGCCAGGCCCCGGCGACAAGGGCGACAAGGGCGACAAGGGCGACAAGGAGCCCCCCCGCCTGTCCACCCCGTCGGTCCATCTGACCCATGCCAAGAGCTTCGGAGAGGCCGAGGAGTACCTGGAGCACAACCAGTACGACCTGATCCTGCTCGATCTGAACCTCTCCGACAGTCGTGGACTGGAAGAGACCTTCGGACGCATCAACCAGAAGATCCGCGACACCCCGATCATCGTCTTCACGGGCATCGACGATGAGCAGAAGGCCGACCAGGCGGTCGCCCAGGGCGCCCAGGACTATCTGGTGAAGGGACAGGTGAACAAGAAAATCCTGGTGCGTTCGATCAAGCATGCCATGTCCCGTTACCGGATCATGCGCTCTGGGAAAAAGTGAGCAATCGACGTCCGCTCGAAGGAGTGAGCTGAAAATGGCCAAAATCTTGATCATCGACGATGACGAACCCTTCCGGGTCCATCTGGGAACCCTGTTGCGCAACGCCGGACATGTGGTTCTCGAGGTCGAGTGCGCCTTGAACGCCCTTGACAAGATCGCGCTCGACCCGTTTGATCTGTTGATCACGGACATTTTCATGCCACGGATGGATGGATTCGAACTGCTCTCCGCCCTGCTCCGGCATCACCCGCGCATCCGGGTGATCGCCATGAGCGGTGGCGGGATGACCATGAGCCCGAACCTGGCCTTGAGCGTGGCCAAGAAGCTGGGGGCGACGGATTTGATCAGCAAGCCGTTCCAGTCCGGAGAGGTGCTCCAGGCCGTTGATCGGGCCCTGGCATCCCTGGCGTGAAGCATGACTGGACAAAATGGAATCGGACAGAACGTAAGGAAACAACATGGCAAACATTCTGGTGGTGGATGATGACGAGGCGTTCCGGATCTACCTCGTCAAGATATTGCAGAAAGCCGGATACACCGTGCTGGAGGCGGACAACGGGCAGGCGGCCCTCGATCTGATGGGCGCGACGACAATCGATTTGATCATCACCGATATCTTCATGCCGAAAATGGATGGCATCGATCTGTTGGCCGCCGTACTCGACGAACACCCGAATGCCAGAATGATCGCCATTTCCGGCGGATACAAGGCGATGAACTCCAAGCTCACCCTGGAGATGGCGCAATCCTTTGGTGCCATGGAGATCATCACCAAGCCGTTTCACGCCGAAACCGTGTTGCAGAAGGTCCAGTCGGCATTGTCAACGATTACTTGAATAATAAAAGGCGACAACCATGAACAGCGGGCATGAGAACCACGAACTCCTGGATATCCGCAAACTCAACGAGATGCGCGAGGAGTTGGAAGAGGGATTTGCCACCGTGATCCGGCACTATCAGGCCGGTATCCTGCACCGTCCGGAACGGATCCGTCAGGCCATCCGTGAACGGGACGCCGAACAGGTCGCCTTGGAGAGCCACTCCTTGAAGAGCGTCTGCCGTCAGGTTGGACTCGTCCACATGGGCGAGATGTCCGCCCAACTCGAGGCCATGGGGGGCTCCAACGAACTGGATGCCGCCGAGGCCCTGGTCGAACAACTGATCGCCTCGAGCATCGTCGCCAACCAGGAACTCAGCCGCTATTGCCAAGGCTCGGAACCGCCCAGGCCATTCTTTGCCAAGGATGAGACGTAAAACGCCAAAGAGCGTTTTGACCCGATTCGAACACCATGACGGAGATCACCCGAGAGGCCACGATGCAAGCAACCGAGGCCCGTGAGATGCAGAATCTGATTCTCGTCGCCGAGGATGAACCGGCGATGCGCGAAGCGTTGCATCAGTTCCTCATCCGCCAGGGCTACGCGGTGGTGTTGGCCTGTAACGGGCAGGAGGCCATCGACATGTGCGCCTCGGTCATGCCGGATCTGATCCTGCTGGATGTGCGCATGCCCAAGATCGATGGTCTGACGGCCTGTCGGACCCTGCGCAAGGATACCATCGGACCCCGCATCCCGATCATCATGCTCACCGCGCTCTTCGACGCCGGTTCGGTGGATCGGGCTTTCGAGGCCGGGGCCGACGATTACATCACCAAACCGGTCCATTGGGCGATCCTGCGTCAGAGGATCCGCGTGCTGATGGAACGTCGCGGCGCCGAGGCTCGCATCCACCATCAGGCCACCTTCGACGCGCTCACCGACCTTCCCAACCGCACCCTGTTTCTCGACCGGCTCGAACACGCCATCCAACTGTCCACCCGCAACCAGTCGCGCCTGGCTCTGCTGTTCATCGATCTGGACGGATTCAAGCAGATCAACGACACCTACGGTCACGCCGCCGGAGACGCCTTGCTGCGCCAACTCGGCCAGCGTCTCAAGGATCTCATCCGCCACTCCGACACCCTGGCTCGTCTCGGCGGAGACGAATTCACCGCCATCATCGCCCCCATCGGCACCCCCCACGATACGGAGGTGGTGGCGGACAAAATCCTCCTCACCGTCTCCGAACCGTATGATCTGGACGGTCAACAGGCCACCATCTCCGCGAGCATCGGCATCACCCTCTTTCCGGATGACGCGGACACCACCGCCGATCTGTTGCAGAACGCGGATCAGGCCATGTACCAGGCCAAGAAGCTGGGCAAGAATCGCCATCACTTCTATCGTCCCGAATCACCCCCCTGATCCCTTCCAGCCAACCAGAATCGCCAGAAGGGTGAGAACAGTATTGCATTTGTACACAAGAACAAACGATAATACAATCCAAAGCGGATCCAGACTCCCATCGAAGCAACAATCGCAAGGGATCCCGCCTCGTCAACACGATTGAAGAACAAACCCTGGACGCATTTCGGGGGAGATGCGATGAACAGAATCTTGTGGAGAGCCTGGGAGGAGCACGCCACGCCGATACGTTTCATGCTCGGCCTGGCGTTGCTCACCCTGGGCGGAATCCTGTTGGCCTCGTTGGGGCTCGATGCTCCGTTCAGCTTCTCCCTGCACGGCATGCTTCCATCCCACATGGCGGGAATGCTGCTTTGGAATCTGGTCATCGTCCTGATTTTCTTTCATCTGCCGCTGCGCCACGAGCTGAGTTACCGGTTGTGGATCCATGCCTCGCAGTTCTCCTTGAGCAACCGCATGCGCCATGTCACCACCTTGAACTCCCTGGGCGCGATCACCCTGCAATTCCTGACCGAACGGCTCGACACCCTCAACGGCGTCCTCTATCTGCTCGACGAGGAGCAGCGTCTGCACTGGCTCGCCAGCCTCGGCACCCCGCCGGAGAAAGAGATCGCCAAAACCCTGGAACCCGGCGAAGGGATCCTCGGACAGGTGGCCATCACCCACAAACCGACACGGGTGACCGGCCCCTCCTGCGCGCCGTTGCAAGTGCGCGCGGTGCTCATGGAGAGCTGCCCGAACGAGGTGATCGTCATACCCCTGCTCCACGACGATCAACTGCAAGGGGTTCTGGCCCTGGGAGGGAAAACCCCGTTCCAGCCGCGCCAGCTCGACTTTCTCAACCGCGCCGGCGAGACCATCGCCCGCGCCATCACCGGGGTGCGTGACTCCTCGGCCCGTCAAAAACTGCTGGAGGAGAGCCGCCGCAAGACCGAGGAGCTGGCCATCAACCAGCAGGTGTTGCGCGACACCATTCATTTGTTGGAACAGAGCAGTGGCTTCAAGTCGCGCTTTCTGGCCAACATGTCCCACGAGTTGCGCACGCCCCTCAACAGCCTGTTGATTCTGGCCCAACTGTTGAAAGAGAACAAATCCGGCAACCTCACCCCCAAGCAGGTGGAGTTCGCCTCGACCATCCACGCCGCCGGCTCCGATCTGCTCACCCTCATCGACGAGATCCTCGACCTGGCGCGCATCGAGGCGGGTCGGATCCGCATCTTCAAGGATCCGGTCAAGCTCTCGGAACTGGCCACCAGCCTGGAGCGGCTCTTCACCCAGACCGCCCGTCAAAAAGGACTGGATTTCCATGTGCGCATGAAGGGACAGCTCCCCCTGTCGATCCGCGCCGACCGGGTCCGCGTGGAGCAGATCTTGAAAAACCTCATCACCAACGCCATCAAGTTCACCCATGCCGGATCCGTCACCGTGACCTTCCGCATGGTGCCTGAGGGGAGCAAGGATTTCGTCTGCATGTCGGTGGCCGACACCGGGGTGGGCATTCCACGGGATCAACAGTCCCTGGTCTTCGAGCCGTTCCGCCAACTCGACGACGGAGCCAATCGCAAATACGGCGGCACCGGTTTGGGTCTGGCGATCAGCAGAGAGCTGGCGCAACTCCTCAACGGTCGCATCGAACTGATCAGCGAAGAGGGCAAGGGGAGCCTGTTTTCGCTCTATATGCCGTTCGAGGCGGTGGAGAACGTACCGCTGGCCCTGCCAGACTCCCAGATCGACCTGCTCAACCGTCAGGTGGACGCCATTCCGGACGACCGGCGTCATTTGACCCCCGAGGATCACGCCATTCTGCTCGTGGGCATGGATTACCATCGCATCCGCGCCTTGGGCGATACGGCGCGCAACCTGGGATTGGGGGTGATCGTGGCCGGGGATCAGAGTGCCGCGCTCTTTCTGGCCAACTTCCTGCGGCCCACCGGCCTGGTGATGGTGGGGGATCTGCCGGGGGTGGCCACGGTGCCCTTGATCCGCCGCCTGCGCACCACCGCCGATCACGATGCCATGCCGGCCCTTTATCTCCACCCGGCCAATACCCCCCCGCTCGAGGATCTCTCCACCGAGCGCATCATCGTCACCCCCTTGTTGCGCGAAGACGAACGCACCAACGCGGAGAGCCTGCAATTCCTGAAGTCGATCTGCTCCTCCCCGCTGGCGCCCATCGAACCGTCGCCCCCTCCTGCCGAGGAGGAGCCCGACACCGCGCCAGGCCAGAAGGGGCTTCCGCCCGCCTCCCTGCCCCCATCTCACCCCGCCACCCGCACGCCGGTTCGGGATCTGGCCGGACGACGTTTCCTGCTGGTGGACGACGACATCCGCAACGTCTTCGCCCTCACCAGCCTGCTCGAGGATCAAGGGGGCCAGGTGATCATGGCCGAAAACGGTCGCGTCGCCCTGGAGCTGTTGCGCCAGCACCCGCGCATCGACATGCTGCTTCTCGACATCATGATGCCGGATATGAACGGGTATGATCTGCTCGGCGAGATCCGCCGTCAGCCGGAATGGCGCGAGCTGCCCATGCTGGTGCTCACCGCCAAGGCCATGCAAGGCGAACGACAGCGGTGTCTGGAGGCCGGCGCCTCGGATTATCTCTCCAAGCCCGTGGATACCCAGAAACTTCTGTCGATGATGCAACCCTGGCTCGCCTCCAACCGGTGACACCATGAAACCCCATATTCTGATCGTGGATGATCTCGACAACAACCTCACCGCCACCGCCGGTCTGCTCGCCGATCTGGAAGCGGAGATGATCCTGGCGCGCAACGGACGCGAGGCGCTGTTGCAGATGACCAAGCAGGAGTTCGCCGTGGTGCTGCTCGACGCCCACATGCCGGACATGGACGGCTTCGAGGTGATCAAGCTGATGTCGAGCGTCAACCGCACCAAAACCATCCCGATCATCTTCATGTCCGCGGTGTTCAAGGACGATCAACACGCCCTGACCGGCTATGACCTGGGCGCCGTGGACTATCTGGTCAAACCCTTCCCGCCGGAGTTCCTGCGCGCCAAGGTGAAGGTCTTTCTGGAACTCTACCGGCAAAAGGAGCAGATCCGCTCCCAGGAACAGGCCATCCGGCTGTTTCACAACCTGCTCGATGAGTCGAGCGACGAGATCTTGATCTTCGACATCCGCACCGGCCTGCTGATCGAGGCCAATGCCACCGTCTTCCAACGTCTGGGTCTGCCCAGGGAGGAGCTGATCGGGGAGTTCCACCTGGAGGATTGCCATCTGCTCATCGGCGCGGATCGGGATCTGGAGACCTTTCTCGAACGGTTGCGCGGCATCGGTCATCTGGTCGTCGAGGGCTCCTACCTCGACACCCAACGGCAGTTGCACCACACCGAAACCAATGTGCAGTTGCTGAATCAGGGGGACCAGACGCTGATTCTGGCCATGCTGCGCGACGTGACGGAGCGCAAGCAGACCGAACTGGCCTTGAGTCGCGCCCAGGCCGATGCCGACAAGGCCAACCATGCCAAGAGCGATTTCCTGGCCGCCATGAGCCACGAGATCCGCACGCCGATGAACATCATCATCGGCATGGGGGACGTGCTCATGGAGACCACCTTGACCCCCCAGCAACGCTATTATCTCTCCATGCTGCGCAACGCGGGATCCAATCTTCTGATGCTCATCAACGACATCCTCGATCTGAGCAAGGTCGAGGCGAACATGTTGCGCATCCACGAAGAGCCGGTCCAACTGCGGGAACTGGCGCGCGAGGTCGTCGAGATGTCGCGGGTGCTGGCCAACACCAAGGGACTCACCCTGGAGGCGCGCATCGACCCGGCACTGCCGGAGTGGATCGTCGCCGATGCCCTGCGGTTGCGGCAATGTTTCTACAACCTGTTGAGCAATGCGGTGAAATTCACCGACGAAGGGTGGGTGGTGCTGGATATCGGTCTGAATTCGGAAAACGACGGCGAGATGCTGGTGGTGGTTTCGGACAGCGGCATCGGCATCCAGTCCGAACAGTTGGAGGCCATTTTCGAGAGCTTCACCCAATCCGACTCCGGGATTTCGCGTCGTTACGGCGGAACCGGACTCGGCCTCTCCCTGACCCGACGGCTGCTGGAGCGGATGGGGGGGCGCATCTGGGTGAAAAGTCTGATGGAGAAAGGGAGTCAATTTCATTTCGTGATTCCCCTCGTGGCGGCCACGACGCCACTCCAGGGAGTCGAATGCGGGAGCGCGCCCTGTCCGCCCGAGGCGTCGGAGCCACCCTTGAAGATCCTTCTGGTCGAGGATGTGGAGGAGAACTGCGAGTTGATCCGCATCTATCTGGAGGAGACCCCGCACCAACTCCAGGTGGTCGGCAACGGCGCCGAGGCGGTGGAGCGGGTCAAGCACGAGCCGTTCGACATCGTGCTCATGGACATCGAGATGCCGGTCATGAACGGTCTGACCGCCACTGCCCGGATTCGCGCCTGGGAGGCCAAACACCTGAACCGTCCCCCGATCATCATTCTGGCGCTCTCCGCCCACTCCATGGAGGGGGAGGCCAGGCAGTGCCGCGAGGCCGGTTGTGACGACCATCTGGGCAAGCCGATCAGCAAAAAAAACCTGCTGGCCGCGTTGCGGCAGCACGGTCAGGGACGCGCCGCACCCGCCTCATGACCGATACGCGGGATCGGGTCGTCATCCGGGTCGGCGGCAAGAGCTGGCATCTCACCCCCACCCCCGGAGAGTCGGTACGGGCATGGCTGGATACCACCCCTTTGCGGGTGCGGGCCGCCTGTGGCGGCACCGGCGGATGCGGGGCCTGCGTGATCCGTCTGGTTTCCGGGGCCTCCAACCCCCTGACCCGCGCCGAACGGGAAAAACTCACCCCCGAGCAGCTCCGTCAGGGATACCGTCTGGCCTGTCAGGCGCGACCGGTCGGTTCCTGCCTGCTGGAACTCGAGGATCCCGCGCCCCCCTCCCCCTGGCAGAGCATCCCCGCCGACGAGCTGCGTCCGATTCAACCCCCCGACTCCAGACCGGACCCCTGCCCGTTCCGCGTGGCCGTGGACCTGGGCACCACCCATCTGCGCCTCTCCCTGTGGAATCGTCGCCGCCGTCTGGCCAGCCGCCGGGGGCTCAATCCCCAGTTGATCCACGGGGCGGATATCCTCAACCGGCTGCATGAGGCCAGTCGCGATCCCGTCCGCGCCGAGGAGTTGGCCGATCTGGCCCGTCGGGCGATCCTGGAGGCACTCACCGACATGCTGGCGCGGGATCTGGGCGAGACCACGCCCATGCTCGACAAGATCGGTCGCCTGCGAATCGTTGGCAACACCGCCATGTTGACCCTCCTGGCAGGGGTGGGGGCCGCCACCCTGCTGGATCCGGATGGCTGGGACCAACCCCTCCCCTGTCAACCCGGCGATCCGGAGTGCTGGCGCGCCGGCTGGGGCCTGCCCAATGCCCGAATCACCCTGGTCCCGCCGGTGGCCGGATTCATCGGTTCGGATCTGTTGGCCTGCCTGCTGGCCTCCCGTCTGACCGAGCAGCCCCCCGGCGCCCTGCTGCTGGATCTGGGCACCAACATCGAGATGGCCTTGTGGGATGGTCGATTTCTGCACGTCGCCTCGACCCCCGGCGGTCCCGCCTTCGAGATGACCGGCATCCGCCACGGCGTGCCGAGCGACGCGGCGGGGGCCGTGACCCATGTGGACGAGGGGGACGGCGGCTTGCGCTTCTCCACCATCGGCCAGATCACCCCCCAGGGGTATTGCGGAACCGGTCTGATCGATGCCGTGGCCCTGCTCTGCCGACGCAACCTGATCAAACCCTCGGGACGCTTCGCCATGCCCGTGGCCGAAACCGGCTTCCCCCTGGACCCGGACCAACCGGCCACCGCCATCACCAGCCGGGATATCGATCAGTTCCAGCGCAGCAAGGCCGCCTGCGCGGCGGCCATCGAGACCCTGCTCCAGCGGGCCGGACGCGCGTGGCATCAAACCACCGGCCTGTGGCTGTGCGGTGCCTTTGGCGCGGGTTTGAACATTGAAAACGCCCAATTTCTCGGTCTGCTCCCCCCTCTGAAGGCGGATCGCATCCACAAGGTGGCTGGCGCGGCCCTGGCCGGATGCGAAACCGCGCTCCTGGCACCCGAAGCGGTTGATCCCTTCTCCACGATCCGTGCCACGATCGAACCGGTCTCCCTGGCCACGGACGAAGGCTTTTCAGATACCTTCTTTCGGCATTTAAGGTTGACAACCTCACCCGGCATTCCTATAGAATAAGCTGATGTTTATATCATCAAATCCTTAATAACATACCCTGATGATCCTTTCATTGCCCCCCTTCATCGCCGCCTACCATGAAGCGGTCTTCGACACCGATCGTGACGCCGCCTTCGCGGTGGTGCAGGATGCCCTAAACCACGGCATCACCCCGGAGGAGATCGTGTTCCAGGTGGTGGTCCCGGCCAGCGAGGAGATGATGTCGCGCATCTCCAGGGATCCGGACGCCAATCTGGCCCAACACTTCATGACCGCGCAGATCTCGGCGGAGATCACCGAGGAGATGCTCAAGCGGTTCAGCCGCACCCCCCAGGCGATCGGACGGGTGGTGATCGGCACGGCGCGGGGTGATCTGCACTCCCTGGGCAAACGGATCGTCTCGGGATGTCTGAAGGCGTTGATGGTCGAGGTGATCGATCTGGGGGTGAACGTCCCGGCGGAACGGTTCGTCGAGGAGGCGGTGCGACTCGACGCCCAGATCATCGCCATCTCCGCGATGATGGTCCACACCGCCACCGGTCCGGAAGGGGCGCGCAAGGTGCGCGAACTGCTGCGGGAACGGGGACTGGAGCAACGCATCAAACTGGTGGTGGGTGGTGCCCCCTACCGCTTCGACGACCACCTGTTCGAACAGGTGGGGGCAAACGGGTGGGCCGCGGATGGGGTGACCGCCGGCAAAATCATCATCGACCTGCTGCCCAAACCCGATTCCACGCCGCCCCCGGCCCCGGCCCCGGAACCCGCCACGCCCGACACTGGGGCAGCCCCCGCCCCCCAAGCTCCCGTCGGATCGCCGATCATGCGCGCCGCGACGGAGATGACCCCCATGGAGATTCTCGCGGCGGCCATCGCGGGCCGGCCCGCCCCACGCATCCCGATCTTCTGCAACCCGTTGGATCAGGGTGCCCGCGAGTTGGGGCTCTCCATGCGGGCGTACTACGCCAGCGGCGAGAACGTGGCCCAGGGGCAGTTGGCCATGCGGAATCGGTATGGCCACGACAACCTCTGGAGTCTCTTCTATGTGGGCAAGGAGGCGGAACTGCTCGGCTGCCAGGAGATCCTCTTTGCCGAGGATGGTCCGCCGAACGTGGGTGATTTCGTCATCAAGAGCGCGGACGACATCCACAAACTGACCGTGCCGGACGACATCACCGCCCATCCGGCCTGGCGGGAGACCGCCACATGCCTCAAGATCCTCACCCGCGAATCCGCGGGGCGTTTCCCGATCTGCGCCTATCTGACCGCCTCCACCACCCTGCCGGCCCTGCTGATGGGCATGGACAAATGGATGGAACTGCTGCTCTCCGGTCCCGTGGACCTGCGTGACGAACTGTTGGCCAAATGTTCGGAACTGTTCCAAAAACAGGTGGCCGCCTATCGTGCCGCCGGGGCCCAGGTATTGATCTACTCCACGCCGTTCGGCACCCCCTCCTTCGTGGGCCAAAAACGGTTCGAGCAACTGTCGCTCCCCTGGATGCAACGTGACCTGGAACCAGGCGGGGTCTCCGGCATCGTCTACTATTGCGGCATGGCCTCCTTCCTCCGGGCGATCCGTCCGGTGATGGAGCGGCTGAAGATCAACATCCATTACATCAGCCCGCTCGACAGCCTGACGGAGGCCAAATCCATCATCGGCGCCCAGGGCCTCACCTGCGGGGTGATCGACGACATCAAGATGATCTCCTGGAGCCCGGAAGAGACACGGGAGGAGGTGCGTCGTCTGTGTGACATCGGCATGGCGAACGGTCATTTCCTGCTCGGAACCGGCGTGATGCCCATGGCGGTGCCCGAGGCCAACATCCGCGCTTTCATCGAGGCGGGCCAGGAATTTGGCCGCTACACATGAGCGATACCCCCCAATCACCCCCCTTGCCCCCACGGCTGATCGGTTGCGGCATCCTGCACAAGGAGGTCGATCACCTGATCCGCAAGAACGGCTGGCATCTGGAATCCCGCTATCTCGACTCCAGCCTCCACAACCATCTGGCCCGACTCTCCGACCAACTCAACCAGGCCCTGGACCAGGAAGCCGCGAACGGACGGGAGACGATCGTCTTTTACGGCTGTTGCCACCCCAGGATGGAAGCCATCCTGGACGCACACCACACCTTGCGCACCCAGGGCCAGAACTGCATCGTCATGCTGCTCGGTCACGACTGGTTCATGGAGGAACTCGAACAAGGGAGCTATTTTCTCCTGGAGGATTGGGCCCTGTCCTGGCGTCCCATGTTCGCCCAGGTGTTTGGCGAGAACCAATCGGTGGTGCGCGAGATCTTTCATGCCAGCCACCAGGGGATCGTCGCGGTCCGCACCCCCTGTTCCGACGAGTTCACCCGCGAGGCGGGGGAGATGGCCGAATATCTGGATCTCCCCCTGCGCTGGCTGGACGTCTCCCTCGATCATCTGGAGGGAGTTCTCACCGACGCCCTGACGCGCAAAGCCCCCAGCGGAGGCGGATGATGGCCGGAACCGGACCCGAAACCCACCATCTGCGCGAGCGTTTGCAGAATCTGGCCGAGGAGAAATCCAACCTCCAGTTGATCCTGAGTCTGATCGGACGCCTGAGCACCGGTTCCAATCCCCGCGAGATGGTGCAGCAGATGCTCACCTCGGTGATCGAGATCATCGGCGGCACCGACATGACCATCCACTACTGGATCGGCGAGGAGCTGCACCTGGCCTCGTTTTTGGGCGAGGAGCGGGTGGTGCCCGCCATCGACGATCCCTTGTCCGCCCAGGTGGCCATGCGTCGGGAGTTCATCGAGCACTCCACCACCGTCGATCCCATGCTTCACGATGGCATCACCCCCGGTCACTGGCATTGGGCCTTTCCGCTGCTGGTGGGCACGGAACTGATCGGCGTGGTCAAGATCGAAAACATCCAGATCAGCGCGGCCTCGTTGCGTCGTCATCTGCCGATCTTCTTCACCCATCTGGCCCTGACCCTCGGCAACCACATCCGCGAACAGATCCGCCGCGACGCCGAAGCGGCGTTGCGCAAGAAAACCGAGGAGTTGGACCGTTATTTCATCAACTCCCTGGATCTGTTGTGCATCACGGATCTGCAAGGCACCTTCCGCAAACTCAATCCAGCCTGGCGCGAGACCCTCGGCTATCCCCTCATCGAGTTGGAAGGACGACGGGTTCTGGATTTCGTCCATCCCGATGACATGGCCGCCACCCTGGAGGCGATCGGCACCTTGACGCTGCGCCTGCCGGTGATCAATTTCGTCAACCGCGTTCTGCACAAAAACAGCGGCTCCAGGTGGATCGAATGGCATGCCCGCGCCGTGGATGATCAGATCCATGCCGTGGCCCGCGACATCACCACACGCAAGGAGCTGGAACAATCGTTGCTGACCCAACAGCGGCAATACGAGGAGTTGACCAGTCGCATTCCGGTGGGGGTCTACAAATTCCGCATCCGCGCCGAAGGGGCCATGGGATTTGATTACATCAGCGACCGCTTCTGTCAACTGCTCGGCCAAACCCGCGAAACCATCCTCAACGACGCCGATGCGGCCTTTGGTCAGGTCCATTCCGATGATCTGGCGAGCTTCATCGCCGCCAATCGCGAGGCGGGTCGCGGGCTCAAGCCATTCCGCTGGGAGGGCCGTTTTCTCATTCACGACGAGGTGCGCTGGTTCCTGATTGAATCCACGGGGCAGAGGGAGAGCAACGGAGACAGCATATGGGATGGGGTGATGTCGGATGTGACCGAACGCCACCTGTTCGAGGCCGAGTTGTGCCATGCCAAGGAGGCCGCCGAAGCGGGCAATCGCGCCAAGGGTGAATTCCTGGCCGCCATGAGTCACGAAATCCGCACCCCGATGAACGTGGTGCTGGGCATGGCCGAACTGCTTCTCGATACCGAACTCACCGTCAAACAGCGTCATTTTGCCTTGACCATGCACCATTCGGGTCGGGCCCTGCTGGGGGTGATCAACGACATTCTGGACTTCTCGCGCATCGAGGCCGGTCGGTTGCAGTTGGTGGACGAGCTGTTCTCGCCGGCCCGCCTCGTGGAAGAGACGGTGCAGTTGATGCGACTGGCCGCCGAGGAGAAGGGCTTGACCATGCATGCCAGCGTCTCCCCGGCCATCCCGGTGGCGATGCTCGGGGATGACAGTCGTCTGCGTCAGGTCTTGATCAATCTGTTGGGCAACGCCATCAAGTTCACCGCGCGCGGACGGATCGAGGCGCATCTGACGCTCCATCCGGAGGAGCGCGGCATGTTGCTCTTTTCGGTCAGCGACACCGGCATCGGCATTCCCACCGAGCAGCTCGAGCACATTTTCGAGCAGTTCACCCAGGCCGACTTCGGCATCACCCGTCGGTACGGGGGGACCGGGCTCGAGCTGGCCATCTCCCGCCATCTGCTGGAACGGATGGGTG
>JADGAY010000328.1 GCA_015231775.1 Magnetococcales bacterium | reverse complement strand
CAAACGCTGGGTCGGCCTGACCTCCCGCGACTGGGCGGACGAGGCCGAAAAGCTTTTGACCATCGACGATGCGCGCACCTCCTCTGCCGCGCTCAAGACCACCTGGCTTCTCTCGCGGACAGGCAGTCAGGCACACCGCTTCTGGCGACTCTTCATGACCTCCGGCAGTTTCGGGGAGTACAGCTACGTCGATCTGGCCAAGCTGGAATTCCGGTCGGTCGCGGGCGGCCCGTCCATCTGTGTAGCCGGCACGCCGATCGCCAGCCAAAAGGCCGAGATGGCCGGCAACGTTTTCGACGACGAGATCGGCGAAGACTCCGAATTCGACTGGACCGGCTCCATCGGTGGATGGGGCTGGTGGGGCGATGCGTGGGCGCCGCTCTGGATCGGTTATGATCTTGGCGCGGGTCACGCCTTCACGGTCTCCGAGATGGTCATCGTGGTGCGGGATCCGGGAGATGCCCCGGCGGTCTTCAGTCTGCACTACTCGGACGACGGCCTGGAGTGGTGGCCCCTCAAGTCCTGGGAGGTGGATCCCTGGGTAGAATGGCCGCCGCCGGAGGGCGAGCCGGAAGTTCCGTTGATCGCCAAAACCTTCCCCGTCGAGCCACTGGTGTTTCTTTTGCCAGTCATCGGCGCATCCCTGGCCACCCGCTACGGGGTGTTCACGTCATCCGCCCTGGTGCAGCCGCAATACTTCGGCGCCGGGCGTGCCCTTGCAACACCTTTCGCATTCATGCGGGTCGCAGCCACCACCCTTGCCACGCCCTACGGCAGCGCGGTTGTGGCGACCAATGGGTTGATCACGCCCTCCGCGATCCTCGATTATAACCCCGCAGGCGTAGGACTGGTGACCCTCTACCGGATCATCGATTCCGATCGGCCCGCCGTTGTGCCGCCGCTCGATCCGCATTTGATCCTCGGCACCCGACGCATCGAGGTGGTATCCGCCGAGATCGGCATGGCCGAGGGTGATTACGGCTGGTCCGGATCTGCCGCCATCGCCTCTCTGGCTGATTTTCAGGCATTGGGTGTGGATGATCCGGTCACGCTGATGCTGGGCGAGACCGGCTTCTCCCTGCTGGTGGACAGCCGTTCCGTCTCACGCGGCGCCGATTCCGTCGGCCTGACCGTTTCACTCGTCAGTGCCACGGCAGCCCTGTCGGCCCCACGCGCCACGCTCGTCTCGATGACGCCGGACTCCCTCATGACCGCCCGTCAGGCCGCCGAATCGGCAGTGGGCGCCATCGAGTGGTCCATGCTCGACTGGCCGATTCCGCCAGGCCGGATCGCCTTTCACGAGGCCGCCCCCATGGCCATCGCCGAGGCCATTTCTGCCGCCGCCGGTGGGGTGATCGAGACGCTACCTGATGGACGCATGCGCGCCCGGCATCGCTTCCCGGTCCGGGTGCCGGATTGGCCGGACGCCCTGCCGGACCATACCTTAACCGAGGAGTCCATCCTCTCCATCCAGGAGTCCTACCGCCACCTCACCCGCGTGGACCGCGTGGTGGTGCGCGACTGGCAGCCGAACGATTCCGGCAGACTGGCTATCGAGCCGGACAGCCGCCCGATGGGCCTCAACCGTGGCTCGCCGAACCTCTATCCCGGCGCTCTGGTCCATCTGCTGGTCCATGCCAGCCCGGATGTCAGCAACGTCACGCTGACCGCCTCCGCAGGCAAACTCTGGCCTGGCGAGCTGCAGCAGTGGCAGGAGACTGTGGATCTGGTTTTTACCGACAAGGCCACGGTGAACTTGCCGGCGCAGGTGATCTCCCTGGACGCCTACCACTGGCTTGGAACAGATCTTGGCGCGCTCATACTCGATGCGGACGGCATCACCGTCACGGCGGCCAGCACTGGCCTGTCGGTGGCACGGGTGCAGGTGACAAGGCGTGCCCTGGCGTGGCTTTTCCAGGCACCCAGACTCCTGGCCGGAGAAACGCAATTCCCGATCGTTTTTGTGGCTACGGCCACGGATGGCGACTCGAACGCCGCCGGCGAGATCACCGCCCTGCGCGGCGATGGCCTCCATCCCGGCGATGACATCTTGGAACCGCTCGCCTCCCACGTCGATGCCCGCCGCGAGCGAGGCCGCGCGGTGATCGATGCCGGAGAACCGTTGCAGGAGGTCACGGTTGCGACGCTCTTCAACGCCGACTTCCTGCCCGGCCAGTTGATCGAAGTGAATGACCCCGCCATGGGAGTCCCGTGGCGCGGCAAAGCCAAATCGGTCCGCCACTCAGTCGGTGATTTCCCAACCACCACCCTCGATCTGGTGCGCCATGTCCCTGCTCGATGATCTGCAAACCATCCTCGCCCCGGACCAACAAACGCCGGGTCGTGTCGTCGCCGTGCGCGGCACCGTGGTCCGCGTGGCCACAAGTCAGGGACTCGTCGAGGCGACTACGTTGGAAGAATTGGTGGTAGGCGATCTGGTGGTGATCCGGGATCGCCGGGTGGAAAAGATGAATCGCGGGCTGGGGCGGGTGTTTTTTGTGTGAATCGGCAAGGAGG
>JADGAY010000327.1 GCA_015231775.1 Magnetococcales bacterium | reverse complement strand
CACCCCGCCCAGAATCAGGGTCAACAGCGGTTCGGTCACCTGTTCCAGACGCCCGATCCCCTCCTGGGTCTCCCGGTCGAGAAAATAGCCGATGTGCCTGAATCCCTTGGCCGGCGCGCCGCTGGCCTCGCCGGCGCGGATCATGTTCTCCAGGATCGGCGGAAAAAGCCGGGCGCTGGCAAAGGCGTCGGCGATCCGTTCGCCGTTCAAGAGACGATTCCGGGTGGTCTCCAGCGCGTCGCGCAGGGGTTGCCGGTCGGTCAGACCCATGCAGAGGGTCAATGCCTCGGGCAGGGGGATGCCGGCATCCAGAAGCAGGGCCAGGGCGTGAGCCAGACGCGCCAGTATGGTATTTTTCAGCAGTGGACCGATCACATGGATCGAGAATAGCGTTTGGTCCACCCGTCCGCGCGTGGATGGACCCGCCGCCCGCGCCAGGCGGATGGCGACGACCAGCAGGGGTGGCATCGCCAGGAGCAGCGGCCACCAGTCGCCCACGAAGCCGGCCACGGCGATCAGGGCGCGGGTGTGCCAGGGTGGGATTTCGTTCAGGGAGGCGATCAACTCCAACAGCTTCGGGACGAGAAAGAGCATCAGGAACAGGATCAACCCGACAATGGCCGTGCCCACGATGGTGGGATGGATGAGTATGCGCCGCAGTTGGGTGCGGCGTTCGTCCTCCCATTTGAGGGTTTCGGCCAGGGATTGCAGCAGGTTGGGGAGTTGACCGGTGCGCTCCCCCATGTGCACCAGGCGCACGAACAGCGGATCAAAGGCGCGGGGATGGTGTTCGAGGGCCTCGGAGAGGGTCGCTCCCCCTTGCAGATCCTCGATGAGGGCCGCCGTGATGACCCGCATGCGCCGATCGGCCACATGGTCGCGAAAATCAGCCAGACCGTTCAACAGCGACACTCCGGCGCGCAACACCTGCTCCAGATGCAGACAGAACAGCAACAGCCCGCGTCGCGACACCTCGCGGCGCCAGAAGAGGCGCTCGATTCCGCCACCCCCCTCCAGGGTCTGGTGACGGATCAGCATCAGACCGAGCCGGGCCAGCCGCGCCTCCAGATCGTCCGGACTCGTGGCGGTCAACTCCCCGGCGTGGATGGCCCCTTTTTCGTCCGTGGCCCGGTAGCGATAGCGGATCATGGCGTTTCCGGCCCGCGGCCATGACCGTGACCGTGACCGGGTTCGCCCCATCCCAGCACCCGGGTCAGCTCGTCCAGGCTCGTCTCGCCGTCGATCACCCGGCGGATGCCATCCGCGTGCAGCGGCACGAATCCCCGCTCCCGCGCCGCCGACCGGAACTCCGCCGGGTGGGCGCGCCGGGCGATCAGATCGTTCATCGCTTCATCCACGAACAGCGCCTCCATCACACACATCCGCCCCTTGTACCCGCTCCCGCCGCAGGCCGGACAGCCGATGGCCCGGAACAGGGTGGAATCGGTTCCTTCGTGGAGGTTCAGCATCCGGCGCTGGGCCGCGTCGGGCCGGTGGGGGGCCTTGCAGCGCGTACAGAGACGGCGCAACAGTCGTTGCGCCAGCACGCCGATGATGTTGCCGGTCAGGGCGTGGGGCTCCACCCCCATGTCGAGCAGACGCGGCATGGCCCCCAGGGCCGAGTTGGTGTGCAGGGTGCTGTAGACCTGATGACCGGTCATGGCGGCGCGCAGGGCCATGCGCGCGGTATCCGGATCGCGGATCTCCCCCACCAGGATGATATCCGGATCCTGGCGCAGAATCGATCGCACCCCGGTGGCGAAATCGAGTTGGATCGATTCGTTGACCTGGGTTTGCAGGATCGACGGCATGGGATACTCCACCGGATCCTCCTGGGTCATGATGTTGCGCGCCGTGGCGTCCAGGGCGGCGATCATCGAATAGAGGGTGGTGGTTTTGCCGCTGCCGGTGGGACCGGTGACCAGGATGATCCCCTCGGGTTGGGCCATCATCCGGTCGATGGCCGCGCGGTTGCGCGTCGAAAGACCCAGGGCGTCGAGACTGAGCTGTCCCCGGCTCCGGTCGAGCACGCGCAACACGATGTTCTCGCCGAACAGGGTTGGTTGGGTGGAGACGCGAAAGTCGATGGGGCGACCGGCGATGGTCCGTGCAAAGTGGCCATCCTGGGGCAGGCGGGTTTCGGCGATGTCCATGCCGCTCATCACCTTCAAGCGCACCGTGATGCCGGCCTGGAACTTGCGCGGCAGGGAACGGATCTGTCGCAGCACGCCGTCGATGCGGTAGCGGATGCGCATGAAACCGTCCATGGGACCAAAATGGAGATCCGAGGCGTCATGGCGGATGGCATCGAGCAGCAGGGCATCGACCAGGCGGATCAGTGGATGGGCAAACTCCCCGGCCTGGGGTTCGAGACTCGCGGAATCCACCTCGCCGCTCTCGATCTCGTGCAGGATCCCATCCACGGAGAGTTCCACCCCGTAGAGGGCGTCGATGGCGGCGTGGATGGCCGTCTCGGTGGCGAGTTTGCAGGTCAGGGTGGCGCCAGGCGGGAGTTGCGCGCGGA
>JADGAY010000326.1 GCA_015231775.1 Magnetococcales bacterium | reverse complement strand
GTGGTTGCGCTGGCGGGGGTGGTGCGGGGTGTGTCGCGCAACAGGGTCAATTGTGTGGGGTCGGCTTCCAGCAGGCGCGGCAGGTTGGATACCGCGCGACTGGCCAGCACGTCCCCCTGTTCGTACTTGTGAAAGGCGTTCGGACCGCCGCCGAGGATCTGACTGGCCTTGCGTTGGGAGAGTCCGAGTTTCTCCCGGATCGACCGGATGCGGGCAGGATCGAGCAACCCCGCGACGCGGGCTTTCAACGGGTTCAAGGCGCGGTCCGACACCACCATATCCTTGCCGGAATGGATGCTCTCCCCGCACGGGCAATACCAGCCAGGCAGATCCACGCTGGCGGACTCCCCTTCATAGGTCAATGTCACCTGGAGAACCTCCCGGATCATGGCTTGAGCGAGCCACTCATGGTCGCATCCTGCTCTGGCAGGATCGTCGCGTCTTTATAAGTCCAGAATGGCCCCAGATTCCCGTTACCGCGATTCCATGGAAAAAAGCCTGCTCCGGCTTGAACTTCCCAGGCAGAGAGACTATCTATTAACCATGAATAGGCCATTCAAGTCTCGGGGAGGGGTCGAATCATGAATCACCTGCGCTTTTTGTTGCTGTTGGTCGGACTGACTGGGCTGTTCCTGGCCATCGGCCACCTGATCGGGGGCCGGGACGGCATGCTGTTGGCGTTTGTTTTTGCCGCGGGCATGAACTTCTGGGCCTGGTGGAATTCGGATCAGGCGGTGTTGTCCATGTACAACGCCATGGAGGTCGGACCCGCCCAGGCACCGGAGCTGCATGGTATCGTGCAGGAGCTGGCGCGGCGTGGCGGTTTGCCGATGCCTCGGGTTTACATCATCGACGACCCCTCCCCCAACGCCTTTGCCACCGGGCGCGATCCCGAGCATGCGGCGGTTGCCGCCACCACCGGGATTCTGCGCATTCTCACCCGCGAGGAGTTGGCCGGGGTGATGGCCCATGAGATGGCCCATGTGCAGCATCGGGATATTTTGGTGGCCACCGTGACCGCCACCTTGGCTGGCGCCATCACCACCCTGGCCAACTTTGCCGGTCTCTTCTCTTCGAGCCGTTCCAATGACGAGGAGGGTGGCGGGCGTGGATTCGTGGGGGAGATTTTCATGCTTTTGCTGGCCCCCCTGGCCGCCATGTTGATCCAGATGGCCGTCTCCCGTTCCCGGGAGTATGGCGCGGACGAGGGCGGGGCCCGTTTGTGTGGCAATCCGTTGTGGCTGGCGTCCGCGTTGCATAAACTCGAGCTGGGCTCGCAACGGGTGCCGTTGGCCACCGCCGAGCAGAATCCGGCCACCGCCCATCTGTTCATCGTGTCACCGCTGTCGGGTGGGATGGTGGCGGGGCTCTTTTCCACCCATCCTCCCATGGAGGAGCGTATCGCCCGGTTGCAAAGGATGAGTCAACGTCGATGATCAAGATCGCCCCTTCGGTTCTCTCCGCCGATTTCGCCCGTCTGGGCGAAGAGGTTCACGCCGTGGAGCAGGCTGGCGCGGATTACATCCATGTGGATGTCATGGATGGCCATTTCGTGCCCAATCTCACCATCGGTCCCCTGGTGGTCCAGGCCATCGCACGGGTGGCCACCAAGCCGTTGGATGTCCATCTGATGATCTCGCCGGTGGAGGTTTACCTTCCGGAATTCGTCAAGGCCGGTGCGTCCATCCTCACGGTGCATGCCGAGGCGACCCATCATCTGGATCGCACCTTGAATCTGATTCGCGAATTGGGGTGCAAGGTGGGATTGGCGTTGAATCCGGCCACGCCGCTATGCAATCTTGCCAACGTGTTGCCGTTGTTGGACATGGTGGTGATCATGAGTGTCAATCCGGGGTTTGGCGGGCAATCGTTCATCCCCTATGCCCTGCAGCGGATTCAGACCGTGCGGCGCATGATCAACGATCGTGGCTTGAAGGTGGAGTTGGAGGTGGATGGCGGGATCAAGCCGGAGAACATTCAGGCCGCGGTGAAGGCTGGAGCGGATGTGTTCGTGGCCGGGTCGGCGATCTTTTCCCAGCCGGATTATGGCGCGGTGATTCGGGCGATGCGGGAGAATGCGGAGCTGGGATAGGTTACGGTAGCACAGGGGACGGGGGCGAATGGCTTACGGCAGTGAGCCGCCTCTGGTGGCCTGATTTTTGGGCCATGTTTGTGCGGCATCGTTTCGCAAAGGCGCTTTTTTTAAGTGCGCGCTAAACCGCAACCATCATGGGATGCGTAGTTTTTACTGGCGGGGTCCAGGGGCCGATGGCCCCTGGTGGGATCCAAGGGCAAAGCCCTTGGGACTTTTGCCTTTCGCGCGCTTTTCACGATAAGCGATTTTTCGCAAAGCGAAAAATCGCGCAAGCGCGCGGCCCTTGTCCCCTTGTCGTTGCCACGAAGTGGTAACGACAAGGGGACATTTGTTCACGGGAGAAAAGCCGCCTGCTGCGGCTTGTTCTGGCGATGCTTTTTTTGAGACGTTTTGCAAAAGACGCAAAACGTCTCAAAAAAACCAAGGCTGCGCGCGGCGCATTTTTCGCAAAA
>JADGAY010000325.1 GCA_015231775.1 Magnetococcales bacterium | reverse complement strand
GATTCGGAAGATGAACCACCCCTCTTGAAAAGCGGTTGGGCAATTGTCCTTGGGCACTGGCCCCAAGGATGGGGTGGCGCGATCGTGCCCCGCTCCTCATCCCCCCTCGCGTCACGGGCGTGGACGCCGGGTGGAGATGCGGATTCCCAACCATCCGCGTTCACGGATCGAGCGCCCCGACCAGACGCAACGCCTCCCGCGCCATGGCCGGTCGCAAGGGGAGCTGTTCGCGGGCACGCAGGAACAGATGCACGGCCACCGCCCAGGTAGGTTTTCCATCCCGCTCCACCCAGCCGACGTACCAGCCGTGCAAGTCGGAGTTTTCGGGGGCGAAACCGGTCTTGCCCATCAACCGCGCCGCGCCGAAGGTCTCGGTGGGCAGCACCCGTTTCAAGGCGGCCCGGGTCTGATCCGAAAACGGCGCCTGGCCCAAGGCCAGGCGCCCGATGAATTCGACCTGCTCGATGGGAGAGATCTTCAGCGGCCCATCCAGCCAGAAGCGATCCACCCGACTGCCGATTTCGTGATTGCCATAGTCGATGCGGATCAGCCACTCGGTCATGCGCTCCGGACCGATGCGCCGGGCGATCTCCTGGAAGACCGGCACCGCCGAAACCGCCATCGCCTCCTTGAGATTCAGATCCTTCTCCCAGGTCGGCAGATGACGCGGCTGACGGTCCCAGGGAAAGATCTCCGTCTCGCTGGTCAGCCCGCTCTCCAGGGCGATGAGGGCGCTGGGAATCTTGAAGGTCGATGCCGGCACCTGGCGTTGGCCACACCCGGCCTCATGCGACTGGATGCGGGTGTGATCGGCCAGATTGAGCAGCACGACGCATCCGGAAAGATTCTCCGCCTCCGGCAGTCGCGCCAGGCGGGGATCCTCCGCCGCCCTCGCCATGGGAGCGATCAGAACCATCCCAACCACAAGCCAGAACAGGAAAATTTGGCGAAACAACATGATTCAAACCCCCGTGACACGATGACAGGTTGGTTGAAAGAGGATTGACCAGGGAGAAAGAATAACCTATTTTTCGAGATGTTGCACCAGATCCGCTTTGTTTCCACGTCAACCGGTGAAAAAGAGCCCTTCATCATGTGTCTGGCCATTCCCATGCAGGTAAGCGCCATCCAGGAGGATGGGTTCGGCATCGTCGAGATCGACGGGGTGCGTCGGCTGGTCGGACTGACGCTGATCGATGAACCGCGGGTCGGGGACTATGTGATCGTGCACGCCGGCTTTGCCATCGAGATCCTGAAAGAGGCGGACGCCCTGGAGCGGATCGCCCTGTTCCGGGAGATGGCCCGGCTGTGGGACGAACAACAAGGGGGGGGCTCCGGTTTGGACCCTTCCACCCCATGAAGGGGTTGAGCGATCCCGCCCTGGCGGGGGCGGCGCGCCGGTTGACCGAATCCATCCAGGGTTTGGGTGCGCGCCTGGCCAACGACGGACGCACGATCCGCATCATGGAGGTGTGCGGCACCCACACCATGGCCATCGCCCGCTCCGGATTGCGCCATCTGCTCCCTGCCAACGTCATCCTGACCAGCGGACCAGGCTGTCCGGTCTGCGTCACCGGTCCCGGATACATCGACGCCGCTTATGCACTGGCCGAGCAGGGGGCGATCATCGTCACCTTCGGGGATCTGATCCGCGTGCCGGGGTCGCGGCTGAATCTGGCCGAGGCGCGGGCGCGGGGCGGGGAGATCCATGTCTGCTACTCCCCCATGGAGGGTCTGCGCCGGGCCCAGGAGTCACCGGATCGCCAGGTGGTCTTTCTGGCCATCGGCTTTGAGACCACCGCCGCGCCGATCGTCGCCATGCTCGATCTGGCAGTGGGCGCGAGGGTCGAAAACCTCTCCCTGTTGACCGCCTTCAAGTGCGTGCCCCCTGCCTTGACCGCCCTGATCGGGGATCCCGAAATCCGCATCGATGGGTTTTTGTGTCCCGGTCATGTCAGCGCCATCATCGGCGCGGAGGCCTACCGCTTCGTCGCCGAAACCCACCACATCCCCTGCGTGGTGGCCGGATTCGAACCCTTGGATATCCTGCTGGCCATCGAGGGGATCCTCTCCCAGCTCGTCACCGGTCAATCCCGGGTGGACAACCAGTATCAGCGGGTGGTGCGTCCGGAAGGGAACCTGAAGATCCAGAGTCTGATGGAGCGCCACCTCACCCCGGCGGATGTGGATTGGCGCGGCATCGGGGTGATCCCCCAAAGCGGTCTGGCGTTGCGACCGGCGTTTCGGACCTTCGATGCCGAGGCGCGCTTTGATCGGTGGGTGCAACCGGGCAAGATCCATGGGGACTGCCAGTGCGGAGAGGTGCTCAAGGGGAAGATCACCCCACCCGAGTGCCGGCTGTTCCGGCGCGGCTGCCATCCGGACCATCCCATCGGCCCCTGCATGGTCAGCTCCGAGGGCACCTGCGCCGCCTGGTTCCACCACGACCCGGCCACCCACCTGGTGGAGAATGGCCATGGATGACGAACGGCGGGTGTTGCTGGCCCACGGTGGCGGGGGGCGTCTGTCGCGGGAGTTGATCGACCGGGAGATCGTGCCA
>JADGAY010000324.1 GCA_015231775.1 Magnetococcales bacterium | reverse complement strand
CGGATCAACCAAAAAAAGTGCCATGAAATCAGTTATCGACCAATTGCAAGCCAATCTGCGGCGGCTCTTCTCCGGCACCTCTTCTGAAAAGCGGAAACCAGAAGTGAATGGATTGAACCAAATCAAAAAATTGTTGCACTCCCTCGAAACCGTTTCCGCGGATGCGTATCACAAAGAGTCGTTCCAAAACCACCAAATAATCTCCACTCTCCCCAAGAAAATGGGAGAAATCGAGATCAACGACTCCTGCAACCTCAATTGCAGCATGTGTCAGACGGCCCTGTCCACGCGCCAGAAGGGGTTGATGAATCTGGCTCTCTTTGAAGAGACGGTCAAGGCCAGCGTCGCGGCTGGGATCACCCGCACCAATCTGCATACCATCGGCGATCCGCTGATGAACAAAAAACTGCGCGATTATCTGACGATTCTGCGCAAATACAAACTTCCCGTGAATGCCCTGTCCACAAATGGACTGCTTCTGGAACGCCACCTGGATCTGTTGTTCGAATACCGGGATGTCATACGTTCCATGCGCTTCTCCATCGATGCCGTGAACCCGGAAACCTACGCGAAGATCCGAGTAGGCGGGAATTTGAAGAGTCTGCATGAAAATTTGATCCAATTCGTCACCAGGAACAATCAAGCCGAAAATCCCTATCCGATTGGCATCAATGCGGTGGTCTCCATGGATAATTACCATGAGATCGCATTCATTCCAATGGTGTTTTCCTATGTCACCCAACCTGAGAAATTCACGTTTCATTACATCTCTTCGCTGAGTCCGGACAACGTGTATTTCAACACCAAAAGCTGCTTTCCCATGCAGGCCAGATCCGCAACGCCGTGTGACATGTTGTGGAACAGCATCTATACCCTCAAGGAAGGTGTTTTGACATGCTGTTGTCGGGATTACAATGGCGATAACGTTTTTGGCAAAATCGGTGAAGATTCATTGGAAAAGCTGTTCAACGGTCCGCTGATCCAGTCCTGGAGACAGGCCCATCTGACCGGGGATTTCGATCGGATGCCTTCAGCCTGTCAGACCTGCTATTGTGTTGACCCACGCCTGGATCAACTGCTTCATGCCATCATCCAATATTTCTACTTGGATATCCGGAAACATCCGGTCTATTTGCAGAGTGCCTTGGATCAGATGCTGCCTTGTTTGCAGGCAAAGGATTACGGCACGGTCGGAAAGATTGTTGGACTGTAACGATTCAGGACCCCCGCGCTTGCAGGGGCCAATAGGCCCCTGGACCCCGCCAAATGTCGGAGTCCTGAATCGTTACGTTGGAATGTTGAGCGACTCGCATAATCTGACAGGGAGGTATCCATGAAGGTCGTTATCATCAATCCTGTCAACCAAGGACGCGGACCCAATGCCTTCCGTCCTCCCTTTGGATTGTTGTGCATCTCTTCGGTCCTGTTGAAGCGCCATGTGGAAGTGGTCTGGATCGATGCCGATGTCCTGCGCGATCATGACCGGGTGATGCAGCTTATTGGCGAGCACCCGGACGCGGATCTGCTGGCCACGGGTGGCATGCATTCGTGTTATCCCTACATCAAGCAGCTGTTCGAAGATCTGGTGGCGCGCCACAACACCATCCCCACCATCCTGGGTGGTCGCATCGCCTCCTCCATCAAGCATATCCTCTGGGCATATATTCCGGGAATCGACATGCTCTGCGAGCAGGAAGGCGAACCGGTCATCGATGCCTTGATCAACAATCTCCCGAATTGGGAGAATACACCCGGAATCCAATATAAAAAGAATGGGCAACTGATCGTCAATCCCCCAGCCGCGACCATACCCGCCCTGGAGAGAATGCCAAACCTTCCCTGGCATTTTCTGTCGGATCACTATTTTCCCAAAGGGGTCGGCTTTCTTCTCACCGGACGGGGTTGCCCTTTCAAATGTCACTTTTGTCGCGTGGAGGATCAACCCACCGAAAAGTATCGTACCATCGAAATGGATGAGAGCATGAAAGATGTGCGCTACATGATCGAACAGCGCAATGTGTCTAAGATCATCATCATCGATGAGCTGTTTATGCAAAAAAAATCAAGGGTCATGGAATTCTGTCAAAGAATCAAGGAATTCAAGATCGAATGGCGTTGCAGTGCCAGGGGAGATTCCATCACGGAAGCGGATCTGCCCCTGTTGCATGCGATGCGGGATGCCGGGTGTCGGGAGTTGAACGTGGGTTTGGAAACCGGCAGCCACGAAATGTTGGTGCGCATGAACAAAAAACTCAACCTGGAGCGCGCGGAACGCACCATTCAACTGGTCAGACAGACTGGCATGGAAATCAATCCGACTTTCATCTTTGCCTATCCGGGAGAAACCAGAAAAACCGCTTTGGAGAGTATACGCTGGCGCAAAAAGATGAATCTGCTTGGTGGGTATTTTTATGCAACCCCCTATCCGGGTTCAGAATTGTATAACGAATGGATTGCAAAGCACAATTACAACATCGAAATGGAAGAGAAACTGTTGACTCAATCTCTGAGCTTGAAGAATTTCAGAGTCAACATGACCGATATGCCGGATTGGCGCGTGAAACTGCTGAG
>JADGAY010000323.1 GCA_015231775.1 Magnetococcales bacterium | reverse complement strand
CGCGCCATGATCCAGACCCTGATCGACAAGGGGTTGGCCTATGAGAGCGGCGGGGATGTCTTTTACGCCGTGGACCGCTTCCCGGCCTATGGAAGGCTCTCCGGCAAGCATCTGGAGGATCTGGAGTCCGGCGCCCGGGTCGAGGTGGATGGGCGCAAGGCCAATCCCCTCGATTTCGTGCTCTGGAAGGGGGCCAAGCCCGGCGAACCCCATTGGCCCTCCCCCTGGGGAGAGGGACGACCCGGCTGGCATATCGAGTGTTCGGCCATGGGGGTGAAGTATCTGGGGGAGTCGTTCGATCTGCACGGCGGCGGGCGTGACCTGATCTTTCCCCATCACGAAAACGAGATTGCTCAGACCGAGGGGGCCACCGGCCACCCGTGGGTGAGCTGCTGGATGCACAACGGTTTTGTCAACGTGGTGGACGATCAGGGCAACCGCGAGAAGATGTCCAAGAGTCTCGACAACTTCCGCACCATCCGCGATCTCCTGACCGCCTGGCGCGGCGAGGCGATCCGGCTGTTCCTGCTCGGCAGCCACTATCGGGCGCCGTTGGATTTCTCCCTGGAGCTGCTCGACGCGGCCCGCGCCGGACTCGACCGGCTCTACGTGGCCCTGCGCGGGGCCAAGTCGGCGTTGGGAGGGTTGCCCGAGGCGGCGTCGATCGCCTGGGCCTCCGAGGCCGGCCTGGACGATCACGCGCGGCGCTTCCGCGAGGCCATGGACGATGATCTCAACACTCCCCGCGCCCTGGCGGTGCTGTATGATCTGGCCAAGGCCATCAACCGTTCGGTCTCCGAGGTGGATGGTGGCGCGGATTCGACCCGTTTGCGTCAGCAGACCGGCTTGCTGCTCGGGTTGGGAGCGGTTCTGGGGGTGTGCGCCGAGGATCCGGAGTTCTATTTCAAGAGTCTGGCCGAGGAGTCCACCGTTGCCGAAGGGTTGAGCGATGCCGAGGTCGAGGCGCGCATCGCCGCCCGTGCCCAGGCGCGTCTCGACCGGGACTTTCAGGCCGCGGACCGCATTCGCGCCGAGTTGGCCGAGGCCGGCATCATCCTGGAGGATGCGCGCGGGCAGACCATCTGGAGACGCGAGGCATGACCCCCGAAGCCGAGATCCTGTTCGGTTTCAATCCGGTGCTGGCCGTGTTGACGGATCCCTCACGCCCGGTGGAGTCGCTGTGGATCGTCACCGGACAGCACGGCAACCGCATGCGCGAGGTGGAACGGTGCGCCTCCGAACGGGGGATTCGTCCCAAATTCGTCGAGCGGGTGGTCGTGGAGCGCCTCACCGGTGGCGCGACCCATCAGGGGGTGGCGCTGCGGGTCGGCGCGCGGGTGCAACCGACCTGGGATGATCTGCTGGCCCGTCTGGATGGGTTGAGGGAACCGGTGCTCCTGCTGCTCGACGGCATCGAGGATCCACGCAATCTCGGGGCGATCATCCGCTCCGCCGAGGCCTTCGGGGTCGAGGCGGTGATCTTGCCCCGCGATCGCAGTGCGCCCATGTCCGGGGTGGCGGTCAAGGCCTCGGCGGGGGCTGCCGAGCGGGTGGATGTGATCCGTGTCACCAATCTGGCGCGCGCCATGAATGAACTCAAGGAGTATGGCGTGCGGGTGATCGGCCTGGATGGCGATGCCGACGCCACCCTCGGGGAGGAGCCGTGGGACGGAGCGCTGGCCATGGTGCTGGGGGGCGAGGGACGGGGCTTGCGACGCCTGACCCGCGAGCGCTGCGACGCGGTGGTGGCGATTCCGATGGTCGGCGGGGTGGGTTCGCTCAATGTGGCCACCGCGGCGGGAATCGCGTTGTATGCGGTGCAAAGGGGTCGGCGGATGGACGGAAGGGGCTGAACCACCGGGGTGTCAGGTGGGTGCCGGATCGGGTATGAGCGCTTCTGGATCCGGAACTTCCCGTGGGAGTCCCGGACTCCATCACCTCGACAGGCGTCAATCCCGATCCAACACGAACTGCTCCTGGCTTCCGTCGCACTCCGGACACTCCCAGCCATCCGGCAGTTCTTCAAAGTTGGTCGAGGCAGGAATCTTCATCCTCGGCAGTCCGATTCGTTCATCGAAGAGGAAATTGCACACCGGACAGCGCCATTTGCGCATGCCTGGCTGCTTTTTCATCGCCTTGCGCACCTGATCGACGATTTGATTGCGCAACGCCGAGTACTGATGCGGCGCGGCGGTCTCGATCTCCTTGAGGCAGGCCTTGTAGTCGGCGGTCAGGCGTTGCGACGCCTGGATGATCGCTTCGGCTTCGGGTCCGTGGCTCTTGTTGGCCAGCAGTGCGGCGGCGCGTGGCGTGGACAGCGAGGATTGCAGCCCGAGTTCGATGGCACGGGCAACGAGGGGTTCGAGAGTTGGGGTCATGGTGACGGCAGCTCAAGGTGGTGGGCGAGAGTTTCCAGTTCAGGTGCGAGGAAAAGGATCGTGGCGTGGGAGCCCGACCAGCCTGGTGCGCGTGTCGTGAACCGCCAGTTGATAAGATTTAAGCAAAAGGCGGGCCATGGGATGGTCCGACAGGTGCTGGGAGGGTCCGGGTTGACGAGGAACGCCGGCGGGGTG
>JADGAY010000077.1 GCA_015231775.1 Magnetococcales bacterium | reverse complement strand
AAAAACTACGCATCCCATGATGGTTGCGGTTTAGCGCGCACTTAAAAAAAGCGCTTTTTGCGAAAAAACGCTGCGCGCAGCCATGTTTGCGGCATCGTTTCGCGCCTTTGGCGAAACGATGCCGCAAACATGGCCCGGAATCAGGCCACCGGAGATGGCTTATCTGCTGACATGCAATTCGCCCTGTGTCGTTGCCGACTCGCATGATGGGGGGAGAACCCCCTCACCCCCCGACCGTAGAACTCCCTTGCGGGAGTCCCACGGTCCGGGCGGCAACGACACAGAGCACATAAGACCGCGCTTTTGCGCGCCTTTTCGCAAAAGGCGCGCAAAAGCGCTTATCGTGAAGAGCGCGCGAAAATCAAAGGATCAAAAGTCAAAGGACAAGTCCCAAGGGCTTTGCCCTTGGATCCCACCAGGGGCCACTGGCCCCTGGACCTCGCCAATTTATCCCACCACGGCCATCGGCAGCTAAACCCCTACGATTGCCAAATCCACCCGGACCATGATAGTGTGCTCGGTCGTAACCATAAACCTGTCCATCCCGGATCATCGGGACGACAACGGTCTCGACGGATCATCCCAATCTTTGAATCAAGGCGTGTCGAACCCATGTTCGTCTTTCTGGATATCGGTTTCACCATGATCGGTGGCCCGTCGGTCGGTCCCGCTGGCTGGTTGATGCGCCAACTCGACTTGCCACCCGAGGCAAAAAAAAACCTGCAAGCATGGCTGTTCAACACCCCCTTGACCGGACCCGATACCCTGGCCGACCAATTGAGCCAAACCTTTGATCGGGATCCGGCATCAACCCGCGCGGTGGTGGCCGGATTCTGGGAGCAACAGATCCAGGATGCCTACGAACTCCCCGGCGCCCGCGCCTTTCTTGCCAGCCTGGAGGCGGAACGGATCCCCCATGCCTTCATCACCAACATCTGGACCCCTTTCCTGCTCGGCTTCGCACGGGTGTTCCCCGAGGTGTACGAACGTGTCCCGATTTTTGCATCCTGTAGGTTGGGAATCGCCAAACCGAACGAAGCGATCTATCAACACGCCCTCGATGCCGCGGGCGTGTGGCCCGAAGAGGCGGTGATGATCGGGGATACGTTTGCCATGGATATCCAACCGGCCAAACGACTGGGGATCAAAACCATCTGGCTGTTGCACCGACCCGACAAGGAACGAGAGGATCTGGTGGCGCTGCTCAATGGAGAGCGCGCACGACCGGATCTGACCCTGGCCGGGATCGACGCGCTGCAGGTGGATCATCTGCGATCCATGTTTGCTTGATCAATAAACCGGTTCACAGAAACCGGTTCACGAATGGAGAGGAATCGTGGAGATCACACGCATTGAAATGATCAACGAAGACGACCTGTTGGCCCGTTTCGCCACCACCCGCCTCAAAGGGCACGGCCAACCGCTGATCTATGGCAACTCCCGACTGGAGCTGGTGCGACGGGTCGATCCCGCCACCCTCTACCCCGCGCAACGGTATATCCTCAAAGAGGATCACCGGCGCCTGCACGATCTCCATCACCTCTTCGGGATGCGCGGCATCGACATCTTCAACCTTGACGGCGGACTGTTTTTCTGGCTCGCCGATCCCGACTCCCCCCAAGGGGAGGAGGGACCGATCCCCCTGATGCCGCCGGTGGTGGAGATCTCCCACGAACCGGACGGGCGGGTGCTCCCCTTGATCAACGACGGCATGCACCGGGTCTATACCGCCATGCGCCTGGGAGTGCCGATCAACGTCGTTCTGGCCCACGACGTGCCGCAGGAATACCCGTATTATGCCTTCGCGCTGGAGAATGGCTGGGCGGATGTGGTGGAACTCGACGAACTGCCGGAGAATTTCGTCAAGAAGAGCTATCGGGATCCAGAGCGGTACAAGGCCCTGTTCCGCGACTTCAACGCGGTGTTCGAGGGGATCCAGAAGCAGCGCAAACAGACCAATCCGGCCTCGTTGCGAGCCTGAGCCCCAACCCTCTCAATCCAGGGAGATCCACCCATGCGTCTGTCGGACCAGGACATCCAGAAAGCCCTCGAGAGCGGACGGATCGTCATCGATCCCTTGCCGCCGGAATCGTGCTTCGGATCGTTTTCCATCGATGTCAGTCTGGGAAACCGCTTTCGCACCTTCCGACACGTCCACATGCCCTATCTGGATCTGGCCGATTCGAAGAGCATCCATTCGGTCTCCGACGCCTGCATGGAGGAGATCGTCCTCGGCGATCAGGAGCGGTTCTTTCTGCATCCAGGGGAGTTCGCCCTTGGCATGACCCGCGAGCGGGTCGGCATCGGCGATGATCTGGTCGGTTGGCTGGATGGACGCAGCAGTCTGGCCCGACTCGGGTTGATGGTCCACATCACCGCCCACTCCATCGATCCGGGCTGGGACGGACACATCACCTTCGAATTCTTCAACGCCGGACGGCTGCCCCTGGCCCTGCATCCGGGTTTACGCATCGGCGCGATCTCGTTTGAAACCCTCTCCTCGCCCACCACCCGTCCCTATGGCAAAAAGCACGGGGCCAAATATCACGGGCAACAGGGGCCGTTGTCGAGCCGGTTGGGATTGGATGATTGCTGACGGAGAAATGGCACAGTCGCCAGGCGTGATCGCCCTTGCTGGACACACAATGCTGGTCATCGCCAAAAGCGTGCGCGCGGTTTTCCAACCATGAAACGCCCGACTTGAATGTCCACGATCGGGGTGTGAAAGGGCTCTCCCACCATCCTGTCCGTTGGTGAACGGATGACATCATCTCACGACAAGGATCCATGAGGCATGTTCTCACGCTTTCGATACAAGAATATTGCCATCGTGGCCGACGGCAAGCCCCTCCATTTCACCATCCCGCGCTCCAAGCGGATCGAAGAGGTGATTCGAAACGGATTTGCCCGTAACCTGGAGTATACCAGACGCATGATGTCGATTCTGCCTCCGTGGCATACGCTGCTGGATATCGGAGGCAACGTGGGCTATCAGGCGGTCCTCTATGCGTTGGTTGACACCAACGCCAGACCGATACACACCTTTGAACCAAGCCAGACCAACTATGCCTGCCTGGTCAAAAATAGTGCCCCCTATCCAAACATCGTGCCCCACCCATTCGGATTATCGGACCAGAACGCCTCCGGCCACCTGAGCATGCCGGATCTCAAGCAATACCCAAAACTCAAGGAGCGCAGCGACAATACCGGCATGCTCTCGCTGTACGGACACGGAAAGCGGGAGAGTTCGTCGGTCTCCCTGCGTGTATTGGATCCATGGGCCGCGGAACAGGGCATCGCCACGGATGGTTGTTTCATCAAAATCGACGTGGAAGGACATGAATGGCACATCTTGCAAGGTGCGCACGCCTTCCTCGCGGGAAACAACACCTTTCATGTGGAATTCAACCCGTTTGCCATGCGCATGTCGGGCATGACAGGTGAGCAGATCATCGCCAAGTTCGCCGCCCATGACTACGCCCCTTATCTGTTTTCCGAGCAGACTCTGGAGGCTTTCGATCCGCAATCCCAAAGCCTGCCAGGAGGCAAATTTTCGGAGCGCACGGTGAATCTGCTGTTTCTCAAAAATCGTTAATGGACGAAATCCAGGCGTGACAAACGCACCCGCCTGTCGGTGAACGAGCCGGATCCTGATCCGGGGCGCATGCGGATACGATGATTCAAGGAGGGGGATGCGTTACATGGTGAAACGCGGCATGGATGGCCCTGGAGAAGGGAGCTGACCTGCACAACCGTCTGACAATCAGAACTCCCGCTGCCGGATGATCCACCCGGAGACGTGGGCGCGCAACTCGGCCTTGTTGTTGCGATGGGGTTCACGGGTGACCAACTCCACGAGATCGGCCTGAAGATCCCGCAGCCAGCGACCGGGCGGCAGGCGCACCATGTCGAGGATCTCGCCGCCGGTGAGGGAGAGATTCTCAGGACGGATGCGGTGTTCGGCACGCCGCACGGCGTGACAGCGGTCACGAATCTCCTGAAAATGGAGCTCCTCGTCGATGCGCTGACTCTCCGGAATGGCCGGATTGGCTGCGGTGAGGGCCTGCATCAACCGGTAGACCCCCTCGAGGGGGATGTGGCTGGTGAGATAACGCTTGAGCTGCCGATCCGTGGGACTGGTGCTGGTGTTGAGGTTGCGCAACAGTCCGAGAATCCGGCGCGAACGGCGCTTGGAGAACTCCAGGGCCTCGAGCCGGCGGTTGATCTGGGCCAGGCTGTGCTCCATGTGATCGTGGGAGGTGAGCCGGGAGATGCCATAACCACCCAACAGGATCGCCCAACGCAGATCCAACAGGGAGATCTCCTCGCCGTCCGCCGGCGCGGAGATGGCCAGGGTGGCATCGATCACCTCTTTCCAGGGAGTATCGCCGACGGCATGGCTCTCCTGGGATTTGAGCGTGGCCAGATGGGGCAGAATCTGATCGCCGAGCGGCGAGGCGAACAGCTGGCGCAATTGATTCTGGCTCTCCTCGTCGGCGAGCGGCAAGGAGAGGATGCGATCCATCTCCTCGCGGATGAACTCCGGGAGGATCGCCTCCAGGGAGGTGTGCGTGGCCAGTGTCAGGTCATTCGGATCCAGCGGTTGGCCCAGCATCATCGCGAACCGGAAGAAGACCAGGGCACGCAACGGGTTCTCGCGCAGGGTATCCTGACCGTTGACCAGATGGATCGGACCGTTGAGCAGATCCCTGCGTCCTCCGAACGGATCGACCAGGGGTCCGTTCGGCCAGGTGTAGGCCATGGCGTTGACCGACACATCCCGGTGCAGCAGATCCTCCTCGAGGGTGGCGGGCTGGCCGGGACGGCTGCGGAAACAGCCGATGTCGATCAGTTTCGGATGGGCCCAATCCTTGAGGGGCACGATGAGGCTGTTGTGCTTGTGGCCCATGACCGCTTCGTGGTGGTCGCCGCGATGCAGACGCTTGCGGCATTCGGTCAAGGGACGGGCGACCAGGAGTTCCAGGGTGTTCGGAAGCGGTTTGCCGAGGATGCCGCACAGCGGTGCGTCGCCGACAAGGTAGATCGGTCCGATCAATCGCTGGATATCGTCCAGGAGGGAACGGATGAAGGGGGCGAAAGCGTTAGGAAAGGATGGGATCGTGGCGTCCATTGTGATTGTTCCGGAAGATACATTAGACCCTCTCACCAGCCACGTCAATGGCGATCCGGGGGCAGGGCGCGCGATGACCGTGTTGACCATGGGGTGTCGGGTGAACCAGTTCGAAAGCGCGCTGCTGGAACAGGGCGGAACGGCGCGTGGTTTCCGTCCGGCACGCCTGGGAGAACAGGCCGAACTGGTGGTGATCAACACCTGCTCGGTGACCGCCGAGAGCGACCGGCAGGCGCGGCAGTTGATCCGGCGAGCCAACCGCGACCATCCGGGGGCGCGCATCGTGGTGACCGGCTGCTATGCCCAGAACGCCCCGGAGCGGGTGGCGGAGCTGGGTGGGGTGGATCTGGTGCTCGGCAATGGGGAGAAGGAGCGCTTCTGGGAGATCTTCGACGCTGCCCAAGAAGCTGGGGAGCCAGAAAAAATCCAGGTCGGCGATGTCTCCGAGCTGACCCGCGTGCCGGAACGGGAGACGGTGGCGCGGTTCGGAGAGCGGGCCCGGGCCTTTTTGCAGGTGCAGGATGGGTGTGACCGGGCCTGCGCCTACTGCGTGATTCCCCGTCTGCGCGGGCCGAGCCGCTCGATCGCGCCACGCCAGGTGCTCGAACAGGCACGACGTTTCCTGGCCTCCGGCTATCGCGAACTGGTGTTGACCGGGGTGAATCTCGGCGCCTATGGCCGCGATCTGGAGGGACGCCCGACTCTGGCCGGGCTGGCCGGCCTGCTGCTGGCCGAGGACGGAGATTGGCGCCTGCGCATCTCCTCCATCGATCCGTTGGACATCGATGCCGGACTGTGTGACCTGTTGGCGCAAGAGGCGCGTCTCTGCGGCCATCTGCACCTGTCGATCCAGTCCGGGGACGATCCGGTGCGCCGGCGCATGGGACGCGGGCGCGGACGCGACGCGGTGCTGACCCGCATCGCCCAGGTGCGCGCCGCCCGCCCGGATCTGGTGCTGGGCGCGGACCTCATCGTCGGCTTTCCCGGCGAGTCGGAGGCGGCCTTCGAGCAGACGCTGGCCCTGGTGCACGAGGCGGATCTGACCCTGTTGCACGTCTTCCCCTACTCGGCCCGCCCCGACACCCCGGCAGCCGCCCTCCCCGCGGCCCTGCTCGTTCCCGGCGATCGGATCCAGGCCCGCGCCAAACGGCTGCGCCAGGCCGGGGAAGAGCGGCTGGCCCGACTCATCCACAGCCGGGTGGGTGCGCGGGAAGAGCTGCTGGTCGAGAATCTGGAGAACGGGCAGGCCATCGGCAAGAGCGGGGGATTCCTCTCCCTGCGGGTGCCGCAAGCCCATGAATCCTGGCGCGGTTCTCTTTTGCCCGTTGTGGTGGAAGGGGTGGATGCAACAAACGGGTGGCTGATCGGTCGGATGGCGGAATAGCCGGTTTCCAACGTTCCTCCAACGGTTATCCACAGGGTTATCCACAGGTTTTGTGGATTAATGAAGGGTTGAATGGCAGGGAAAGAGGAATCATCGTCCATCACATCGCCAAATTCTGTCACAACGAAACGCGACGACGGCTGGCCAAATTTTTCGTCGATCTGATCAAAAAGGCCTATTCAGGCACAGCGCCCTGGAGTCCCATTGCCTTTCCGACACTGGAGATCATGGTCGGCTGGCTGGATCAGTTTCCGGATCTGGCCGATCAGACCATCGGCCTGGGGGATGCCTCGATCATTCAGGATTGGAAAAAGCAGTGTCTGCACCATCCAACGACCCGCGTGCGCATCTGGTCGCTGGATCGGGATCTGGCTGGATACGATCGCATACCGTCGGGATCAACCAAAGGATAGATGGGGCGTCAACCCGCCGGTCTAAGAGGCTGTTTGGCACATGCCAAGCCGCCTCTGCGGGCCATGCATGGCCCGCCAAATTGCGCAGCCATTTGAGAAGCACGAATCGATGTTTGGTGATTCCATGAATGGAATCACCAAACAGCCTCTGCATATTTCCAAGACCGGCGGGTTGATGGATCAGGCGTGCGCCTTATGCGTTGGGCAGGGTTTCGAACAGCCGGAAGCGGTTTTCCAGGAACCAGTTGTTCACCTCCTCGGCGCGGGCGGCGTATTGCAGGCGGATCTCCTCGATGGCCGCCTGACGGCGCTGGAACTCCGTCTCCGAGATGCGACCCGAGGCCCGATCAGCCCGATCGGCCATGGTCATCACGCTTAACCGCATGAAGACCGCGCTTTTCGAGCCCGGCATGGACCAAACCTCATGCAACGCATCGAAAATGGTCCAATAGGCCTCCCGAGGCACGTCCGGCGGCGGCGGCGCGGGTTTCAGGCGATCGATGTAGGCCTCGTCGTTGGCCACCTCGCGCACCATGCGCATGCCGTGGAGCGCGTGATCCTCCAGCGCCACCCACCGCTCCGGGATCTCGCCTGGATTCTTGTCCAGCTCGTGAACCTCCCGGCTCCTCGTATGACGGACCCCGCCGATGATGTAATCCTCGAGCGGGATCCAGGCATCCAGATCATCGTCTCTCTTCATGGTTTTCAAGACTCCTCGGCACGGTTGGGAACAACGGGTGCATGAAGTTCTTTTCGTCCACGAGAGCCGAAAACATGAGCGGTTCTTGGTCAAGAAGATCGGCGTAACGGGCGTGGGATCAAGACGTTTCAACGCGGACCCCCTCAAGGTCGAGGATCAACGCCCAATTAAAGAACGCGCGATCAGGCGCGCAAACGGGGGAAAAAGGGAAGACCCCGCTCAGGAGAAATCAAACGGCAGCTTCTCGCCACCCAGACGGACCACGCCGATCACCTCGTTGCCGCACCCCTTGTACTCCACGGCGTGAAAACTGAACATCATCGCCATGGCGATGCCGCGCCCGTGGTTGTCAAAGGCCCGCTCGGGCTTCAGGGTCAGGTAATCCTGCCAATCGAAGCCTTGCCCCTGGTCGATGATGCGGAAACGGATCTCCTCCGGGCTCCGTTCGATGCGCAACCGCACGATCTTGCTGGCGTGCTCCGGCAGGGCGAGCCGCTCCTCGACCAGCAGATCCCACCCATCCAGGGTGGTCATGGCGCGGGATTTGTCCTCGTAGGTAATCCCCAGGTTGCCGTGCTCCACGGCATTGATCAGAAGCTCCGACAGTCCCATCACCACCTGATTGGGATCCGGGCAGACGTTGGCCAGCGCGGCGGCCAGATCCTTGGCCTCATTGAGGGTGCGGAAGTGGAACTCCCCCTCCCAGATCATGCCCAAAACCCCTTGCGTCTGACGCATCGCCAAACGCAACGACTGATGACGCACGAAATCGGCCACCGCCGCGTGCATGATCGAAATCAGCGTGCGGCGGTCGAACGGCTTGGTCAGATAGTAGAACGCCCCGGCCTGGGTGCCGGCGAAAATATCATCCTCCGTGGACATCGAGGTCTGCATGATCACCGGCACCCCCTGCAGGGTGGGATGCTCCATGATCCGTTTCAACACCTCCATGCCATCCAGATTGGGCATGATGCGATCCAGAAGAATCGCGGAGAAGAGGCCAGGCTGGAGACGCAGCTTGTTCCAGGCATCCACGCCATCGGTGGCGGTCAGGGTGTTGTAGCCCGCATCCTGCAGATTGGAGACGAGGATCTGGCGATTGATGAAATCATCATCCACCACGAGGATGGTCGGTTGAACGGACATGCGGATTCCTGTCTGGCCTTGGGCTTTGCTTGAGTTCCTGGTAAAGACGCAAATCTGGCAAGGGTTATAACACAGTCTGAGGGATATTGCCAAGAACATGAATCCGATGTGGACAAACTCCCCAAGAATGGTGGAAACTGTGAGAAGGGGATTGGAATAACCACGCGGCGGGATCTAAAGAGGAGAATACCGATGAAACGCAGGGCATTCATGCAATCCGCCGCCTTGCTCGCGGCCAGCGGCCTTTCAGGCACGGCACTGGCCGCCACCGGCGACGGCGACGGCGAAGCGACCAGGGAGAAGGCGCGCGTCAAGCGATACAGTGCGTTGGGCAAGACCGGCATGCGCATGAGTGACATCTCCTTTGGCGCGGGACGCCTGACCTCCAGCGCCCTGGTGCTGCGTGCCATCGATCGCGGCATGAACTACTTCGATACCGCTCCGGACTATGGCCAAAGCGAGGATTACATCGGCGAGGCGTTGGCCAAGGCCAAGGGGCGCGACAAGATTTACATCGCCTCCAAATACTGCCAGCCCATGGCCTACACCGCCGGGAAGAGCCATTTGCAGGTCGGCACCACCAAGGCCGAGTACATCGCCGCCGTGGAGAACAGTCTCAAACGACTCAAAACCGATTATCTCGATGCCGTCTTCGTGCATGCCATCGGCGAAACCCCGGATTTCGAGAAAGAGAAGGCCCGTCTGCTCGATCCGGAGATGCTCGCCGCCACCCAAGAGTTGAAAAAAGCCGGAAAAATCCGTTTTCTCGCCACCTCCTCCCACGGTCCCAACAACATGGAACCCCTGATGACCGAAGCGGTCCGTTCCGGTCACTTCGACTACATCATGCCGGCCTTCAACTTCATGAAGTTCCCCAAGGTGCCCGAGGTGCTCAAGGAGGCCAAGGCGCGCGGCGTCGGGGTGGTGGCCATGAAGGTTCTGGCCGGAGCCAAGGAGGGGAACATGAAGTTCGATGCCGGCCAGTTCGAGCGGGCCGCCTTCAAGTGGGCCCTGGCCCATGCGGAGGTGAGCGGACTGGTGATCACCATCCAGTCGGCCCAGGATCTGGATCTCTATCTGCCGGCCTCGGGTCAACCCCTGACCGCCTCCGACCAACAGGTGCTCGATCACTATGCCGCCTTGTACGACACCGAATATTGTCGCACCGGCTGCGGGGATTGCCTGGGGGCCTGCGAACAAGGGGTGGATGTGGCCTCGATCCTGCGCTATCAGATGTATTTCGCCGATTACGGCGATGAAAAACGAGCCATGCAATCCTATGCGTCCCTTGACAGGAATGTGGATGCCTGCGCCGGTTGCGCGGATGCCGCCTGCGAACGGGCCTGCCCCCATCGTCTGCCGGTGCGCTCCAAGCTCGAGGCGGCCCATCGCGCCTTGAGCCTGTCGATCGTGGCCTGACACCATGGGCGTGGTCGCGGCGCGGCGCGGTCAAACCCCGCCTTGCCGCGACACCCCATGAGATCCCGATCGTGTGGCGTCCACTCCTGATCGCCCTGGGACTTCTGACGCGCATCCCCATCCCCTGGCGCGGCGCGTTGGCCACGCCGCGCGAACTCGGTTGGTCGGTGCTGTTCTATCCCGCTGTCGGTGTGTGCATCGGCGCGCTGTTGATGGCACTCGCCCTCGGGATGCCCGCCGGGCTCGATGGCGGCGTGCGGGCCGCGCTCGTGGTGATCGCCTGGACCTGGTTGACCGGCGGATTGCATCTGGAGGGTCTGGCCGATAGCGCCGATGGCTGGGTGGGCGGTCTGGGCAACGCCACGCGCGGCCTGGAGATCATGCGCGATCCGCGCAGCGGCCCGGCGGCGCTCATGGCCGTCACCCTGCTGTTGCTGCTCAAGTGGAACCTGGCCCGCGCGGCCATCGAAACCAACGCCACCGCCATCTGGCTGGTCGCCCCGACCCTGGGACGGCTGGGAATCGTGCTGCTGTTGGCCACCACCCCGTATGTCCGCGCCGGCGGCATGGGGGAGACCGCCGCGCAGGAACTGCCACGCGGTTGGGCGTTCGCCCTCGTTGTCGGGGTGCTGCTCGGGGTGGGTTGGTTCGGGTCGTGGTGGGTCGTGGGGGTGGCGGGCGCGGTCTGGTTGATCTTGCGACGCGCCTGGATGCGGCGTTTCGGCGGGGTGACCGGCGATCTGGCCGGCGCCACCTGCGAGCTTGTGGAAACGATAACGATGTTGGCATGGATCGGGTGATGCGGGTTGGAGGACCGAAGATGAACCGGCTGTACGGGATGCGCGTGGTGTTTCTGGCGGGCCTGATCGGAACATGGATCGCGGGCGCGGGGGCTTTGGCCCGCGCCGACGCCTCCGAGGCCGAGGTCAATCTGCGTCGCTACGTCACGGTTCCGTTGTCGGCGGATCTCTCCGCTCTGAACGAGGCCGAAAAGAAGATGCTGCCGCTGCTGGCCGACGCGGCGCGCGCCATGGACGCGATTTTCTGGCGCCAGTCGGTGGGGGATCCGGAGGCGCTCTTCGCGGTGCCCTGGGATGCCAGCATGCGCGAACTCATGGCGATCCACTACGGCCCGTGGGACCGCATGGAGAACCACCGTCCATTGATACCCGGCATTGCCCCCAAACCGGATGGGGCGCGCTTCTACCCCCCCAATCTGACCCGCGAGGCGTTTGAGGCCGCGGCCAAGGAGCAACCGGAGTTGAAGGATCCGTTTGCCCTGGTGCGACGCCAGACCGAGGGCAAGCTGGAGGCGGTGCCATACCATCTGGCCTTCGCCGGCTTCCACGCCCTGGCTGCGGACCGGTTGCGCCAGGCCGCCGCCCTGGCCCCGGACGAAGCCCAGGCGCGCTATCTGGAGACCCGTGCCGAAGCGTTGTTGACCGACCGCTATCGCGAGAGCGACATGGCCTGGATGGCGATGAAGGAGAACCGACTCGACATCATCATCGGTCCCATCGAGACCTACGAAGATGGTCTGATGGGGCTCAAGACCGCCCACGAGGCGTTGATCCTGATCCGCGACGAGAAGGCCGCGCGGCGTCTGGACAAACAGAACCAACGGTTGCCCATCTATCAGACCCGTCTGCCGGTTCCAGAGATCTATCGGGCCGAAAAACCGGGCGCCGAATCGGATCTGGGGGTCTACGACGCGGTGATGATGACCGGAGACGCCGCCGCCACCCGTCCCATTGCCCTCAATCTCCCCAACGACGAGCAGGTGCAACTGGAAAAGGGGTCGCGCCGCCTGCAGTTGCGCAACGCCATGCAGGCCAAGTTCGACAAGATCCTCCTGCCCATGGCCAAGCTCCTGCTCGAACCCGATCATCTCCCCCAGGTGACCTTCGAAGCCCTGTTCGCCAACACCCTGTTTCACGAGATCGCCCATGGTCTGGGGGTCAAGAAGCTGGTGAACGGCAGTGGAGAGACGGTCAACGACGCCCTGCGCGAGGATGCCTGGATGATGGAGGAGGGCAAGGCCGATGCCCTGGCGTTGTGGCTTGGGGATCTGGATGCCGAGTTGGCGCGGGTCGAGTCGGGTCAGGAGGATGACACGGCGGTTTCGGTTCAGACCCGCTGCGTGACCGAATTTGCCTCCCTGTTCCGATCGATCCGCTTCGGACCGGCCAGCGCCCATGCGCGGGCCAATCTGATCCGTTTCAACTTTCTGGCCGAGCAGGGCGCCTTCACCCGCGACGACGAGGGGCGCTATCGGGTGGATACCGAACGGATGCGCGCCGCCTCCCGCGAGTTGGCCGGGTTGATTCTGCGTTTGCAGGGGGATGGTGATCTGGAGGGGGTGCGGATGCTCGAAAAGCGCCACGGCACCCTGTCGGCCACGTTGATCGCCGATTTGCAGCGCGTCGAGGCCGCCGCCATTCCCATCGACGTGGTATTCAAGTCCGCTTTGTGAGGCACCGAAACCGACTCAGCTCCCAAGCAATCCCTCTGACCGTTTCCATCGCATCGGCGATCACCCGCATGACCTTGAACAAGAACACGGCGCGCGGCGTGTCATGCTTGGCCGGACAAGACGGCGAAGCCCTGTTCGCCACCCTTGCCTCCCCAGGCGTGAACCTGGGCCAGGGAACCGCGCGGAATCTCGAAGGTCGGCACCCGTGCATCCCAGGAGAGAACGTTGTTCAGCCTCAGGGGGAACATGTCAACTTGTTGCGACTGCCGCCGCCCGATACCAGGCTCTTTGTCCAGCCAACATGGCCCCTGTAATCCCGCCACCTGGCATGGCAAACGCCGAGGATAGCCACAACCCCTTGATTGGTGTTGCCACATCCGGTCGAACACGACCCGTTTTGACGGGGGTCTGGGCGAAACCATAGACAGCGCCATTCGGTGTGTTCAAATAGCGTGACATTGTCCTGGCAGTGGCCATTTCGCGCATCACGATTCGCTCTCCAATTCCCGCGAACCTTTCCGAAAAGTCGTGAATCAAGGATTGCATCCACTGGCGTTTTTTGATGCCATAGGCGCGCTTATCCAACACATCCCAATTGCTCAATCGATCCAGGCCGGTCAAAGTCACCAGATGCGTTCCGTTGCAACTGAGTCCAGAATCGATGGCTGAATGGTTGACCACGACATACGGAGGCAACCCCTGCCCTGGCGCCAGGGAAAGCATTGGTGCCGCGTCACGATAATGGCGCAAGCTGGTCATCCAGGTCGGAAAAATGAAGGTGGAATGATGGAGAAGCCCATGATCTTTGGGGTTCCCGGTGATTTGCAGGTAGATGCACCACAAGGAGGTGGATGGTTCGAATCCGGAATAGGTCGCATTAAAGATCTGCCGTTCCGGGGCTGGCAACATATCCGCGACCACCATGGGTGCGGCGTTGGCAAAAACCAAAGAAGCGCTGACTTCTTGACGTGCGCTGCCATCCGGACTGCTGCAAACCACACCAGACGCCCGGTTTTTCTCAACCAATATCTGTCTGACCGTTTGACCGCATTGCACTTCTCCGCCATGATTGCGAATGATATTGGCAAGCATATCACTCAAATGTCCGGATCCAGATCTGATATAGTGGTTACCCTGATAGAAGGAACTTTGCGCCTCTGCAAAATAATGCATACTCAACCGATCCGGGTCGTCACCATAGTATGGAAGATTGGCACAGAGCGCAATTTTAATATCCTCATGGTCACCAAACAAACTATCCAACCACTTTCCCAGACCATGTTGTTTATGACACGCAAGAGACCATTGCGTTCTCAACTGTTTCACAAACTTACCGACCGAACCGGCATGCCTCACGGAGACAGAATCACCGTTGTAAACACAATCCAAGGTGTCGAACCATTGATGAATCGCCTGTTTATGCGCTGGAAAACGGGAGATCACAGCGTCACGATTACGATTGGCAAAAGACGGCATCACGAATTGACCCAACAATGGATGATGAACCGCGTACAACTCTGGAACGGGTATCAAGGTGATGTGATCAAAAAGGCCGAGACGCTTGAACAAGCCAATCTTGGGATCTGCGTCATTGAATCCGTCGATCTGATGAAGGCTTGCATCAATGGAAAACTGACCTCGAATGAATTTTGTGGCTGCTCCGCCGACCTGACTGTGGCGTTCGAATACGATTACCTTGGCACCGGAGCGCGCCGCAAGCGCGCCGGCCACAAGACCGCCCAGACCACTCCCAACCACGACCACATCATAGTGTTTGATCAAGGTATTCTCCTGTGAAACGCTGCAAGGCAACTTGACAACCGCTTGAGCTTGATAATTATGATTCAACAGCGCGTTCCAAGATCGTAATAAATTAATATTGTATTTAAATTTATTTAAATTATTTTTTTGTAAAAACATTTAAACATATAGCCAAGATTTAAAATTTTAAGTTGTTTCAAATGGTCTGAATGCACGGTGACTGTTGAGACAGGATTTTAAATATCCCTTCCGGTCAACCGCCTCCGGCATGCATCATGACGTATCGAAGAACGGTTGCTCTCAAAACAAGGTAACCCGCGCACATCCTGATCAACCCATGGCTCAAGTCTAGGGTGAAATGCCGATTTTGCGCGATGAAAAAGTGTGCCGGCAACAGATTGAACAGGAATATTGAACAACTTTGCAGGGAGGAGATGAAAACGTTGTCTGCGATCTTGACCATTCGACAGATTGCGCAATCCTTGAACGTGCCGGTTGCCACGGTGCGCACCTGGGAAAGACGTTACGGTTTGTTTTCCCCTTTCCGAACCGTGCCTGGCGGGCATCGACGCTACACCGCCATGGATCTGGAAAAGGCCCAACAACTTCGCACCTTGCTTGACCAGGAGGTTCCGATCAAACAGGCGGCAAGCCAACTGACCATCGGGAAATACAACGCGGAATCCACCTCTTTGGATCAATTGTTCAAAGCGGCAGTGCAGGCTGTTTCAGGATTCGATATGACTGAACTGGAATGCATTTTTCAACGCGCGCTGATTTTGTACCCGCCAGACACCGTGATGATGCGCCTGATCGTTCCTCTGTTCCGTTACTTGGACAGCCGTTGGGACAGCCATCCACAGGGCATTGCCGAAGAACATTTTGCCAGCAACTATTTTCATATAAAACTATCCGTGAAACTTAATCATGCGATGTTTTCTGCACAAGTCAAGAAGAAAAAGGTTCTGGTTGCCTGTTTGCCCGGCGAGCAGCATGATCTTGGCTTGCTGTTGTTTTCTCTTGTTTTGATCGAACATGAAATATGGCCAATCTATTTGGGTGCCGACCTGCCCTTGGAACAAATAGAATCCGTATTCCGGACGATAAAATTTCGTAACCGTTCAGATCAGAAACGCTGGTGCCAAGCCTTGACAAGGTGATTA
>JADGAY010000322.1 GCA_015231775.1 Magnetococcales bacterium | reverse complement strand
GCGCTGATCGGCGTTGACATGCAGATCGCCGGCAAGGGTGATGGTCTGACCATCGATCAAGGCATCGACATCGGTTCTCACATCGTTGCGCACCACCAGCCCGCCAAACGCGGAGGCATCGGATTTCTCCCCGAACAGCGCATCCGCCGCCGTGGCGCCCAGATCGGTCCAGAAGGCGAGATCGAGTTTCCACCAGCGATCCCGGTCGTTGAAATCCTCCTCGGCCAGATCGACCGTGTCGCTCCAGCCTGTGAAGATGTAGGTCACGCCAACCTCGCCCTTGACCTGTTCCCAAAGCGTCGTGTCCGTAAAAAGCTGGTCGGCGAGTTGGACATCTTCCAGGGGTTCCTGGCCAATGTACTCATAGGTATCGCCAGCAAAACCACCCCCGATATCGGTGATCAACCCCACCCGCTGGCCTTTGGTGACCTCCTCGGGACGATCGAACTCGGAGTAGACCGCGCCGCCGAGCTGGACCCGATCGCCAAACGTGAGCTTCTGCTCCCCCGAACGGTCGGTATAGGTGAGCCCCGCCAGATTGGACAAAGCCTTGATCGCCAGACTGGCCTGGCTCTCCTCACCCGTGGAAACCGCTTTGAGGTCTACGGTGGAGACAATGCTCGCATCGTCGGCGGAGGTCACCGAGAGACCGCCATCGCTGGTATCAACCGTGCCGCCCTCGCCCGAGATGAACGACTTGGCCTGACTGCTTACCATGTTGCTGGCCAACACAAACCCAACCGAGAGACCAGCGGGTTTGTCCGATGCCGCCGGGTTGGCCGCATCGGGGGTCACGGCGGAGGTCGCGGCACCCGCCGTGCCGTCCGCCGCCGGGGCCTCTTCCGGCGACGCCATGATCGAACTGGTCTCGTTGGAGATCTTCGACAGGATATAGGCCTCGGAACGCCCGGCGACCAGAATGGCCCCGGCCACCTCCATGTTGGAGTCCCTGACGTAAGCCATCACCGTCGATGGCTGCTCGTCCGCCAAACGGGAGCCCACCAAGGCATCGATGGTGGCGAACAGAATGTTGGTTGGCTTCCAGCCCACCGTGTTGAAGGCCAGGGTCACCCCGATGGACTTCCCGTCCGAACTCATGGAGCTGTTGTTCTCGGCCACGATATGACCGGAATTCACGCCGTCAACCGTGAGATCCCCCGCGGTCGTGGTGACATCGGTGTCCACGATATACGCATTGGCGCTGTTAAGCATCAGGTTGGTGGCGATGACCCCACCCGCGGCCAGGCCAGGCCCATCCCCGCCGGTGGCCTCTGCCGTGGCATCGGCCAGGGCGCGGATCACCGCCTCCTCGGCCACGGTGATGGTCACCGAACCGGCGGTCAGATCGGTGTTCTGAACATAGGCATTGGCCTTGGCCCGCAAATCGTTGCGGACAATGATGCCACCCACGGCGAGGGATTTGGACGGAGACGGCTCGGTCGCCGCCGGGGTGGTCGCCGTCCCATCAGCAGGAGCTTGCGTGGGTTCCGGGGTCGGTTCCGGGGTCGGTTCCGGGGTCGGTTCGGGTGTTGGATCGGGGGTCGGTTCGGGTGTGGGATCGGTTCCCGGATCGGTTCCGGGATCGGTTCCCGTGCCGGGATCGACAACAACTGCCGGAATCAAGAGGGTTCGCACGCTGCCAAAGGAGTGGGATACCACATCCCCGGTAAAACGCATCTTCCAGGTGTCCGAGTCATCGGATCCGGTGTCCAAGGTGATCTTGACCTCCAGCCCCAGATCTTCCAGGGTGCTGCCGTCATCGCCGATGGCACCATCCTGGATGGCCTGGGCCAATTCGGCTGTCGTCATGTTGACCGCCAGGCCACTGACCAGATAGTGCACCTGATCGATGGTGATCTGCAGGTCAAACGTATCGGCGCCCTCGGGATCATTGAGCTTGATGGCATAACTCGGCGAGGTGGCCGCTTCCCCCGCTTCCACGGTGCGCACGCGCACCCGCAGTCCTTCCGCCGCATCCTCGCCAGCCAGACGCCCCAATGCCCGGGTGCCCCAGGTGTCGCCACCAAACATCACCAGATAACTGCCCGGAGCGGACTCGGCCACCACGGTGGCGGCATTCGCATCTTCCAGGGCGATTTGCAGCGCCTTTTCGATCAAGCGGGCCTGATCCTCGGCAGTGGCCCCGGTCGTCCCCTCCTTGACGGTCTCCGACCGGACGATCAAATGACGGTTGGCGTTGCCAAGCACGCTCGCCCTGACCTCGCCCATGTCGGTCGCGGCCAACTCACCCACAAACGTGATATCAAACACCAGGCCGCCGGAGGCGAATGAGAGCGACGACTCCGAAGCCGAATCGTCCGCGTTGAAAGTCACGGTGACATTGTTTTCACCAAACCATTCAACCAGTGCCGTTTGGATGGTGACGGCGTCATTGGCTCCGTCGCCCGTCAATACCAGTTCGACCGAGTGCTCTTCTTGGACATCCGAACCCGCTGCGTTGCTGGCCGCCGTCTCCTCCACCGCCGGTGGAAGATACTTCAAAACAAACGGGGTAGCGGCACGCTCGCCCGTGCCCCCCTCCCCACGCACCGCTGTCGGCTTTTGGATAAAGATCAGTCGCTGGGTCTCATTGAACGCCAC
>JADGAY010000321.1 GCA_015231775.1 Magnetococcales bacterium | reverse complement strand
CCGACCGGCAGGCCGAACCCGGACCCGATTGCGCCCGCCACCCGGTGGCCGCCCGGCTGCATGCCGCCACCCCACCCCATGTCCCCTCTTTGGAGATCCGTTGCGATGCCCTGCGCGCCACACCGTGAATGGTTCGAAGGATACGCCGGCCAACGGACGCCCGCATCCCGCCAGTCAGGCTTCTCCCTCATCGAGTTGGCGGTGGTGCTGGCGATCGTGGGGCTGTTGATCGGCGGCGGACTGACCGCCCTCACCCCGCTGCGCGACGCGCAACAGAAACAGAAAGCCCAACTCGCCTTGGAAAAAATCCACGATGCCCTGATCGGCCACGCCATCCGCCACGGCCATCTGCCCTGCCCGGACGCGCCACCGTCCGCGGAGAGCGTCGGGGTCCAGGAGTCGGGGTTGGGCCAGGAGGAGACCCCCGGTCACTGCCGCCATCGGCATGGGCTGCTGCCCTGGCGTGCCCTGGGCGTGCCGCCCCGCGATCCATGGGGCCAACCGTTCCGCTATCACCTCTCGCCCGCCTGGCACGCGCCGATCACCTGCCAAACGCCAGGGGATCTGACCGTGCGCCTGGATCACGAGGCCGGCCCGATCCTGGCCGATGACCTGCCGGTGGTGGTGGTCTCGGCAGGCAAGGAGGGGTGGCCGCCCCATCAACCCGCCACCCAACCGGTGCCCCTGGTGATGCGCAAGGGGGGCATCGGCCAGATGATCTATCCCTCGCCCCTGCTCCTCAAGGCCAAGCTGCTGGAGGCCGGCCACCCGATACGCTGCCAGGAGCCGCGCGCCCCATGACCCCACCCGCGCCATTCGCCACCCTGGCCATCCTGGCGCTGGGCACCTGCCGCATGGCCTGGCGGGAACGCTGGCCCCTCGGACTGCTGGGGCTGCTGGTGGCCGGCTGGCTGCTCGCCCTGCTGGCCGAACCGGTCTCCCTCACCGGGTCAACCCAGGCCAGCCCCCTGCTGGCCGGCTTCTGGCTCCGACTGGCCAGCCTGTTCGAACTGGCCCTGCTGGTGATCCTCACCATCAGCCGCGAACGACAACAACGGCTCCTGGAACTCCTGCTCGCCCTGCCGTACCCGCGTTCGACCCTGTTCTGGGGACGCCTGCTGGGGTTTCATCTGCTCGCCCTGGCCGCGGCCACCCTGTGCGGGCTGCTCATGCTCCCCCTGCTCCCCTGGCCGGTGGCCCTGGCCTGGAGCATCACCCTGGCCTGCGAACTGCTGATCCTCACCACCATCGCCCTGGTCCTGACCCTGGCCATCCGCCAACCCACCCTGGCCATGACCACCACCGCCGGCTTCTACCTGTTGGCCCGCGCCCTGCCCGCCATCCGGCTCATGGCCGACGATCCGGGCCAAGGGCTGCCGGCGTGGGTCGGTGACGGCCTGAATGGGGCGTTGACCGGACTCGCCTGGCTGCTGCCCGATCTGGAGCGGTTCACGGTCTCCCATTGGCTGGCTTACGGTAATGTAACCTGGGAGAGTCTCGGCGCCATGCTCCTCGAAACCGCGCTCCAGGTTCTGTTGTGGAGCGCCATCGGGCTGGTCGATCTGGCCCGCAAGCCGATGTGACCGCCATGGCCCGCATGCGCCCTTGGCGCCTCGTCATCCTGTTGGGGGTGGCCGCTCTTCTGCAAGGGGGGTGGCGACTCCAGGCCCCCCGGCCCGAGCCGGTCGCCACTCCCCTGGCGCCACCCCCCTCCCTGGCGGTGATGCGCCTGACCACCTTGAACGACCCTATCCTCGCGGCCCTGCTCTGGGGGCTCTGGCTGCAAGGGTTCGATCAACAACCCGGTCTCTGGCTGCCGTTGCGCGCCATCGATCCGGAACGGCTGGTCGCCTGGCTGGAGCGGCTGCTGGCACTCGATCCGCACGGGGATTTCCCCCTGGATCTGGCGCTCAACCTGCACGCCTTCGTGCCGGATCCGGCGCGTCAGCGGCGCATGCTCGATTTCATCCACCAGGCGTTTCTGGTTGATCCGACGCGACGCTGGCCCTGGCTGGCCCAGGCGGCAAGCGTGGCCCGACACCGCTTGAACGACAACCATCTGGCAGGGTACTATCTCACCATGCTCGATTCCCACCTGGAACCGGAAAAAATCCCCTTTTGGGTGGATGGATTGCATGCCAGAATCCTGGAGGAGTTGGGAGAGCCGGAGCTGGCCCGAAACCGGCTTGCCGCGCGACTGAAACGCGGGGGCGACACACCGAGTCAACAAAGGGCCATGCGCATCGGCATGGAACGTTTGCGAACCGTAACCGGGGAGAAGTGAGCATGAAGCTGAAACGGGAGAGATCACAAGAGGGATTCAGCCTGGTGGAGATCGCCATCGTGCTGATGATCATCGGCCTGTTGATCGGCGGGGTGCTCAAGGGGATGAGCATGGTGAAGAACACCAAGATCAAACGCCTGGCCCTGGACACCCAGGCCACCCAGGGGGCGATCAACACCTACGCGGACGCCTACTGGATGCTGCCCGGCGACGATGCCGGAGCCGCGACCCGCTGGGGGGTGGCCGCCACCCCCGGCAATGGCAACGGCATGATCGAGGGGCTGTTCGTGGCCCCGCCGGCCAACCGCGTCCCCACCTCTTCCGCCG
>JADGAY010000076.1 GCA_015231775.1 Magnetococcales bacterium | reverse complement strand
GGGCTTTGCCCTTGGATCCCACCAGGGGCCATGGGCCCCTGGACCCCGCCAGTTTTTCCGTTGTCGGGTTCACGCATGAGATTCAACCAGTTTCGGAGATCACGCATGTCGTCACGTTCGCCAGTGGCCAAGGAAGGTCTGCCATTCATCGCCGCATTCGTGGCCGTGGCCGCGGCTGCAAGCGCCCTGCACGCCCACCTCCTGGCCCAGGGGCTCTTGTGGATCCTGGCCGGCTGGTGCGTCTGGTTCTTCCGCGACCCGGAACGCCAAACCCCGACCGGCGAGGGTCTGGTGATCGCCCCGGCGGATGGCCGGGTGGTGGCCATCGAGGAGACCACCGCACCCCTCTCCGGCCTGCCGGCGCGCAAGTTCTCCATCTTCATGAACGTCTTTAGCGTCCATGTGAACCGCTTTCCCATCGACGGCACGGTCGAGGCGGTCGCCTACCACCCCGGCAAGTTCCTCAATGCCGCCCTGGATAAGGCCTCGATCGAAAACGAACGCATGGAAGTCCACGCCAAAACCAGAAACGGCGTGTCGATATCCTTCGTGCAGGTGGCCGGACTGGTGGCGCGCCGCATCGTCTGCTACCTCAAGGCCGGAGATGCCAAGGCGGCTGGCGAACGGTTCGGCCTGATCCGCTTCGGCTCGCGGGTGGATGTCTACCTGCCGCTCACGGCCAAGATCCAACCAGCCCTGGGCGACAAAACCCGCGCCGGGGAGACGATCATCGCCCGATTGTAAGATCAGGGCGCGGGGACTCCTCTGGAGCCATTCTGGCACGTACTACCCAAAAAAGAGAACCACACCGTGGGCGAAACCAACGAGAATACCAAGAAAGGGGCGATCATCTTTCCGTGCCTGCTGACCACCGGAGGGATGTTTTTCGGCTTCTATGCCATCATGGCCGCCTTGACCGGCAGCTATCAACAAGGGGCCATGGCGATCCTGGTGGCCGGGGTGTTCGACGGCCTGGATGGCCGGGTGGCGCGGGCCATGAACGCCACGTCGGCCTTCGGCAAGGAGTACGACAGCCTGGCCGACTTCCTCTCCTTCGGCATCGCCCCGGCGGTCCTGATTCACCAATGGGCCCTGACCCCCTTCGCACGGGTGGGGTGGGCCGGCGCGTTCCTGTTCGCGGTGTGCGGCGCGCTGCGCCTGGCCCGCTTCAACGTCCAGAAAGCCGCGCCCATCGAATCGGTGGCCAAACGCTATTTTCAGGGATTGCCCATCCCCGCCGCCGCCGGAGTGCTGGCCGCCACGGTGCTCTTTTATGTGGATCTGGGCATCGCACCCGCGGCAGGCCGAGCCGAGGCCGATATCGCCGAATTCTGGCGCTGGCTCCCCCTGGTGCTGGTCTATGCGTTGGGCATCCTGATGGTGAGCGGCATCCGTTTCCGCAGCTTCAAGGAGTTCAACTGGCACCGCCGTCGTCCCTTCCTGACCCTGGTGGCGGTGGTGCTGTTCATCACCGTGCTCACCATCCACATGGAGGTCACGCTGTTCACGGTGGGTTGGGCCTATCTGCTCTCGTCCTACTCCAGCCATCGGGAGTATCGCCGTCTGCTCGCCCAGGGACAGGAGGAGGAGGAGGATGAGGTGAAGGAGTTCAACGAGACCGACGAGGGCGAGGAGTCCGGAAAGTCCCACGCCTGAGGGCATGATGGGGGTCGGGCCATGCACCGGTGATCGTGGCCCGCCGCATCCGGATGGCGTGTCGCTCAGGGAGGGATGAACATGTCCGAGAAAGTTTTCATCTTTGATACCACCTTGCGGGACGGCGAACAGTCGCCCGGCGCGTCGATGACCCCGGACGAGAAGTTGCGCGTCGCCCGGCAGTTGGAAAAGCTCAAGGTGGATGTGATCGAGGCGGGTTTTCCCATCTCCTCGCCGGGGAACTTCGAATCGGTGCGCAACATCGCCCGTGCCATCCGTGACTGCTCGGTGGCCGGACTGGCCCGTGCCAGGGACGCGGATATCGATCGCGCCTGGGAGGCCTTGCGCGAGGGGGCCAATCCGCGCATCCACCTGTTCATCGCCACCAGCCCCATCCACATGCGCCACAAACTCGGCATGGCCCCGGATCAGGTGGTCGAGGCGGCGGTGGCCGGCGTGCGTCGCGCCAAACGCTACACCTCGAACGTCGAATGGTCTGCCGAGGACGCGGGACGCTCGGAGATGGATTTCTTGTGCCGGATCGTCGAGGCGGTGATCGAGGCCGGAGCCACCACGGTCAACATCCCGGATACGGTCGGCTACACCCTGCCGCATGAGTTCGGCGAACGGATCCATCAACTGATGAGCCGGGTGCCCAACGTCCATCGCGCGGTGATCTCGGTCCACTGTCACAACGATTTGGGTCTGGCGACGGCCAACTCCCTGGCCGCGGTGCGCAACGGCGCCCGCCAGGTCGAATGCACCATCAACGGTCTGGGCGAGCGGGCCGGCAACGCGGCGTTGGAAGAGGTGGTGATGGCGCTGCGCACCCGGCGCGACATCATGCCCTACCACACCGACGTGATCACCGAGGAGATCACCACCGCCTCGCGCCTGGTATCCCGCATCACCGGCTTTCCGATCCAACCCAACAAGGCGATCGTCGGCGCCAACGCCTTTGCCCACGAATCCGGGATCCATCAGGATGGCATGCTCAAGGATGCCTCCACCTACGAGATCATGACCCCGGCCTCGGTGGGACTGGCCACCAACCGCCTGGTGCTGGGCAAACACTCCGGACGCCACGCTTTTGCCGAGCGGTTGCGGGAGCTGGGGTATCAGCTCCCCGAGGGGCAGGTCGAACGCATCATGCAGCGTTTCAAGGATCTGGCGGACAAGAAGAAAAACCTCTTCGACGACGACATCCGCGCCCTGGTGGACGACGAGATGGTGCGCGAGGCCGATCCGTTCAAGCTGACCCGCCTGCATGTGGCCTCGGGCACCGAGGATACCCCGGTGGCGGCGGTGGAGATCCAGGTGAACGGACATGCCCAGCGCGGCGCGGGGTGGGGCGAGGGGGCGATTCACGCGGTGTTCAACGCCATCGTCAACCTGGTCCCCGGCGCCACCGAAGTGCGGTTGCAACGCTACGAAGTGCGCGCCATCACCGGCGGCATCGACGCCCAGGCCGATGTGATCGTCAACATGGAACGGGATGATCGCTCCGTGCAGGGACGCGGGGTGGACAACGACGTGGTGGTGGCCTCGGCGCTGGCGTTCTTGAATGCCCTGGCCAAACTGGCCCGACGTCCGGCGGAGCAGAGCAGCGGGGTGTGATCGGGTGTGGGGTGCGGGTCAGGCATCCACCGGAGATGCCTGGGTTCTGCCGTGGATGAATCTGAGTGGTGGTTTGGTTGCTGCCACGCTACAACTCGATCTGCAACCCCATCTCCACCACGTTGCGGTGCGGAATCCGGAAGTAGGAGGCCGCGCCGCGCATGTGACGTGACAGACTGATGAACAGCCCCAGGCGCCAATCCGCCCGCTCGTCCGACCGTTCACGGGCGACGAAGTGGGCACGGCTCAAGAAGAACGACCCCTCCCGCGCATCGAAGCGGAAATCCCCGAACCGACAGCTCTCCAGCATGGCCGGAATCTCCGGCGACTCCATGAAACCGAACGCCACCGACACCTTGTGAACCCCGAGGGGCAGGGGGGTCTGGTGGAACCGTTCGGCCTCCGGCACACGCGGCAGGGGGGCGTTGACCAGTGTCAGGATGATCACATGTTGGTGCAGAACCCAGTTGTGGCGCAGGTTCTGCAACAGGGCATGGGGCACGGTGTCGGGGCGGGCGGCCAGATAGACCGCCACGCCGTCCACGCGCAAGGGCGGATCGCGTTCGAATTGTCTCAAAAAAGGCTCCAGGGGGATCTCTTCGGCCTGGATGGCGCGCCGGGACTGTTCGCGACCCCACTGCCAGACATGCATGAGGCCGAGAATCAACAGCCCCAAAACGAGGGGAAACCAACCGCCGTCCAGGATCTTCAGGCTGTTGGCCACCAGGAAGGCCAGATCGACGCTCAAGAAGAGGGCGAGCAGCGTCAGGGTCAGGGGTTTGGGGAGTTTCCACAGGGCCGGCAGCACCACCCCGAAGGCCAGAAGCGAGGTGGCCACCATGGTGCCGGTGACGGCGATGCCGTAGGCGGCGGCGAGATGTTCGGAGGAGCGGAAGATCAGCACCAGCAGCAGCACGCCGATCATCAACAGGCGGTTGACGGCGGGCAGATAGATCTGCCCCGCGTGGCTGGCCGAGGTGTGCACCACGCTCATGCGCGGCAGGAAGCCCAGGCGCATTGCCTGGCTGGTGGCCGAGAAGGCCCCGGAGATCACCGCCTGGGAGGCGATCACCGTGGCGGCGGCGGCCAGGATCACCATGGGCAGGCGTCCCCACGCCGGCACCAGGTGGAAGAAGGGATGGGTGATGGCTTGGGGATCCCCGAGCAGCAGGGCCCCCTGACCGAAGTAGTTCAGGAGCAGCATGGGCAGCACGAGCCCCAGCCAGACGAGGCGAATCGGCGCGGGACCGAAGTGGCCCATGTCCGCATAGAGCGCCTCGCCGCCGGTGACCGCCAGGAACACCCCGCCGAGCACCGGCATGGCCACGCCGGGATGGTCGATGATCCAGCGCAATCCCCAGGCGGGATCGAGGGCCCGCAGCACCTCGGGGCGCTCCAGGATGGCGTTGAGACCGGTGAGTCCGATCACCAGAAACCAGACCAGCAGGATCGGACCGAACAGCCGTCCCACCTTGGCGGTGCCCAGGTGTTGAAAGGCGAACAGACCCACCAGCACCAGCAGGGTGAGGGGGACCACGACCGGTTTTAACAGCGGGGTGGCCACCTCCAGACCCTCCACCGCGCTCAACACCGAGATGGCCGGGGTGATCATGCCGTCGCCGTAGAAGAGGGCGGTTCCGGCCAGGCCCATGACCAGGAGCGGGGCGCGCATGGGGCTTTTGGGAGCGATGGTCTCCAGGGCGAGGGCGAGCAGGGCCATGATGCCCCCCTCGCCGTCGTGGTCGGCGCGCATGATGAAGATCACATACTTGACGGTGACGATCAGCAGCAGCGCCCAGAAGATCAGGGAGAGCGCGCCGAGGATGCGGGCCTCGCTGGAGCCGACATCACCCGCGGCGCGGATCGCCTCCCGGAGGGCGTAGAGGGGACTGGTGCCGATGTCGCCGTAGACCACGCCCAGGGCGCCGAGCATCAGACCGCCCCATGCCGGTTGTTTGGAGCCATCCATGATGATCATTTCGCCTGTGCGGGTACGGCAACCTCTCAGGGGATCTTGACGAGTCGGAATCCCAAATCGCCGAAGCTGGTGCGTGGATCCCCGTGATTGCGCTGGGTGGGATGGGTGAACTCCGAATTGCTTTTGATGCTGCCACCCCGGAAGATCCGGGTGGGACCGGACTCAGGGCCCTTGGGATTGCGCTTGGGAGCCTGGGCATAATAGGCTTCGTCGTGACGATCCGACACCCACTCCCAGACATTGCCGCTCATGTCGTAGAGATGAAAGGCGTTTGGCGCCAGTTGTCCGACTGGATGGATGTCGTCGCGGGCATTGCCCTTGAGCCAGGCAACCAGGTCCGGATCGTCGCTGCCGCAGTAGCGCTGGGTCGCCCCACCCCGACAGGCATACTCCCACTCGGCCTCGGTGGGGAGGCGGTAACGGGTGGCGCTCAGATCGTTGAGTTTGCGAATGAAAATCTGGATCTGCTCCCAGGAGACCCCGTTGACCGGGCAATCCGCGCCGCACCCCTTGATCAGGGAGGGGTTCTCCCCCATCACCGACTCCCATTGGGCCTGGGTCACCTCGTACTGGCTCAGGTAGAACCAATCCAGGCAGGTTTCATGGCGCGGGGCCTCGCGGGGATTCTCGTCGGAGCCCATCTGGAAGCACCCCTGGGGCACGATCACGAATTTCATGTTCAAATAGAATTCGTGGCTCAAGAAGTGCCAGGCCATGACGCCCCCCCAGGCCAAGACGGTCACCGCCAGAAGCCAGAGAAGGGGTTTGCGGATTTTGGTGGGTCCGGACGACTTGCCGGGTAGCGACTTGGGACGGGCCTGACCGCAGCGGGTGCAGAACCCTTCGGCCCTCCCATGGGTGTCGTCATCCGGATGGGGCGGATTGGGCAACACCACCCCGCAACGCCCACAGAAGCTGGCGTCGTCAATATTGCGGAATCGGCATTTGGGGCAGTCCATGGCCCATCCATCGAAAAACGGCTAGGGGATGATGGAGACGTGTCACATTATATCCAACCATTTATTCATTTGTCATTCAGAATCTCGGCCTGTTGTTCCGGTTTGGCTGGCGCGGTTTTGGCCGCGGGGGTTTTGGGGGGTGGCGAGCGCCAGTGACCGTTGGAGGTGAAGCACGCCCAGGCCCAGCGAATCCAGCCAAGCAGCGCGGTGGCCAGCCACAGCGACCAGACGAGCATCAGCAGCCGATACGCCATGATCGGCAGCGAATAGACCACCGCTTCGGGCAGTTCCGGACCGGTGCGATCCGCAAACCAGCGCAGCATCCCGGCATGGGAGAGATTGCCATTGACCTGCATCTCCGGATAGCCGAGCAGGCCATGCTGGAAGATCTCGCCGAGGGCGATACCGGCGGCCACGGTCCAGGCCACGAGCAGCACCTGACGCAGGTTGAACACGCGGGGGCGATCGAGCTGGGGGTGATGCTTGCGCCAGCCGAGCAGCGGGAACCAGGCCGCCAGGATCAGGGCCGGCACGATCTCCACGGTGCTCAGTCCCAGCCCGAGCAGAAACCAGTGATGGGTTTTGAGGGGAAGCCAGGGGATGCGACCGAGGGCGAAGGCGAGCAGCAGCACGATCCCCAGGGTGCCCCAGTAGAGCACCGCCGGTCCCATGGCCGGTCCGCGGGTCCAGAGGATCCATCGATCCGGCGGCAGTTCGAGTCGCAGGGTGGCATTGATCCCCGCCAGCCCCAGATCCACCTTGGGGGTTGTGGTGCGAAAGGCGATCCCGTCGTTTTGTCGCCAATCGAGTTGGATCTGCCGCTTGCCGGGGGCGATGGGCACGGTCACCCGCTCCCCGTCCTGGCGCAGGGGAACCTCGCGACCCGCGATGCGCGCCGCGCGCAGACGCGCCCCTTCCGGCAGGCGGATGATCTGCTCGCCTCCTTGACCGGCCCGCAGGGTCAGGGTCAGGGAGATATCCGTGTTGCGTTCTCCCGGCCTGGCGGTCAGTTCCGTGCGCTCCAGGGTGGTGGTGGGCCCCTCCATCCCGGACAGGCGCGTCACGCGGATGCGCGCCTCCTCACCCGGCCAGGGACGCCATTCGGGCTGGAACTGTCCGGCATCGTCGCTCATCCGGAGCGGGGCGACCCCTTCGAGGTCTACATGCCAGAGGGGCGCGGCCCGCAGCAGCCAGATCTCGTAGCCGAAGGATTGGCGGGTGGCCACCAGGCGCAACCGGTCCCGGATCTCCAGGGTCGAGCGCCATTGATATTGCCACTCCGCGCGCTCCAGATTCACCTTCACCCGTCCGTCCACCACCCGCGCATGCTCCGAGGTGGGGGACTCCCCCTCCACCAGGGGCAGCTCCACCGCGATGGGGGTATCCGCCGGGGCGATGCGTCGCACCAGGGTCTCCATCTCCCACACCGGCCCGAGGGAGAGGGTTCGGGTCACCTCCAGGGTGGGCGGCAGCCGGGGACGCTCCAGGGTTGTCTCGTTTCCCGTCTCCGATTCCGGGCGCGCCTCGGGGGGGGGCGTCGGACGGGCGCGACGGCGCAATTGCAAGAACTCATCCCCGTTGTTCGACGCCTGGAGCTTCTCCATGTCCCACGTCGCACTTTCGGCTTCGATGTGACGGGGTGGCATCGGCAGATCGAGCCGCACCAGCTCCTGGGCCGGCAGATCCCCCTGGAGCAGCACCTGATGAATCCCCTCGGGAAGCACGATCCACAACACCTTGGCCGGATTGGCCCCATGCTCGCCACGGCGGATGTCGGTCACCGGCTTGCCATTCAGCCACAGCTCCTCGGGCAGCCACTGACCGGCCTGTCCCGGCAGGGGGATGGCCACTTCGCGGGCGGCGTGAATCTCCAGGCGCAGGCGCAGATGGTCGGCGCCCGCCTCGATGCGCAGCCGCTGGAGATCCGCGCAGGCCGGCAGGCAGGAGGGGGGTTCCAGCAGCCGCTCCCGGAGCGCCTCGAGCATCTTTTCGTCTGGTATCGTGTTGGCCCAGGCCGGGTTGGGAGCGGCGGCCCACAGGGGTAGCGCGAGGAGCAGCGCCACGGCCAGGGCCGTTGCCTGTCCGGTGCCGGATGCGGTCGCCTCGGGTTGGGGATCGACTTCCGGGTGACCGGTCGGGTCGCGCCGGCCCGGCCCGCTCACCCCCAGCACCCGTGCCGTCAGCAGCAGGGCCAGCAGAATGCGGGCGACGATCATCAGGCGGTTGGCCCAGGGGGGGAGGAGATGGAGTTGCAGCGTCTGATCCCGATTCACCGGTCCGCTCCACTGGAATCCGATCTCCCGCCACTTCCAGGCGGGCAGCCCCGGCCCGGTCTGGGCGATGGCCTTGGGATCCTGGAGGCGCACGGGCAGATAGGTCGCGGTGGCGTCGTCGGCGCTGACCCCCGACTTGAGCGGCGCGCCGTGGCCCAGGCGTGGCTTCAGGGCGGATTTGGTCTTGGCCGGCATCTCCTTGGCCAGGTTGAGGGCGCTCTCCCGCGCTTCCGCCAGTTCCGGCGTGGGAACGGGGGCCGCCAGCCCAACCGGCGTGGGCGGTGGTGGGGCGGCCATGGCCAGGGATTTCGCCTCGGCGGCGGGATGGGCGGTGGCGTCGATGGAGGCGTCGGTGATCGAGGCCCGTTCCAGTTGGGGATAGAGCCCTTGACGGGCCTGGGTGATCAAGAAGGGGAGCAGGAGCAGCACCAGCAGCGCCAGGGAGCCCAGACGCCAGATTTTCAGGCTGTTTCCGAGCCATCCGGAGCCGGGGATGGCCCGGAGCGCGGCATCCGCCGCCATCAGCGACAACAGGTTCCAGGCCAGACCCGGCTCCTCGGGATGGATCAGCGCCAGGGCCAGCAGGGTCACGCCCCCCCAGACCCCGCCCCACAGTCGCGTCGCGGTCAGGGCGGTGACCAGGGTCAAAAAGAGATCCAACAGGCTCCAGCGCCCCAGCCAGCTCTCGCCGATGTCGTCCACCCCCGTGGCATGCAGCAGGCGCCACCCCGGCGGGAGATGCAGCGTGCCCGTCACCTTCTGGAAATCCAGATCCCACCCCACCGCCGGCAGGAGCCCGTCGTTCATCGGCAGCCGGCTTTCGGCGATCAGTTCCACGCGCCGGTCGCGCACCTCCACCCCGCTCGACTGGGCATCCGGGAGTCGGGTGATGAACTGGTTCTCCCCCTTGATCTCCACCCGTCCCAGCTCGGTGGGCCCCTTCATCTCCAAACGCCAGGAGCCGCTCCCCTTGCCCTGGATCCGATCCTGGATCGTCCAACCGCTGCCGGCAAAATCCAGCCAGATCTCACGGACCAGGTTCAGCCGCTCGGGTGAGGGGTCGATTTCGCCCCGCTGGCTCTCCTTGAGCAGAGCCCGCTCGCCGGGCAGAAACCGATAGGTCGGGAAGTCGCGCCATCCCACCGGCATGGCGGTCTGGCGTGGATCGATGGGCGCCAGCCCCGTCAGGGTGACGATGCGCAGACGGTGATCCGGGGCAAAGGCCAGGATCTCCTCCTCGGGCCAGGGTGGAATCCGTTCGTCCAGGCGCTCCAGACCCTCCAGGGGGCCCTCCGACCGCTGTTCCAGATCGATCCGCCACACTCCCGGTTTGGCCTGGATCGTCATCGCGCCATCCGCATCCAGCCGCAGGGGCAGTTGCGACTCCACGCGGAGGGGAATCCAACGCGCGCGCCAGGTGTTGGGGAGCACGATGTCACGGGGGCGACCCGCCACCCGCAGCTCGATGCGCGTCTCCAGGCGGAGCGGCACCCCGTCGCGCAGCAGCCGATGGACGTTCACCTCCAACTGATCCGGATCCGGGGCCTCGCCGGTTTTCGCGTCGGAAGGGGTCGATTCCGGGGTTTTGGGCTTCAACCACAACCGATCCTGCTCGTCCGGGGTGGCGAAGGGTTGCGGTTTTCCGGACAGGGTGTAGACGATCAGACCGATCTCACGGGGTACGCGCAGATACTCCGGCAGGGTGGCATGGACGAACTGTCCCTGGATCAGATGGCTCCCCGGCGCGAGCTGAACCCCCGGCATCTGGTCGCGGGCGATGACGACCGCCGGCTTGTCGTCCACCTTGACCTGGAGCGGCCAATGTTTCGGGTGGCCGGGCAGGGGGTGCCACCCGGCGACGATCGTCCTGGTCTTGAGGGTGAACTGTCCCGAGGTCTCCTCCATGCGCAGGTGGAGCCGCGCGGGCCACTGACAGGGCCGGGCCGCGTTGTCGTCGTGCGCCATCGGACAGAGCCGATCCTCGTGATCGTGCAGAACCCAGTCGATCCACGGCTTGAGGGGATCCGGGATGGCCGTCGGCGGCGGGGCGGCCTGGGCGATGGCCGGCAACAGGAGAGCCATCCAGACGAGGAGGATAAGGGTCCGGACCGATGTCAGCATGGATAAGGTCTCCACGACGAGAGGGGGAGCGTCAGGGTATGGTGAGCTGTTTGCTCAGGCGAATCAAGGGTTCCACGAACCCCGCGCGCTCCAGGATGAATTCGCCGGTGTAGGTGCCGGCAGGCCAGGCGCTCAGGGCGTTGGGACGGGGACGCCCCAGGTAGCGGATGGTGCGGGCCTGGTGTTTGACCGCCTGGTCGCGTTGTTCGGCCAGAACGTGGCCTTGGGGATCGAGCAGGCGGATGGTCTCCGTGTCCCCCCGGCGGGCACCGAAGAAATGGACCCAGAAGATCAAGGCTCTCTCCCGCGGATTGAAGGGGGCATCCGCGGGATCGGCCACCAGCGTGGCATCGGGGATCACCGGGGAGAAACCCGAGGAGAGTTCCCCTGCATGGTGATAGGTCAAAGTGGGGCGGATTTCGGGTTGCCACAACACCTCGCCCGGTACGTCGGGTCGCTCCGGGTCGCGGGCGTCGAAGGGGTCGATCGGCAGGCCGTTGTAGCGCACCTCGAAGTGGACATGGGGGAATTGCGCCAGCCCCGACTGGCCGATCAGACCGAGACGGTCGCCGGCCCGTACCGTCTGACCCGGCGTCACGGCCACGCTGCCGGCCAGCAGGTGGCCGTACTGGCTCTCCCATCCCGCGCCGTGGTCGATCAACACGCTGTTGCCGGCCAGACGCTCGCCGATGGCCTTCTCATCCACCACTCCACTGGCTGGACCGTCCGGCATCCCTTCGCGAACCGCCTTGACCACCCCGTCGGCGGTGGCCAGCACCGCCACGCCGGCCCGCATGTCGCGAAAGGTGCGCACCCGGAAGTCGGTCCCCTTGTGACCGTCGTAGGTGAGGGAGCCGTGCCGGTAATCCACGGCCAAGGGTCCGGGATCGTGATCCAGGTGGTTTTGAATGAAGCAGGTTGCACCAGGCACGCAGTCAACCGGCAGGTGCAGCGGCAGGGGTGGGCGTTCGGCCCACGCCAGTCCCCCCCCGCCGAGGAGCAGGGCGAGGATAACCCATGCAAGTGACGTCTGGTGGCGTGTGGGGAACGGAACGGGCATGGAATTCATGGTTTCGTTGTCAAATGGGCCGGTGGTGATCATGATCCAGGGAGCTGCTCTCTGCCTGGGAATGGCTGGCGGTTAGGCATGATAGTTGATTCCTGCCGTATATCAATATGGCGTGGGTGGTGCGCTGGCGTGGGAGACGCACGGCCATGGAAAAGGATCCATCCATGGGAGCGGCCACGAAAGATGGTGTGGGAAGCGAAGTTTACTTGAATTCGGTGGGCATGCGAGGGAATCTATTCGTGATTTGCGTCGGATCCGGCCTCGGGGGCCGGTGGTGACGTGTCCAGGTGCAAGGTCGAGACGAGGGGGTGTCATGGGCGGGGAAGAGAGCCAAATGTTGATGTGGATCGCGATCTTCGCTGTCCTGTTCTTCGACTACACCAACGGTTTCCATGATGCCTCGGACATGACCGCCTCGGTGGTCGGATGCGGGGCCATGACCCCGACCCGGGCGGTGCTGGTGGCGGCCTTCTTCACCAGTCTCGGGCCGCTGCTCGGGGGCACCGCCGTGGCCAACGCCGTGGGTCGGGTGTTGGACCTGGGGGGGCTGGACGCCCACATGGCCACCCTCATCATCCTGTCCGGGATCGCCGGGGCGATCTTCTGGAATCTTTTGACCTGGTGGTTCGGCATCCCCTCCTCCTCCTCCCATGCCCTGATGGGAGGTCTGGTCGGCGCCACCTTGACCGCCGTGGGCGACGGACATGTGATCTGGGGGATCCAGGCGCTCTTCAATGGCCAGGGACTCAAGGGGTTCGCCAAGGTGCTGGCCGCCCTGGTCATCTCGCCGGTGGTTGGCTTCGGCATCGCCTATGTGGTCTATTGGGTGATGTTCTACCTGCTGGAGGGGGTCAAACAGGCCATCTGCCGCCACCGCATCCGCCTCTTCGACCGGATCGGGCGCAGCCATGCGCGCGGGGAGGAGATCCCCAACATGAACAAATGGATCAAACGGTCCCAATACCTCACGGTGGCGGTGCTCTCCTTCGCCCACGGCACCAACGACGCCCAGAAGAGCATGGGGGTGATCGCCATGCTGCTGCTGGTCAACGGCCAATCCACGCAGTTCCATGTCCCCTATTGGGTGATGCTCACCTGTTCGGCGGTGATCACCCTCGGCACGCTTTCGGGGGGATGGCGCATTGTCGAAACCCTGGCGTTTCGGGTGTCGAAACTGCGTCCCATCCAGGGATTGGATGCCCAGTTGGGCGCCGGCGCGGTGGTGTTCGGCGCCTCGCTGGTGGGCATGCCGGTCTCCACCACCCATGTGGTCAGCACCTCGATCATGGGAGTGGGCGCGGCGGTCAACATCCGTCGGGTGAAGTGGTTCATGGCCCTGCGCATCGTGCTGACATGGGTGATCACCATCCCCGGCGCCGGGATGGCCGCCGCCCTGGTCTGCTCGCTGCTGATGTGACCCCTCCCCCTTCCATCCCTGACCCTTGGATGGCGCGCCACGGTTTCCATGTCCGAGGGAACCGGATGGCGCAAATCATGCAATTACGAGTGCGGACGCGCGCCCGAACCATTTGTATATCTCCACGGTCGGCCCGGTTCGTGATCCAGATTGATTTGACAAATTGTATCCAATTATTTATATTTCAGACAGACTGCATTCAAAATTTCTATCGTGGTTGTTGGTCGATTGCTTGCGGATAGGCTTGATCTTGGAAAGGAGTCCTCGATTCAACCGCTTGGTTTTTTCGCATGGCTGAAGTGCGTGCCATGATCCCCATCATCGGGCCGCGTCTGTCAACTTTAATGATGCTTCCAAAAACAGGTCAAACATGCAGAATCTCAGACTGTGGCTTGGCACGTTAACCAAAAAACAGCTTTTCGCCCTCTTCTTCGTCGGCGCCGCGATCGTGGCCAGCCTCCTCTCGGCGCTGGTGTGGATGGTCTTCCTCAAGGAACCGGTCGGCAATCCCATGCGCATCGCCGTGGTTGCCCCCTTCACCGGACCCGACAAGGCCCAGGGCGAGGCGATGCAACGAGGCGTGAGTCTGCTCGTTCACCAGATCAACCGCAAGGGTGGGATTCAGGGCCGCATGCTGGCCATGGAGAAGATCGACGAGGGCACCAGTGCCGAATCGGCCACCCAGGCTGCCCAGCAGGCGGAAAAGAATCCCGATGTCATCGGCGTGGTGGGACACTGGAACGGCGCGGGAGCGGCCAAGGCCATCCCCCTGTACGGCGAAAAGGCCCTGCCGGCGATCCTCATGACCAGCGCCCCGGACAAGGCACTGCCGGAAAATCCCTACGTTTTCCGTCCCTTGATCGACGAAACCACGGAGATCCGCTTCCTGGCCAACTATCTGCGCAACGTCGTGGGTGAGAAGACGGTCTTTGTCCTGCACGAGGCCAACCCGCGGGGCGAACAGTTGGCGACCGCCTTCGACGAGGTGTACCAACGGTTCGGCACCAAGGTTCTCTACAAGTGGCCCCTCACCCCCGGCAAGATGGACGACGAACTCAAGTCCGTGGTCGCGGAGGTGGAGGCCAAGAAACTCTTCGGCACCTTCCTGGTGCTCGGCGAGGTGGATAGCGCCATCCGCATGGTCGCCGGTCTGCGCGAGGGTGGGGTGCGTCAACGGATCGTCGGCATGCGCCAATTGGCCTCGCGCGGCTTCCAGGAGGGGTTCGCGGCGGGATGGAAAGGCAAGGGCACCCCCTCGGCGGCCCTCAACGGCACCCTCATGACCACCCCCATGCTCTTCGACACCGCCGGCGAGCGGGCGCAGAAGTTCCAGACCGGCTTCACCGGCTTCCATCACACCTGGCCGGACTGGGTGGCGGCCTACGCCTACGAGAGCGCCAAGCTCATGGCCACCGCCCTGGCCGAGGGGTATGGCAAGGAGGGGGACAAAGCCCTGCGTCAGCGGTTGCGCGAACATCTCGCCAGCCGCAATCAGGTGGAAAAGGCCTTCCCCGGCATCAACGGACCGCTCTTCTTCAATGCCAGGGGGGTTGCGGCACGGGACTCCATGGTGGGGCTCTTCGATGGGGCCAATCTGGTCGCGGCCATGACCCAGCTCTCGCCGATCCGCGAGGAGGGGGTGACCAACCTGTTGGGTGAGGTGACCTCCGGTCGGGCGCTCTACGTCAACGACCGCTTCATGTACAAGACCAACGTGGTCTATACCGGCGTGCGGCTGGCCAAGGTCTCCGCCCTGGATCGGGCGGCCAACACCGTGGAGATCGACTTCTCCGTCTGGTTCCGCTGGCGCGGCGATTTCGAACCCCAGGACGTGGTCTTCACCAACGCCGTCACCCCGCTTGTCCTGGAGAAACCGACCCGCGAGGGCAAGGATGGCGATATGAACTACCGCGCCTATCGCCTGCGCGGCAAGTTCTACATGGGCTATTCGGATATCGAACGCAACTACGGCACGCAACTGGTGGGGCTCTCCTTCCATCACCGCTCCCTGGGCAGCCACAACCTGATGTACGTCAGCGACCTGTTGGGCATGAACCTGGTCAACCGCGCCCAGGGCGAGGATGGGGATCAACCCGATCTCCAGACCACCCCCGGCGCCGATGCCAAGCCCAAGGAGCCCACTCTCATGGAGCGGGCGCGCGCCTACTTCCATATCGACGACGAGGCCACCGATCCGATCGAGGTGGCGCTGAATCGCGACAAGGTGCTGGCGGGCGCTCCCGGCTGGTTGATCATGCGCGCCTGGCTCTCCCAGGAGGTGATGCCCCGGGGCGTGGATGGCAGTCCGGTCTTCGTCGGCTTCGGCAAGCCGCAACCGCTCTTCTCCATGCTCGATGCCGGCATGGTCCTCAAACCCGACCGCTTCGACGCCCGCGACGTGCTGCACTCCACCGATCAGTTCGTCTATCTGGCCATCTTCTCCTTTGTCATGAGCATGCTGGCCCGTCTGCTCGACCGCAAGGAGCGCGGACAGTTCTGGCGCATCCAGACCCTGTTCTTGCGCATGCTCTTCTGGCCCATGCTGCTGATGACCATCGGCAATCTGGCGCGGGATTACAGCTTGCAGAACTTCACCAGTTCCACGGTGGACAGCGTGGTGATGGTCTTCGATACCCTGTGGTTCTTCGTGCCGGCGCGTCTGGCGATCATCGCCCTGGAGCGGTTCATCTGGGTGCCCCTGGAGAATCGTACCCAGCGCAAGATCCCCAACGTGCTGCGCATGACCGTGGTGCTGATCGTCTACCTGTTGGCCGGCTTCGGGGTGGTCGCCTTCGTCATGGACAAGAGCATCACCAGCATGCTGGCCACCTCCGGCGTGATGGCCATGATCATCGGTATG
>JADGAY010000320.1 GCA_015231775.1 Magnetococcales bacterium | reverse complement strand
TCGATTTCTGCCCGTCATCGCCCTTTTTCTGTTCTTGGCCGGCGCGGGGCTGGGGGTCTCCGTGGCCACGGTCACCGATCTGGAGACCCTGACCCTGCGTCTGGTCGGGGATGGAGGCTATCTCCCCGAATTCGGACTGCTGGTTGCCCGCCTGCATGGCGCCCTCGATCTTCTGACTCTGTCGTTGGGGAGCGGTTTCGGCCTGCTCGGGGTGGGGCTCTGGCGTCACCAGGCCGCCCGGCACGAACAGCACGAACTGGTCACCCACCTCTCGGGTCTGATCCAGGCCGCCGAGGAGGGACGCAAGCGCGAAACCCTGCGTCTGGAAAGTCTGCTGACCACCCAGGTCGAACAGACCCGGGAACTGGCCGCCGAGTTGGCGGTGATCCGCGAAACCACCTCGCGGGCGGAGGAGTTGGTGAAAAATCCGCCAACCCCGCTGCACGCCCCGCCGGTCAATGCCCTGATGCCCCTGGTCTCGTTTGCCGCTCGCGCCGACGACGACACCCCGCATGCCCCGTTCCACCGCCGGTTGGCCATCGCCGGACCGGAACTCCCCGGCGATCAACAGGACGAGGAGTTCGAGCCGTTCTGACGGCGGAATCCCATAACCGCCCTTGAACGAACCCCTCAGACTCCTTATCGTGATTCTTTGTCGCGAGAGATCCCGTTCACGCCTCCAAGGAGCACGAACCACCATGGCCCTGTTGCGTTATTTCTCCTGGGTGCGCGAGAAGATCGGCGTGGCCTCGGAGTCGATCCCCCTGCCGGAGGAGATCACCACCGTCGCCAGGTTGCGTGATTTTCTGGCCGCCCGCGGTCCGGCCCATGCCGAACTCTTCAACCATCCGACCCTGCGCATCGCGGTCAATCAACGCTACGCCCAACCAGGGGATCCGGTTGCCGATGGCGACGAGATCGCCATCTTTCCACCGGTGAGCGGAGGGTGACCCCATGAACCCCACCCTTCCGCCTGTGATCGGCTTCGTCGCCCCGAGCGGCACAGGCAAGACCACCCTCATGGAGCGGGTGATCGGCCATCTGGTCGCCTCGGGCCTCAAGGTCGCGGCCATCAAGCATGGTCACCACCCCACCGATCCGGACATTCCCGGCAAGGATACCCACCGCTTCCGTCAGGCCGGGGCTCAGAGCGTGCTGTTCGCCTGTCCGCAACGTTGGTTTCTGATCCAGGATCTGGGCGATCTTCCGGAACCCACCCTCGCCGAGCAGGTGGCGCGTCTGGCTGGACACGATCTGATCCTGGTGGAGGGGTACAAGGAGGAGGATCACGACAAGATCGTCGTGCAACGCCGCGACATCCCGGCCAACGACCTTTTGGAACGGCTGACCCGGATCGTGGCGATCGCCAGCGAGGATCCGGATCCGACCGCGAATCCGCCACGACTCCCCTTGAACGATCCGGCCCAGGTGGCCGGGTTCATTCGCGCCCGTCTGACCCCGAACGTCGCGGAGATCCATGGATGACCAACACCCTTGAGATTCTGACCGGGGATATCACCCAACTGGAGACGGACGCCATCGTCAACGCGGCCAACGCTTCGCTGCTCGGGGGAGGCGGGGTGGACGGGGCGATCCATCGCGCTGGCGGACCGGCGATTCTCGCGGCGTGTCAGCAGATCCGCCAGGCGCGCTTTCCGGAGGGGCTGCCGAGCGGCGAGGCGGTGGCCACCCCCGCCGGCAACCTGCCGGCACGGCTGGTGATCCATACCGCGGGACCGATTCATGCTACCGATCCGGATCCGGATGGCAATCTGGCCTGTTGCTATCGTCGTTGCCTGGAGGTGGCCCAGGAGAACCGGGTGCGGCGCATCGCCTTTCCGGGAATCAGCACCGGGGTGTATGGATTTCCGAAGGAAGCAGCGGCCCGGATCGCCGTCACGACGATCCAGGCCTTTTTCGCCGCGCATCCCGATGCCGGGATGCGGGTGACGCTGGTGGCCTTTTCAGCCGCCGACGCGGAGATTCTGCGCCGTCACTTGAAGTGATAGAAGGTGGCGTTCAGGTAGGCCACCACGTCGGCCTCATCCTCCGGGAACCACTTGGAGCTGAGTACCTGCTGGTTGCAGAAGGCCACCTGGGCCTTGAGCTTCTCCAAGGAGTCCTTGCGGTTCTTGCGGGTGTAGAGGCCATTCACGTCCCCCCCGCCCTTGGCGACATGACAGGCCCCGGCGCACGACGGATCATGCAGTTCCTTGCCCTTGGCCGGATCCTGGGCCCAGGCCGACGCCACGCCCAGCGCGATCACCGCCAGACCCACGCCCACGCTCTTTCCGTATTTCATGGCGATCTCTCCTTGCTCGATTCCCGCTTCCGGGGGTTGTGACAACGGTTTTCGGCCCGTGGATCCCGCGTTTTGGAGTTGCGCGGCACCCGCGTCGGCCAACCTGATCATCTTATTCCGATGAACGATCATTCAGAACAGGGGATACCCTATCACGCGCCAAGGATGGGTGGCAACCGCCGGTCGCGGGTTTGGAAGTGGGGCATGGTTGCGGTTGGGCGGGTGTGGGGGGTGGAGGGAACCAACAGTCAGGGATTCGGGTTAAACCAAGTTGGCATGCAATCTGCTTTGGTTTGGTTAACCGGAGATAACCTCCGCATCCTT
>JADGAY010000075.1:12830-16031 GCA_015231775.1 Magnetococcales bacterium | reverse complement strand
CGCGCTGGATGATTTTTTGTGCGATTCTGGCAACCCGATTCGTACTGATCATAAACAGTGGATCGCGGATTTCAATATGCGTGAATCCAAGACTGATCAGATGTTCCAACTCCTGAATAACGCGTTCTGCACTCATCATGCGATATTTATAACCTTCCGTTTTAGAGATGTCACAAAAACTGCACTCCATTGGACACCCTTTTCCGGTCACAATCGCCATGAATTTGTGTTTGTCATGATCAATCGTCGTCCACCAGGTATTATACCGAATGTCTGCAACCAAAGAATAGGGCAATATCGGATGGTCATCAAAACTCGGAATGTAAGGTGCTGGAGGATTCTGCTGCCATATCTGGTTGTGACGATCAAAATAGATCAAGTTAGGAACCAGATGCAATTCCTCCTTCTGGTCTCTCAGACCGTTCAGCAACTGAACAAAACTTCTTTCCCCTTCACCAACAATGGTGTAGTCAAAGCATGGTTGCTTAAAGTCATCTGGAACACTGTTTGCGTGATAGCCGCCTGCCATGATGACCAGTTGGGGATTTTGCTCCTTCAATTTGTTGGCAAGATACACAACATCATAAAATGCACAGGTAAAGACCGTGAATCCAACCACATCCGGCTGTTCGTGGGCGACTGACCGAATGATCTCCTGAGCCGAAAAGTTCTTGGCAATCGCATCCAGAATCACCACTTCATAACCTTCCCGGATCAATACGGCAGCCAGCCACAAATGCGTCGTAGGCGGCGTTGCAAAGAGCGGTTCCAGAATCTCTTGGCTTTCAATGGCCTTGGGGGCTGAAATAAATAATATTTTCATCCTTCCATGCCTGTTATACCATCACCTTGCGGAAACTGTTGAATGATACCATCCATCCATGCACCCAACATCAACCCGGATGTAGAGGATACGCATGCATGAATATGCCAACAAACTGGTTCATATGGTGAATTGCAAGAAACCACGGTTAGTTTTCCGGTAATGAGCCATGCTTCATATTTTCCTGATAGATCAATAGATTGCAACTTGGAACGCCGGCATTTGCCGGATCTGGGATCAAGCGATTGCCACGGGCGCTCGTCCACAACTGCGGACTCTGGGATCAACCCGCCGCGGCATCTTCCTGTCCACTAAACAACTCCGGGGGCGACAATCGCCCCCGGAGTTCCCGATTCCCCCGCAACGCAACCGAGTATCAACGTGTCAGACGCACATTCTGCGAGGTGATGGAAATACCGTTGATCCAGCCCGGCAGGTAGTAGTCGATCCGCTGACAGGTGGGGATCTGCTGGCTGGTGTGATTGCTCGCGTTGTACGATTGGACCGTTCGCCCATCCGCGGCGATCTGGTTGTCAAACCCCTTCTGGATCACCGACCCCGCCGGGGCATTGGCGATCTGGTTGGCCTGACTGGCCTCGTTCATGGTCTGATCCAGGACGTGCTTGGCCGGTCCGTTTCCACCCCCACCGGTGAAGAAGGTGAGGGAACCATCGCTCTTCAACAACGGCAGGATGGTGGTATTGTAACGGGTCAGCATCGCCGCCATGTCCATGCTGATGCTCGGCACCATGCGCAGATTCAACACCTCCAGGGTTGAGTTGGCCAGATCCACGCACAACTCCACATGGCTTCCGGCGCCATCCGGCACGGTCTGGAGCGTGGGCAACAGCCGGATCTGCAGATCTGTGGTGTAGTTCGTGGCATAGGGGGCCACCGCGCTGAAGAAGGTATCGAACCAGGTGGCAAACTCCGTGCGCACCGAGGCGGGCAAACGCGCGTACATGGCTTCGATCACCCCGACCCGTGCCCGGATCCGGACCATCTGCGTATCATCCGCGGGCAGGATCTCCACGCGGAGCATGGGCAGAATCTCCTGCAACGATTTTGAGAACGAGACGTTGGAGATTTGCTGTCCGAGTTTGCCCACGATCAGCTTGGCGATCCCGGTCTCGGAAAGATCCACCGTCCGGGAAGTGGCATCGCCGGGCGCGCGATACAACCCCTTGATGATATTCTTGAGTACCAGTTCGCCATCGGCCTTGTAGGTGGCATTGTTCACCACCAGGGCGCCGGTCATGTCGAACGGCACGATCACGACGGTGACGGCCACGGGCCGGGTAAAGGTCCGTCCCAGGGTATCGTCCATTCGCAAGGTCACGGCGTGGTCGCCCACCACCAGGGGCTTGCCCGCCGTGCTCCCCACCACCAGATAGGCGTTGCTCCCGCTGGTCTGCACATCGAAGAGATTCTCCGGGTTGGCGGCAAGCGAGAAGGAGAAGGTCACGCCACCCTCTGGATTCAGGGCGCTCAATTGCCCGATCACCGTGCCCAGATCGGCGTTCGCGTAGACCGTGAGGTTGCTCAGGCCGATCTTGCTGGTGATGGTCACGGTGATATCTTGCGTTCCGGCCTGAACCGGGGTGCCGTTGTCCGTGGCCACCAGGGTGATGTTGTACACGTTGTCCGCCCCCACATCCACCGGCGCGCCGTAACGCAGCAGGGCGGATGGGGTCAGGGCACCGGTGGTGGCATCGATGGTGAAGCTGGCCGCGTCCGGCCCGGCGAGGGACCAGGTGAAGGGATTGTTCTCCGGATCCGTGGCCGTGGCGGTGTGGATGGGGGTGCTGGTCCCCTCGACGACGTTGGAAACGGTGGTCGCGGAGTTGATCACCGGCGGTTCGTTGACATCGGTGACCGTGATGGTCACGGACCTGGTGTCGAACAGCCCAAGGGTATCGGTCACGGTGAGGGTGAGGTCATAACCATTGTCCGCGCCCGCATCCGTTGGTGCCTCGAAGTTGGGCGGAGTCAGGAAGGTGACCGCGCCGGTGGTGGCGTTGATCGCGAACAGGGCCGCATCCGCGCCACCGGTGATCGTCCAGGTGAGCAGATCCCCGTGGACGGTATCCGGATCACTCGCCGTGGCGGGATAGGCGGTGCCGGTGCCGTTCTCGGCAAAGGTCACCGCGAGCGTGGAGGTGATCTGCGGCGCCTCGTTGACATCGGTGACGGTGACGGTCACCGCCTTGGTGGCGGTGAGATTCCCCGAGTCGGTCACCACCACGTTCATGGCGTAGGTCGGGCCATGCACATGCTCGAAATCGGGCGGCGTCACAAACGTCACCGCGCCGGTGGCCGGATCGATGGCAAACAGCGCCGCATCCGTGCCGGTGAGCGACCAGGTGAGCACCTCCCCC
>JADGAY010000075.1:0-12730 GCA_015231775.1 Magnetococcales bacterium | reverse complement strand
GCACATCCGGATCCGTGGCCGTGGTCTGGTAGACCGTGCCGGTGGCGTTCTCGACGAAACTGGCGGTCGCGGACGCCAGAGGATCGATCACCGGGGCCTCGTTCACGTTGGTGACGTTGATGGTCACCGCCTTGGTGTCCAACAGCCCGCCCGAGTCGGTCACCACCAGGGTGATGGCATAGGCCGGAGTGTGGATGAGACTCTCGAAATCGGGTGGCGCCAGGAAGGTCACCGCGCCGCTGGTCGGATCGATGGCAAACAGCGCCGCATCCGCACCGGTCAACGACCAGGTGAGCACCTCCCCGACATCCGGATCCGTGGCCGTGGTCTGATACGCGACTCCGGTGCCATTCTCGGCGAAATCCTTGGTGGCGGGCGCCGACGGATCGATGGTCGGTTTTTCATTGGCGTTGGTGACCACGATGGTCACGGGTTTGCTGTCGAACAGCCCATCCCGATCGGTCACCGTGAGGGTGAGCGCGTGGGTCGGCGCATGGGTGGTGCTCTCGAAGTCCGGGGCAACCTTGAAGGTCACGGCGCCGGTGGCCGGATCGATGTTGAACAACCCGACATCCGCGCCACCCAGGGACCAGGTGAGCGACTCCCCGGCATCCGGATCGCTGGCCGTGGTCTGATAGGCGACACCCGTGCCATTTTCGACGAAATTCACCGAAGCCAGCGCCGCCGGATCGATCTTCGGAGCCTCGTTGACGTTGGTGACCGTGATGGTCACCGCCTTGGTATCCGAAAGATTGAGCTTGTTTGTGACGATCACATTGATATTATAAACATTATCCACACCAACATCCAACGCGGTTTCGAAATCCGGCGACGCGACGAACGTAACCGCGCCCGTGGACGGGTCGATGGCGAAGCGACCGGAATCGGCACCGCCGATCGACCATGTCAACACATCCCCGAGTTCCGGCGGGGCGGCGGTCGCCTGATAGGCGATGCCGGTTCCGTTCTCCGGGAAGGTCGCGCTCGGGCCCGAGGTGATCGAGGGGGATTCGATGACATCGGTCACGGTGATGGCGACATTCAACGCGGAGAAGAGACCCGCCTTGTCGGTGGCGGTCACCACGATATCGTAGACATTATTCTTGCCCACATCCTTGGGATTCTCAAAATCCGGGGATATGGCAAACCGCACCGCGCCCGTGGTCGGATCGAGGGTGAAAAGCGCCGCGTCCGCGCCTGATAACGACCAGGTGACCCCATCGTTGGCATCCGCATCCACCGCGGTCGCCGAATAGGCCACCCCGGTACCATTCTCCGCGAAGTTGACCCCCGCCGCCGAGGTGATAACCGGGGCTTCGTTGACATCGACAACCGTGACGGTGACAGGCTTGTTGTCCGACAGCCCGAGCATGTCGGTGACGACCACGGTGATGGCGTAAGTCGGACCGTGGGGGCTCTCGAAATCGGGGGGCGTCAGGAACGCCACCGCGCCGGTGGTGGGATTGATGGCGAAAAGCGCCGCATCCGAACCGGCGAGGGACCAGGTGAGGGTATCCGGCACATCCACATCGGTGGCTGTGATCTGGTAGAAGCTCCCGGTGCTGTTCTCGACCACGCTGACCGCCGAGAGGGCCGCTGGATCGATCTTTGGGGCCTCGTTTACATTGAGAACGGTGACGGTGACCGCCTTGGTATCGAAAAGCGCACCCGTGTCGGTCGCCACCACGGTGATGGCATAGGCCGGACCATGGGGACTTTCGAAATCGGGGGGCGTCAGGAAAGTCACCGCGCCGCTGGTCGGGTTGATGGCAAACAACGCGGCGTCCGCGCCGGTGAGGGACCAGGTGAGGATATCCCCTTCCGGATCGGTGGCCGTGGTCTGATAGACCGGGCCGCTGGCGTTCTCGTTAAACGTCACCGAGGCGGGGGCCGCCGGGTCGATGAGCGGCTTTTCATTGACGTTGGTCACCGTGACGGTGACGGGCTTGCTGTCCGAAAGTCCGAGCTTGTCGGTCACGACCACGGTGATGGCATGGGCCGGGCCGCGGGGATTCTCGAAATCGGGCGGATTGTTGAAACGGACCGCGCCGGTTTTCGCATCCATCGTGAACAGCAACGCATCCGCGCCTGAGAGCGACCAGGTAAGCTCATCCCCGAAATCCGGATCAAAGGCGGTGGTCTGATAGGCCACCCCCGTTCCGTTCTCGGCGAAGGTGACCTCCGAGGGGGCGGTCGCGGAGATCTTGGGTGCCTCGTTGACATCCGTCACCGTGATACTGACCGCCCTGGAGTCGCTCAATGTCCCCTTGTCGGTAACGGTGACATTGATTTCATATACATTATCTCGTCCAACGTCACTCGGTGACTCGAAATCCGGCGGGGTCGCGAAGCGCACCGCACCGCTGGCATCGATGGTGAAACGGGCAGCGTCGAGTCCAGAGAGGGCCCAGACCCGCGTTCCATCCCCGGCATCCAGCGCCGTGGCGGTGGCCTGATAGGCGATGCCGGTGCCGTTTTCGGCAAAGCTGGCGTTCGGCACGGAGGTGATCACCGGCGGCTGATCGGTGACGGTGATGGTGACGCTCTTGGATCCGGCCTGTCCGGCTCGGTCCATGGCGATCACGTCGATGACGTAGACCGGCCCATGGGTGGTGCTCTCGAAGTCCGGGGCGGTCTTGAAGCGCAGCTCGCCGGTGGTGGGATCGATGGTGAAGCGGTTCTTGTCCGCGCCACCCACGGACCAGCCGAACAGATCATTCGCGTCCGGATCGATGGCAGTGGCGGTATAAACCACGCCGGTGCCATTCTCGACAAAGGTGGCGCTGCTCCCCGAGGTGACCACCGGGGGCTCGTTGACATCGGTGACCGTGATGGTGACGGCCTTGGAGTCGGTGAGACCGCCCTTGTCCTGCACCTTCACGGTGAGGGCATATACCGGTGCATGGGTCGTGCTCTCGAAATCCGGTGGCAGCCGGAAGGTGACGGCGCCGGTGTCGGCATGGATGGAAAACAGCGCTTCGTCCGCGCCCCCCAGACTCCAGGTGAGGATGTCGTTCTTGTCCGGATCGGTCGCCGGGGCCTGATAGGCGGTGCCGGTGCCGTTCTCGGCAAAATTGACCGCCGAAGGCGCAGTCGCGGCAATCACCGGGCCTTCGTTGAGGTCGATGACGTTGATGGTCACCGCCTTGCTGGCAAAGAACTTGTTCTTGTCCGATACCTGAATCGTGATGTGGTAGCTGTTCTGCTTGCCGTGATCTTGCGGATTCTCGTAATCCGGGGCCTGCTTGAAGCGCACCGCGCCAGTCGCGGCTTCGATGTTGAACAGGGCGGCATCGGCCCCGAGCAGGGACCAGATGCGCGGATCATCGCCCGGATCCGGTTCCGTGGCGGTGGCCTGATAGGCGATGCCGGTTGCATTCTCATCGAAATTCACCGACTCGGAGGAGGTGACCGAGACCGTGGATTGATCGATCACCGTGATGGTCACGGCCTTGGCGTCGCTCTGCGCGGATGTTCCCTGCCAGCCCGTATCGGTGACGGTCACGGTGAAGTTGTAGAGGTTATCCCCACCGACATCCTTGGGACTCTCGAAGTCCGGCTTGGCCAGGAAACGGACGGCGCCGGTCTGGGCATTGATCTCGAACAGGGCCGCGTCGTTACCCGATAGCGACCAGGTGAGCTTGTTCTTGTCCGCCGCGTCCGGATCCGTGGCTGTGGCCTGATAGGCTATGCCGGCGCCATTCTCCACGAAGAGAACACCAGCCTCGGAGGTGATCGTCGGGGCTTCGTTGACATCGGTGACGGTGATGGTCACCGTCTTGGAGCCTTGTACGCCCTTCTTGTCGGTGGCGATCACATCGATGACATAGGCCGGCGCATGGTTGGCATTTTCAAAATCGGGGGGATTGCGGAAGGTCACCACGCCGCTGGTCGCGTCGATCCGGAAGAACCCGGCATCCGTGCCAGCCAGGGACCAGGTAAAGGTGTCATCCTTGTCTTGATCGAAGGCCGTGGCCGTATAAACCGTCTCCGTGGCATTCTCGGCCAGGATCCCGCTGCCGCCGGAGGTGACGGTCGGAGCCTCGTTGACATCGGTCAGCACCACCCAGATTGTGGCCGAGGCCGAACCGGTCTTGGGCGTATCCTTGACCACGGCGGTAAGCCGTATGGAAGGGTTGGTTTCGAAGTCGAGCTTACTGGAATCAAGCACCGTGAGCTTTCCGGTATTCTCATCCATGCCAAAGGCGCCACCGAAATTATCGCTCAGGCTGAACTTCAACTTGTCCTGATCCGCCACATCCGGATCCGAGGCGACCACCGTACCGACAACCGTACCCGTGGGGGCATTCTCGTCGATGGCGAAGGTCTGCATCGAAATCGTCGGCGCATTGTTGATGGTGATGGTCGTGGTGGTGGTCGTGGTGGAGCTGAATCCCGACGACGAAAGGGAACCGGCTGCATCCATGGGGGATGGCGCGATCCCCGGAATGGTGGTCGTGGCCGTGGGTGCGACGGGGGCCGTGGTGGTGGCCTTGGGGGCATCATCCCCCTTTTTGGCGTCAGCGGGCGGGGGCGCGGTGGGCTCGGCGGGTTTGGCCGTCTCCTCGGGCTTGGTGGCACCCTTGGATTTCTCCGACTCCGTGTCCTTCTTCGGCAGGAACGGAGATTTCTCCAACAATTTCAAAAACTCATCGGCATTCTTGGCGGCGGTATCCAGATCCACGCCCAAGCGCGCCGCCTCGTTGCGCTGCCGCTCCACGGCGGCATCTTGCAAGCCCTGGATCACCTTGTCCAACGGCACGCCGGCCTTGACCGCATCGGCGATCCCATTGACCAGGCTGGTGGTGGCCGCCTCGATGGTCTGGAGCGCCTGCTCCTGAGCCTTGCCCGTGGACGGACTCTGGCTCAGGTCGCTAAGATTGAGCGGAGACGCGATCTGGATTTGTTCCTTCTGCCGCTCGATGCTCCGAACCAACTCCTGCTGCTCCTTGGGAACCGCTGATTCGATCTGTTTGGCGCGCTCCTGGACAATCTCAGCCTCCCGGTTGGTCGCCGCCTGAACCGCCTCCTGCACCTTGGCGGTCTGCTCGGCACCCAACAGACTCTCCAACGATTTCTGGGTCTCTTTCTCCAGTTCCGCGAGCTTGTTTTTCAACTCGGTTTTCAGCTCGGTCAGCTTCTTGGTATCACTCTGGCTCTCGGCCTTGGCGATCCGCTCGCCCAACTCCGCGCGCAACTCAGCCTGCTTTTCGTCATGGCCGGCCAGAATCTCGTTCGAAGCCTGTTTCATCTCCGCATTCGTCACGATCTCCTGGATCTTTTCGGAACGCTCCTGACGTACCGTCTCCAGTTGCGCTTCCTGACGCCGCTCGATCTCCTGAATCTTGGCGGAGGTCTCCGCGCCGAGCGTCTCCTTCAACTTGTCATCCAGTTTGGCGATCTTCTCATCGGCCTCGAGCTTCTTGTCGATCGCCTTTTCCAACTCCTTCTCAAGCTTCTCCTCGGCCTTGCTCACCAGTTCATCCAGAGCCTGAGGCGCTTTCTTCAGCATCGCCTCAGCCGTGGCCTTGTCCGGGGCCAACCCCTTGTCCACCAGGGATTTGGCCACCTGATCGGTCAATTTCTTCTTGGCTTGGTCCGAGAGCTTGCGTACCGCGGTCGTGGCATAGGCCCCACGCAACTCCTCGCGGGTGGCCTTGCGGACCTCCGGGGCCTTGTTGGCACTGCCGACGAGCCGCTCCCCATGCCGCACCGCGAGCGGCGCCTTGGAGGTATCCGCGGCCCAGGCGTCGTTGATCAACGACCAGCTCTTCGAGAAGAACAGCTCGCCGGACGAAGCCTTCGGACCCGGACGGGCCATCTCCTCCATCCAGACCAGCAGCTCCTTTTGCAGGGTGACGACCTCGATCTCCCGATCCTTGCCCTTGCCATCCCCCAGACGGACAAACCCTTCCGTGCCGCGCACCCCCAGGGTGGCCACGGGGGTGACCACCTTGAAGGGTTGATCCTTCATCTTGGCGAGTTTGCCGGAGGTGAAACGGACCATACCTTTTGTCATATTCACTACGCCGTTGCCCGACTCCTCCTCGGGCTCGAAACGATACTCCTGAATCTGGAATTCACTCTCTGGACCCAGGGCGATCACCGCGTCATCGCGCATTTTCATGATCAGGCGCGTATCCTTGCCGGTGACGATCTGATCACCCGGAAAGAGTGCCGCCCCCTCGGCCAGGGTACGCTTGACACTTTCGAAGCTGGCGTAGGCCAATCCCTTGAACTGGGTGACGCTGCCGACCGGTTCCCGCTGGACCACGATTTCGGCCACGCTCTTGGGCTGGGGGGACTCGGCGCCCTTCTTGTCGGGCATGGCCACCTTGGCGCGTTCCACGGTGATCGGCTTGCCACGTTGGTCGCCATCGGGGATGAGCAACAGATAACCACCCAGGACCGCCAGCAGCGCGACCAGGAGCATGCCCACCAACCGTTTGTTCCGAAGAAGATTTCTCATGGATCGCGAGAATCCTTGCTTGCTGACTTGCAGAATGGGGGGAGAACCCCCTCACCCCCGACCGTGGAACTCCCGTGCGGGTGTTCCACAGTCATGAGACGAGGTCACCGCCCAGGAGAAAAGAGGCAATCATGTACAGTATACCCGATTTTAGCAAAACTCCCATTGATTTCGGGTAAAAAATCGTAACCAGTATCCCACGTTTCCCACCCAGACCCGCAAGCGCCGGATCTGGGTTGAATCCAGCTCACCCGAAACTCAAAAAAAAGCCGTCCACGAGGGACGGCTTGGGAATTCACGCCTGATCTGTCGCGGCCCATCACAAACCGTCACAGTCTGGATTCGGTGCGCGCATCCAACGCGGCCTCCGGTCCCGGCGCCTGACCCGCTTGACCGGTTGGGGCGTCCGCATCCCGCACCGGGAAGGCGCGATTCGAAGGGGGGGCGGAGGGGAACATCGGAAAACCGCCCGCCGCCGCACCGCCATTCTGGCCCGGCGCGTTGGTGAAATCCAGATAACTGTTCCCCACCGCCAAGGCATTGGTGGAGGCGCCACTCTTGGACTGGGCTGCCGTCGCCTCCTGGGATCCGCTCTTGGCGCGCGAAGCCTCGGGGGTGGCGGGTGCCTGGGCCACCGGAGCAGGCGCGGCGGGTGCCGGCGTGGCGGGTTGAGCCACGGGTGTCGGCGCGGCGGGTGCCGGCGCGGCGGGTTGAGCCACGGGTGTCGGCGCGGCGGGTGCCGGCGCGGCGGGTTGAGCCACGGGTGCCGGTGTTTGTGCCTGGGCCGACGTTGAGGACTGGACGGGTGTCGCGGGTGCCGCTGCCGTGGTCGCCGGCGCGGTTTGCACCGCGGCCTTGGGCGCCTCGGGCTTTGCATCCACCTTGGCCGGCGCCGAACCCGAAGCCCCGGCATCGGTTGGCGCGCTCTTGGTGGAGGCGTTGATGGTTTCCCCGGTCACGGAAGGCTTGGCCACCACGGTTTTTTTCTTGTCTCCGGCCTGATTGGCCTCCTTGTCACCCTTATCCTTGCCGTCACCACTGTCAGCCGGCGCGGATTTGGCCGCCGGGGCCAACTGGGATTGCACCCCCTGGGGTTGCGGCTGATCGCGCATCATCTCCCGCGACCGCTCGGCGACCGTCTCGCGCGGTCTGCCGTGGGTCATCACCACCGGACGCAGGAAGATCACCAACTCGCTCTTGCTCACCCCCTCGTCCTTGTGACCGAACAGGGTTCCGAGCCCCATCGGCAGACGCGACAAGGTGGGCAGACCTTCGGTGGCATTGCTGATCGAATCCTGCATCAGACCACCCATCACCGCCACTTGACCGCTATGCACCCGCATCATGGTCTCCATCTCCTTGACCTCGATCTCGGGGATGGGATTGCTGATGTTGTCCGGCAGATTGGTCTGGGCATTGTTCTTGACCAGGGCCGGATTGGGATCGTTCACCCAACGGCTGATCCGCGAAATCGTCGGACGCACGTTGAGACTGACGATCCCCTCCTTGGAGATCTGCGGGGTGACGGTCATCACCAGACCCACGGGCACGGTGTGGATTTCGGTGTCAAAAACCGGTTGCGTAGCCACGGTGCCGGTACTGTTACTGTTGTTGCTCGAACTGACATCCCGCGACGCAGTGCTGGATTTCAGGGTGAAGAACACCTTGTTCTTGACCACCTTCAACACCGCCGGTTGATTGTTGAGCGCCATGATCTTGGGACTCGACAAAATTTTGGCGTTGCCGAAGTTCTCCAACAGCTTGATCGTGGCATTCACCGGTCCCGCGTCCGTGGTCGGATTGCCGTTCGGACCCCCGGTATGGCCCAGGGTGAAGTAGTTGACCGCACTGCCAGCCGCCGCCGTCGCGGCATCGGTGAAGGCGCTCTTGAGCACCACCCCCGCCGAACGGTTGAAGATGACGTTCCAGTCCACGCCCTCCTGGAAGCGGTCGCTCAACTCCACTTCCACGACCGTGGATTCGATGAGCACCTGGCGATGGACGTTCTCCAGCACGCTGTCCAGATACTCCTGGATGCGCTCGTGCTGTTGCGAGGTGGCCACGATGCTCATGACCCCGGCCTCGGTGTTCACCGACACCAGTCCAGGCTTCATGGACTGATTCTGATTATCTTTTTTCGCCAGACCCGGCAATCCCTGGGGCATCGGCTGGGCCGTCATGCCGCCGCCGGGGGGCAGACCTCCCGCATTGATGCCCGTGGGCATGCCACTCCCGCCACCCGGCTGTCCCCCGCCCGACCCACTGGGCTGGCCGCCCTGCTGATCCTGATTGTTCAAAAATTCGATGCCCACGTCTGCCCCGAGAATCGCCTGGATATTCTGGGTGATGGTCTTCCAGAACGAACTGTTGGCCTTGGTGTTCAGCGTGCTGTTGGACTGGTTGTTGTCCGTGCCGGACATCGGATTGGTAAGTGCATTGCCCTTGGTGGTCGTCAGGTTGTTGGAGATCTTGTTGGTGCTCAACATCTCCCGTTCGATGCCCAGATAATCGACCTGATAGATCTTCAAATAGGGCAGATCCGGGGTCACGACAATGGTCTTGTCCTGGATTTCGTAGCGGATCGCCACCTGTCGGGCTACCCGGTCTAGGATCTTGCTCAGGGGCTGATCGATGGCGCTCAAGGTCACCCGACCCTGAATGCCCGGATAGACATCGATGTTCTTGTTGGCATCGCGGGCCAGGGCGAAGAGCAGATCCTTCACCGGCATTTCCGTGACGGTGATGGTATAGACCTCCTCCGGCGAGGCCGATTCGGCCAGCACCGCCAGGGGGGCATCCTTCTTGCCCTGGGCCGGCGCCGCGGAGATCTCCACCTCGGGATTGGTGGGTTGCAGGAAATGCTCCCTGGACTGCTTGATGCGGCTGGCCGGTTCACACGCCGCGAGCAGAAGGCAACCGAGCAGAATCAATCCCGCCCGTCGCGCGATGGTGGCCGCGGTGGGGCGTGGATTGGCCGGTGAATCCTTGGATAACATGGGGTCATGACGGTCCATGGGATGCCTTTTCCCTTCAGACAGAGAAGACGAAACATTGACCCCCAAAGCCAAGTGCCTGGGAGTGCTGCACCTTTCCCAAGCAAATTGCACGCCAACCGTTTCTTGCGATCCATCCACCCTTCTCCCCGCCTGGTTCGTGGGGTCGTGGAAAGACGAAAAAAACCGGGGGATCGCTCCCCCGGTTTCGTTCCACGTCCATTTTTTCCGGTTCGATCAACCGTGATACTTGTAAGGCACCCAGGTCTGTTCGTCGATGGGGGGACGGATGTAGCCGGTGGATTTCTTGCGCGGCGGCAGTTTCATCGCCTCCTTGGTGGTGAGCAGATCCTCGTAGGGGATCTGGCTCAGCAGGTGGCTGATGCAGTTGAGACGGGCATGCGGCTTGATGTCGGCATCCACCACATTCCAAGGCACCTGCTTGATGTCGGTATAGGCGAACATGGCATCCTTGGCACGGGAGTAATCCTCCCAGCGCATGCGCGACTCCAGATCCATGGGGCTCACCTTCCACTGCTTGGTCGGATCCTGGGTGCGGCTCAAGAAACGTTTCTCCTGCTCCTTGTCGCTCACCGAGAACCAGTACTTGATCAGGATGATCCCGGAACGGACCAGCATGCGCTCGAACTCCGGGCAGGAGCGCAGAAACTCCTGATATTCATCATCGGTGCAGAAGCCCATCACCCGCTCCACGCCGGCGCGGTTGTACCAACTGCGGTCAAAGAGCACCATCTCGCCGGCAGCCGGCAGATGCGGCACATAGCGCTGGAAGTACCACTGGCTCTTCTCGCGCTCGGTGGGGGTGCCCAACGCCACCACTTTGACGATACGCGGGCTCAACGGCTCGGTGATCCGCTTGATCACGCCGCCCTTGCCCGCCGCGTCGCGACCCTCGAACAGCACCACCACCTTCAAGCCCTTGACCCGGATCCACTCCTGGAGCTTCACCAGTTCCACATGCAGCTTGGCAAGCTCCTTGAGATAGGACTCCTCGCTCATCTTGGCGGCTTTCTTCTTTTGGAGCTTGGTATTCTCCGCAGTCACCGAGCCATCGCCCTTGGGCTCCTTGGCCTCTTTGGGCTCCTTGGATTCGTGGGATTCCTTGTCGCTCACGTCTTCTTTCCTTTCCTCGTCGTTATCCATCATTGATTAAGACTCCTCGATGTTGGGATGGAACCAGCGTCAGGATCAGCGAATACGCCCCCCATCTTGCAAGTCAGGTCGCACCTGAAACCGTATTCTCGCTTTATTACACCAAAAAGCGACCAATGACCAGAAAAAGCAACCATCAACAGGAACTTTCACCCTTTCCCCGGATCCTCGAACGCCTCGATGGCCGTGATGCGCGCCAGGATGGCGGGGTGGGCGTGATGGAGGAACACCCGCCACGGATGGGGGTTGACCAGGGTCAGATTGGCGGCGGCAAGCTGCTTGAGGGCCGAGGCCAGGGCAGCGGGTCGTTCCAGGGTGGTGACGGCAAATCGATCCGCGGCAAACTCATGGGCGCGGGAGACCATCTTGAGTAACGGTCCGGTGACCACATCCACCGGCACGGCCAACAACACGAAAAAGACGAAACCGCCATGGAGCGTCACCCGCTCCATGAAAAAATCCCGATGCAGCTCCGGCTGCTGCATGGCCAAGGAGAGCAGGGCGCACATCAACCCCAGATAGGGGATGGTGATGGCGGTCACCCGGCGCAGATGTCCCAGCACCAGATGGCCGATCTCGTGGGCGAGCACCGCGACCACCTCGGATTCCGGGTGGCGCAGGAGCAGGGTGTCGTAGAGCACCACGCGGCGTTGCGCCCCCAGGCCGGTGACAAAGGCATTGGCACGGGTCGAGCGGCGCGAGCCGTCCACGGTGAAGATGCCGGAGAAGGTCACCCCCGCCTGGTCCAGATAGGTGGTGATCGCCTGTTTCAGGGATCCCTCCGGCAGCGGGGTGTAGCGGTTGAAAAGGGGCATCAGCACCGCTGGAGCGATGTATTGGATCAGAATGAGGAAAAAGGTGGCGCTCAGCCAGCAGTAGAGCCAAGCCCACGTCTTCCAGTAATAGAAGCAGACCAGCACCGTGACCAGCAGCGGTCCGCCGATCACCAGGGCAAGCAGCAGTCCCTTGGCGCGATCGTCGATGAAGGTGTTCCAGGAGGTGCGGTTGAAGCCGAAGCGGGCCTCGAGCACGAAGGTGTGGTAGATCTTGAAGGGTTGGGAGAAGATCTTGAAGGCCAGGAGCAGAATGGCCACATACAGCACCGCCGAGGCGATCTCGCCGAGCCTCCAGGAGGCGACGAGGCGATCGAGCCACGCGAAACCGCCGAGAAACCACCAGAGCAGCAGCGCCCCCAGCTTGCTCCCCGAGGCCACGATGTCGAGCTTGGCCTTGGCCCGGGCATAGGCCATGCTCTTTTCCCACACCCAGGCATCGATGAACCCGGCCACCTTGTCCGGCGGCGTGGCCGGCATGGCGCGCAAATCGACCAGAACCACCAGGGTGTCGGCCAGGAAGCCGATCAACAGGGCAAACAGAATCGTCAGACCGAAGAGAGACATGATTTTGACGAAAACTCCTTGAAGAGAACGGCGCGAAAGCGTTAGATAACCCTTTCACTGGTTTGCCGTGGAGCCCCGCGCGGGCGTCCACGGATGGGGGTTCCCCCGCGTCAGCAAGTTTACGTTCATCATCCCGCATTTCGGGATGGGCCACAAGGAGTGGACCGTGACTTTTCAAGACCTCATTCTGTCGTTGCAGACCTACTGGTCGAACCGGGGCTGCGTGATCCTGCAACCCCATGACATGGAGATGGGCGCCGGCACCTTTCATCCGGCCACCTTCCTGCGCTCCCTCGGACCGGAACCCTGGAACGTCGCCTATGTGCAGCCGTCGCGACGTCCCACGGATGGCCGCTACGGCGAGAATCCCAACCGTTTGCAGCGTTATTATCAATTCCAGGTGATCCTCAAGCCCTCCCCGGACGACATCCAGGAGCAGTATCTGGACTCCCTGGCCGCCATCGGCATCGATCCGCGCGCCCACGACATCCGTTTCGTCGAGGACGACTGGGAGAGCCCGACCCTGGGCGCCTCGGGTCTGGGTTGGGAGGTGTGGCTGGATGGCATGGAGGTGACCCAGTTCACCTATTTCCAGCATGTGGGCGGCATCGATCTGCCGTTGATCTCCGGCGAGTTGACCTACGGCCTGGAGCGGTTGGCCATGTACATCCAGGGCAAGGAGAACGTCTATGACC
>JADGAY010000074.1 GCA_015231775.1 Magnetococcales bacterium | reverse complement strand
TCCCCTGACCATCGACGCAGCCCTGGGGGATTCTTCACGGGATGCCGGCTTCCAGAAGGCCACCACCCCGCGCCCGTTCAACTTCCCCCAAGACCACGGCCCCCACCCGGAGTTCCGCCAGGAGTGGTGGTATGTGACCGGGAATCTCGCCACCACCGATGGCAAACGCCATTTCGGCTATCAGTGGACCCTCTTCCGCATCGGCCTTCAGCCCGACCCCCCCGCGCCGGACGCCTCCGCCTGGCGCACGAACGGGCTCTATCTCGGTCATCTGGCGTTGAGCGACATCGAATCAGGCCGATTCCACCATTTTCAACGCCTGATCCGCCCAGCCCTCGGCATGGCCGGGGCCGAGGCCGAACCGTTCCGGGTTTGGCTTGAGGATTGGTCCCTGGCCATGGTGGGCGGGTCACAAACCCAACCGAACTTCAAGCTGGTGGCAGCCCAAGAGGGGATCGCCCTGGATCTGAAGCTGGATGCCCTCAAGCCGGTGGTGTTGCAAGGAGAACAGGGCTTGAGCCGCAAGAGCGCGGAGCATGACGCGGCCTCGTACTACTTCTCCCTGACCCGATTGAAAACCCGCGGTGAAATCCAGGTCAACGGGGAGCGGCACAGGGTGGAAGGGAGCAGTTGGTTTGATCGGGAGTGGAGCAGCTCGGCCCTGACCCCAGAACAGGCGGGATGGGACTGGTTCGCCCTGCAACTCGACGACGGACGGGAGTTGATGTTCTACCGCATGCGGTTGAAAAACGGACAGGACGACGGGGCGAGTCAGGGCATCCTCATCGAGGCGGATGGGCGGACGGTGCGGCTGGAACAATCCCAATGGCGACAACGGGAGATCGGGCAGTGGACCAGTCCCAAAACCGGCAACCGCTACCCCGCCGGGTGGGAGATCGAGCTGCCGGATCAGGGGTTACGGTTGGAGGTGATCCCGCGTCTGGCGGATCAGGAACTGGCCAATGCCGCACTCCACTACTGGGAGGGGGCGGTCACGGTGCAGGGGCGGTCCAACGGCATGGCACTTGGCGGGGTTGGTTATGTGGAGTTGACCGGGTATGGCGTTGCTCGGCCCTGAATCGGCGCTACCGTAACCATTTTGAGACAGGTCATTGACCGGGCGGTCTCATGTGCAAGATACGAGGGTCGTTTCCAAAAGGCGGAAACGACCCTCGCGAAGGCTGCGCGCGGTGTCTTTTTCGCCAAGGGCGCGAAAAAGACTTCTTTGTGAAGAGCGCGCTAAAGGCAGAATCAAAACCCTGGGAGAGGAATCTCCTAGACGCTCTCTTTTTTTTCAAAAATTAAAACCATACATTTCGACTCACAGCAGCGTCGCCTTGACCCCCGGCGGCATCCCCTTGCGTTGCGGATTGGGGGCGAACGCCTCCTCCAAAGCCCGGCCCAACTGGGCAAAGATCAACGGCCACCCCTCCTCGGGATCCGGAATCGTGGCAAAGTGAATCATCAGCGAGGCGCTCATGCCGCCCACCAAACCATCGAGAAAATCGTCCAGATCCTCGGAACGAATCCCGCCCGCCACCTCGCGACCGATCAAAAACCGCTCCCGCAACGCGGCGTGATCCCCCACGAGAGGGACCAGGGAGAGAAACTTGCGCCCCTCGACACTGATGCCGACCCGCACCGGCGCAGCCAGATCGTCGGGCGCACGCACGCTGCTGCCGGCGCCGTTGACCCCGCTCTCCTCCATGCGGATCTTCAAGATCTCGAACAACACCCGCCCCAACACCAACGCGGTGTCCTCGAGCACCACATGGCTGGAACTCAATGCCAGAGCCCGACAGGCGACCCGAAGCGAAAATCCGGCCCCATCCGCGAGCCGGGCCAGCAGCGCCGGGAATCCATCCACACGGATCGAATCCGCCACCTCGAAGGCAAAGTGATGCGCCCCGACGCGGGTGAAATCCACGCTCAAGGTCAAGGCGCTCTCGGCGGTGATCCGCACCGCCCGACAATAGGTGGCGGATTTCTCTTCCATCACGAAACGGCTCTCCACCGGTTTGGCCGGTGGGTCCGCAACCACCACCGCTTGGACGGCGGGCGGATCCACCACCCGACGCAAGGCGATCCCCAGGGTACGGTAGATCCCCTCCCAGGCGTGATGAGGATCCTCGGCGGAACAGAGACGCACCTGGATCCGGGCGCCAAGCCCCTGGGCCAGTCCGTTCATCAACTCCCACATCGGACGACCCGACACCGCCTGCTCGCAGCGCAGCGCCAGAAACCAACCGGTATCCACCCCGCCGCCGGAGAGAAATTCGGCTTGATGCACGGCTGCGTTCCAGTCGAGAAGGATCTCGGCACTGCCATCATCGATCATCCCGAGCGCGGCGGCCTGCGCGCCCCGGCGGGGCAACGCGGCCAACGCCGCGCCCAACTGTCTACCCAGCTCGAACCAGCGGTCGTTGTTCCAATCCAGACGGATCACCACCCCGAGACGCCAGGCGATGTGTTCCACCATGTGGCTGACGAAATCGTTCGGGGTGCGGATGCGTTTGGCGCGGATGTCCCCGCCGGACACGGCCAACTCCAGGGGGGTGAACGCGGATTGGACCTGCCGGGCCAGACCCGAAGCGGCCAGCACCGCGAACGGGGTGCCGCCGGTGGCCACCGCGATGGTGTGACATCCAGCGGCCTGCCCGGCCTCGAGTCCCAACAACGAGTCCTCGACCACCACCGCCTCAGCCGGATCGACACCCAACGCACGGGCGGCATACTGGTAGCCATCCGGAGCCGGCTTCTTGCGGAACCCCTCCAGATCGTTGCCCACGGTCAGATCGAATGGCGCCAGAATCCCGGAGCGCTCCAGAATCGCCCGCACATCCGCGCTGGTGTTGTTGGAGACCACCGCCATGCGCATGCCCAGACGGCGCGCCTCGGCCAGAATCTCGGCAATGCCGGGCAAAAGCTCGAACGGCGTGGTGATCCGCGCCTCCTCGTACCGGGCCAGGATCTCCGCTCGGGTCGCCCCATCCGCATCGACCCCGTAACGGCTGGTCAGCTCCGCGAAGATCTTCTCCCAGAATGCCGGCGGATGAAGGGCAAAGATCGACTGGATGAAGGGATCGTCGATCGGCTTGCCGGGGCCGAAATGGGCCTCGATCAACTGGTTGCAGATCTTGAAATCCAATCCCAGGGAGTCGATCAACACCCCGTCCATGTCCCACAGAATGGCGCGGGTGGAGACTGGAACCAACATCCGGTTGGCCAGCACCAGAAAATCCGGGTCACGCGCCACGGATGCGTCGGAATGATCTTGAGAGTTCATGATACTCTTCTAATCGCAAATCGTGCTCTTGATCGAGCGGATGGATTCCATGTTGTCGAGCAGGGCATCGACGACCTTGGGTTCGAAGTGCCGACCCCGTTCCCGAACGATGTGCTCCACGGCATCTTCCACGCTCCAGGGCTGTTTGTAGGGGCGCCAGGAGGTCAAGGCGTCGAACACGTCGGCCACCGCGCAGATGCGGCTTTCGATGGGAATCGACTCCCCGGAGAGTTGGTTGGGATAGCCCGAGCCATCCCATTTTTCGTGGTGGGTCAGGGCAATGGAACGGGCGGTGACGAGCGGTTCCTCGCGATAACCGGCCAGGATGTTGCCGCCGATGATGGCATGGGTCTTGATGATTTCGAACTCCTCGGAATCCAGACGACCCGGCTTGAGCAGAATGTGATCCGGAATGCCGATCTTGCCGACATCATGCATGGGGGTGGCATGCATGATCAGATCGCAATGGGCCTCGGAGAGCCCCATCACCCGCGCCAGAAGCGCGGAGATCTGGCCGATGCGGATGACGTGGCGACCGGTTTCGTTGTCGCGGTACTCGGCGGCCCGACCCAGACAGCGGATCACCTCCAGACGGGTTTCGTGGAGCTGACGGGTGCGCTCGAGGATCTTCTCCTCCATGCGCTTGTAGAGAATGCGCACCGTGAGCATATTGCGAATGCGCGAGATCACCTCGGAGGGGTTGAAGGGTTTGTTCAAAAAATCCTGGGCGCCGTGGGCCAGGGCCTCCAGACGGGTGCGCTCATCGGTGTTGGCGGTGATCACCAGAATCGGCAGATAGGGATCCTGTCCGATGCGCTCGAGAATCTTCATCACCTCGATGCCGGGCAGGTTGGGCATCTCCAGATCCAACAGCATCAGATCGAACCGCTGCCGGCTCCACAACGCCTCCACCTCGCGGGGATCCTCGACCGTGGTGACATTGACGAATCCGTGTTGCTTGAGCAGGCTTTTGAGGACAATCAGGTTGAGCTTCTGATCATCGACGATCAAAATGTTGGCTTGATGGCGTTCGGCATCCAGGCTGGAATCAAAGGAGATGGACATGGTATCATTCACCTGGACGCTGACGTCGTTGCGACGTGATTCAATCGACTCAATATCACCATTTTCCATCACAAACTATAACGGCCATCCGGTCCCGATTCAAGTTTTTCGCCCATTCCGGCAAACCATTTTTCCAGGTGTTCCATGCGCATCGACTCCAGGCGATTCGATTGGTTGATTTCCGTTCGGGAACGACTGCCCCTGTTTCTCGACAGCCTGCGCCGTGACGACCGGGCAGGGTGTTACAACCCCTGCCCCCACGGCTCGATTCTGGCCGGGGAGCGGGCCGCGTTGGGCTTTGCCTGCTTTGCCAAAAAGATCCATGATGCCCTGGGACTCTGGGAGGGTCTGCCCGAGGGAGAGCGAAGCGCCTGGTTCTCCTTCATCCGCTCGTTTCAACGTCCAGATGGGGCTTTCGTGGATCCCGGCCTGCTCGCCGGCATCGCCATGCCGGTCCCGACCTGGCGGGAGCGCCTGAAACGACGCATGAAAGGCCAAATCACCCCGGATCCCATCACCGACGCCATCCTGGCCGAAACCAAGCAGGCCATCGCCACCCTGGCCTCCTCTGGGGAGATACCGGCTTATCCGTTTTCCGACTTTCCCCTTGATGTGGTAACGCTGGAGAATCGGATGAAGGGTTTTGACTGGCGCCATCCCTGGTCCGCGGGCGCCAAAAGCGCGGGTCTGGCGGTCTTCATCCAGAGTCAGGGGCCGCTGCTTCCCCAGGTGGACACCCCCGTGTTGCGCCAGACCATGGTCCGCTTTCTGGCGGGCAAGGCGGATCCGGAGACCGGGGCCTATTTCGCCCCACCCACCCCGCCGGCCAGGGGGCAGTTGATCAACGGCGCCATGAAGGTGCTCAACGCCCTGGAGTGGCTGGAGGAGCCGATCCACTATCCGGAACGGCTCATCGACACCTGCCTGTTGCAAGGCCCCCCTTCCGCCGGCTGTCATGTGGTGGATTGGATCTATGTGCTGCACCGCGCCGCGCTTCAGACCGACCATCGCCGCCCGGAGATCCAGCGCCACCTCGTCGAGGTCGTGGATCGGATCCGCCTTCATCAGGCCTCGGATGGGGGGTTCTCCTATCTCCCCGGCAAGGCGCAGAGCGGCTATTATGGCGCCACCATCTCCCGTGGGCTCAACGAGGGGGATATCCACGGCACCTGTCTTCTGACCTGGGCCTTGGCCATGAGCATCGACCTGTTGGCGTGGGATCTGCCCGGCTGGAAGCCGTTTCGGGCATGAATGCGGTCACAAGCGATTCCGAACCGCTCCCGCGGGTGACGGTACTGACCAGCGTGTATAACGGCGCCCGCTATCTGGATGATGCCATCGCGTCGATCCTGGCCCAGACCTGGACGGATTTTGAACTCCTTCTGATCGACGACGCCTCGACAGACGCCACCCCGGTGATTCTCGCCGCCTGGGCCGGTCGCGACCCGCGCATCCGCCTGGTGCGCAACGTGGAGAATCTCGGCCTCACCCGTTCGTTGAACAAGGGGATCGTCCTGGCACGTGGTGTGTGGATCGCCCGGCAGGATGCGGACGATCGCTCCCTGCCGGACCGTTTGGCGCGGCAGATGGCCTTTTTGGAGACGCATCCAGATATTGGCCTGCTGGGCAGCGCGGCCTGGATTCTGCAAGCGGACGGCCAGCGCGCGTCCGAATCCAGACGCGTGCCATCCACGCACCTCCCCATCGCCTGGAATCTGTTGTTCGCCAATCCGTTCTTTCACGCGTCGATGATCTTCCGGCGTGATCTGGTTCTGGCCAACCCGTATGACGAAACCGTCCGTCACGGTCAGGATTTCGAGCTGTGGGGTCGTCTGGTCTCCCAGACCCGCGCCGCCAACCTGACCGAACCGCTCATCGAACTGCGCCATCACGAGGAGCGCATCAGCGTGCGCCATCATGAAAACCAGCAGGCCATCGGCATGACGATCGTTCGGAGGCGTTTGGAAGATCTCTGCCCGGATATATGCTGGGACGAGGCCACTTTAAGCGCGGTACGCGATCTGATCCACTCCGAGTGGCCGAATCAGGGAGAGACGGCGGACATCTATCTGATATGGCTGCGTCTGCTGGAACGTTTTGCCCAGGGGATGGCCCACGATCCGGACCGTGCGGAGATGATGCGGGTTGAAGAACGTGTCTTGCGTCGTTGTTGGCGGGCTGTGGCGGGCATGACCATGGCGGATCGTTGGGCGCTGTTGCGGACGATGGGACGGGTGGCTGGTTGGCGAAGTGTGATCGTCCTGGCGCGGATGGCGTTGGGGCTGGTCAAACCCCACCCAATATAGACAAGAATTTTTATACTATTGAAAAAAAGAGAGAGTCTGGGAGATTCCTCTCCCAGGGTTTTGATTTTTTGACTTTGCTTTTAGCGCGCTCTTCACAAAGAAGCATTTTTCGCGCCTTTTGCGAAAAATGCGCCGCGCGCAGCCTTCACGAGCTTCGTTTCCGTTTTTTGGAAACGAAGCTCGTATCTTGCACGGCGGCCTTGAAGAGCCTGACGTGGCCCGTCCGATCCCACAGTTTCTTTTGTAAGCTGATGGATTGCTGTATTCTATATGCTTGAAGTCAATTCCTCGCACCCCCCAACCCAAAGGCCATCTTTCCCATGGATCAGCGTTGGACCTTGCAGGTTCGCAATTTTGGACCGATTCAAAGCGCGGATATTGAAATCCATCCGTTCATGATGTTCATTGGTCCCAACAACAGCGGCAAGAGTTATTTGAGCACCCTGCTTTGGGGGTTGATGACGCATGGCAAATTATTGTTTGATGATTCAATAATCAATTACAGCTCATACAACGCATGCCTTGAATGGATTGAACAAGAATATCAAAAAGCCATAAAGGCCACCCAAAGCAATATTGAATTCGAATATATTTCTAATTTTGATAATGCAACAATTAAATTATTTATAGATCTATTCAATGAGGTTACTTATAATAAAAAGAACCTATTGATTGCAGAAATATTTAATTGCGACATGATCGACATTAACGAATTAAAAGTGACAAATTATCAACGATCTAGTATTGTCAGTATAAAATGGAAGTATTCTGAACCTAAATTTAATGAATTTTCTGTCTGCCAGAATCAATATACTGTGTATTTTTCAAAAACATTATTATTAAAAAGACAACAAATAATATTAGTTATTATTGATTTATTGTTCAAAGGGATCTCTAATACTATTGATAGCGTAGTTGGATTAAAGGGCAGATATACTAAGTTTAGTAATAACCTTTCTCTATACTTACCATCAGCCCGAACCGGTTTTATGCTAAATTATAAAGCACTAGCGTCTAGCACAATTCACCAGGGATTCAGCCTCCAAGATCTCCCGAAAGGTTTGCACACCACACCGACGATGAATTTTCTCCAAGGGCTGATTGAAATGTCAGAAGATGAACAACCTGGAGAATACGATGATATTGTGGCGTGGTTGGAGAATGAGGTCATTAATGGAAAATTTTCAAGAAAAGACGATGTATTACCTAATTATTATTATGTGCCAAAATCTATCCAGCAACCTATTCCGCTACATATCGCCTCATCCCTGGTTACGGAATTGTCATCATTATCCATCTTTTTGAATAATAATTCAAATCTAAAGAGATATTTAAAACCTGGTTCCCTGTTCATCGAGGAACCCGAAGCCCATCTGCACCCGGCAGCGCAACGCAAGATGGCCCAGGCCCTGGTGAAACTGGTCAACCGGGGTCTGCCGGTCTGGATCACCACCCACAGCGACATCATGTTTCAGCAGTTCAACAACCTGATCGCCTTGAGCCACCTGCCGAACCGGGCCGAAACCCTCAAAGAGATGGGGTACGATGAGTCGGACGTTCTGGACCCCGACAAGGCTATCGCGTATGAGTTCGTCATCGAGGAAGGCGGCACGGTCGTCAAACCCCTTGACCTGATGAATACCGGGTTTGCCGCGCCGTCGTTCAACCAAACCCTGGGCGACTTGATGGCAGAGACAATCAAACTCCACGATCTGTTGGACGATGCCGAGGCAGATGCATCATGAACCTGGAAGAACGAATCAAAGTGCTGAATTCGGATCACTTTACCGATTCCGCCCAGAAAATTGTGCTTAAAGAAGACGAGCCTGGAGGATCTTGCACCCTCGAATTGAGGGTTACTCGGCGTTGTCTGGCACTTCACAAGGCGGATGAAAGAAAAATCGGCTTTCTGAAAAATCAACAGGTTGCCGATTGCATAGTCATCGAGTTGGAAGAGGGCAACGCCTATGCCCTGCATGTGTTTGAACTGAAAAAAACAATCCGGAGAGCTTCCTGGGAGAAGATTCTGTCACAGTTTGAAGGAGCCTTTCATAACGCCTTGGGCCTTCTGGGAGTCCTGGGACTGGCCACTCCAGAGAGAATTGTTTTTCATGCTGCCTATTGCAACAATCAACTGGATTCAGCACCGGGATTACGAAAGATCCCATCCGGATCCAATCCTTCCCAAGATCAGCGCGAACTGAATGGTTGGCAGCAAGGAAGAATCGATGTCTCCTGGCTCAAAGGTGCGCCGCTGAAAAAAGTCCAATGGGATTGGAACAAGACACACGAACTCCACATCCCTTAGTTTAGCACCTATCTTGAAATGCGGCGTATCCTGCAAGGCCGCCGTGCAAAATACGAGCTTCGTTTCCAAAAAGCGGAAACGAAGCTCGTGAAGGCTGCGCGCGGCGCATTTTTCGCAAAAGGCGCGAAAAATGCTTCTTTGTGAAGAGCGCGCTAAAAGCAAAGTCAAAGTCAAAAACAAATTCAAAATCAAAACCCTGGGAGAGGAATCTCCCAGACGCTCTCTTTTTTTTTAACAGTTAAAGACAATACATTCCAAACTGATCACCCATCATTCCCCCTACGGGGCATCAAAACGCAACGACTGCACCCGGTTGCGGCCCGCCGACTTGGCGGCGTAAAGCTGCTCGTCGGCCAGGGCCACCACATGCAACGGCGATCGCCCGGCAATACAACGCACCGTCACCACCCCCAGACTGGTGGTCACCACCTGGGCCGCGGTGGATTTGGTGTGCAGGATCTTCAAACCCTGAATGCCGGCACGCAACTTCTCCGCCATCACCACCGCGCCCTCATGCCCGGTCTCGGGCAGAAGACAGACAAACTCCTCCCCGCCATAACGAGCCCCCAAATCCGCGACACGGGTCAATGTCTGCAACACCACCCCACCTACCTGCCTCAGACAATCATCCCCGGCCAGATGGCCATAGGTGTCGTTGAAGGCCTTGAAATGGTCCAGATCAAACAGGATCAACGACAACAAACCCCGCGAACGGGCCAAACGCTGATGCTCCTTCTCGAGCGTTCCATCGAAATGACGCCGGTTGGAGAGCCCGGTCAACCCGTCGGTGATGGCCAATCGCATCAGTTGATCACGGGCGTTTTTCAACTCGATCTGATTGCGCACCCGCGCCTTGACCACCGGTGGGGAGACCGGCTTGGTGATGTAATCCATGGCGCCCAACTCAAGACCGCGCGCCTCGTCGTTCTCATCGCTCATCGCGGTGACGAAGATGATCGGGATGTGAACCGTGTCACGCTCCTCCTTGAGTCGCGCACACACCTCATGACCGTCCATGCCCGGCATCTTGACATCCAACAAAATCAGATCCGGCTGCGCCGACTTGGCCAACTCCATCGCCTTTTTGCCATCGGTGGCGAAAAGAATCTCGTACCGCTCCTCGAGAATATCAGTCAACACCGCGATATTGATCGATTCGTCATCCACGATCAGAATCGTGCCGGGAAATTCCAGACTCATCGTGACGGCTCCTCAAGCCCTTGCAAATGCACCATGATACGCTCCAACGCTTGGCTCGCGGCCTCGAAATCAAGCCGCTCCACGCCGGACTCCATGGCCCCGAGCGCCTCTTCGCAACCACTTCCTACCAACAACGCGCTCCAACGGGGAAACCGCTTGCGAATCGACATGCTGTTGCGCTCCAGAAGCACACGCAACTCCCCGGACATCACCCGGATCTCCTCCCAGGGAAGCGCACGGGACGTCACGGTGGCGACCGAACGGGCTACCGGCTCCGGCGCCATCCCCGCGATCGCCCGCAACGCCTCGTCCATGCTCGTATTGAGCGACGCGAACAACCCGTGGATGGAGGCCGGGTCGCCACCCTCCCGCAACGCCTGCTCCAACACACGCGCGGCTCCATGCACCCTCTCCGCGCCCAATGTCGCCGCAACCCCCTTCAAACCATGCACCAACTGGAACGCCTCCACTTGGATGCCTGCGTCGAGCAACGCCCGCAAACGCGCCATGCTCCCGTCGTTCTGCTCCGCGAACGTGCGCAGCAGCCTGCGCAACAACTGAGGCTTGCCGTTCACCCGGGTCAAGGCCGACGCCAGATCGAAATCCGGTCCCAAATCCGGCAACACCTCCCGCTCGACCAACAACGGACGGCGGGTGATGACCGGATCCTCCTCCTCGCGGGGCTTGATCCAGCGACCCAACACCGCGCCGAGCACCGTCGGATCGATGGGCTTGGCAACATGATCCACCATGCCCGCCGCGAAACATAACTGGCGTTGACTCTCCATGGCATGGGCGGTCATGGCGATCACCGGCGGCGACTGGTCACCCAGGGTCGCGCGGATACGCCGCGTCGCCTCCAGACCATCCATCTCCGGCATCTGCACATCCATCAACACCGCCTCGTACACGGCGGGACGGGCCAACACCGCCTCGAGCGCCAACCGCCCGTTACCCACCACGTCCACCAGAATCCCCATGTCGCCGAGCAACTCCTCGGCCACCTGCTGGTTGATCTCGTTGTCCTCGGCCAACAACACCCGTGCCCCGCGAATCCGCGTGCCAGGCAGGGTCACCACCGACTCCTCGGTTGATTCACCCGTTTGGAAACCGTTCTGGTCGCTTCGAAACACCGAAACAATGGCATCGAAGAGCATCGAGGCCCCCACCGGCTTCATCAGGCAGGCGCGCGCCCCCTCGCGTTCGGCACGGGACAACACCTCATCGTCGCCAAACGCGGTCACCAGAAAGACGGTCGGCGACTCGGCGAAACGGGGCATGGCGCGGATACGGTGCAGGGTCTCGACCCCATCAAGCTCCGGCATCTGCCAGTCCATGAGCACCAGGTCGCACGGTTCGCCCCGGTCGGCCAAAGCTTCAAGTTGCGCCAACGCCTCCACGCCGTTTGCCGCCTGGGTCACCCGCATCGACCAGTGGTGCAGCAGTTCGGTCATGATCTCACGGGCCGACGGATTGTCATCCACCACCAGGGCATGGATGTTGGCCAAATCCCACCACACCTCACGGGATCGGTGCCCCTCGATGAGGGATTCCGGCGACCGCCCGAACCGCCCGATGAAGGTAAAGGTGCTCCCCACCCCCAAACGACTCTCCACCGAGATGGTGCCGCCCATCAGGGTGGCCAAACGGTTGCTGATCGCCAAGCCCAGACCGGTACCACCAAAACGGCGCGTCATCGACATGTCGGCCTGGGAGAAGGATTGGAACAGACGGGCCATCTGCTCCTCGCTCATGCCAATGCCGGTATCGCGAATGCCGATGGAGAGCGTCACCCAATCGTCCAGGCTCTCCAGCGCCGTCACAGCGACCATCACCTCCCCCTGCTCGGTGAATTTGACCGCGTTGTTCACCAGATTCAGAATGATCTGTCCCAGACGGGTCGGATCGCCCATCAACTCCATGGGCAACGACGGCGGCACCGAAAACAACAGCTCGATCCCCTTTTCCGCGGCTCGCAATGCCGTGACATTGGCGATGCCATCCAGAACCTGCGACAGATTGAACGGGATGTTCTCCAGGGAGAGCTTGCCGGCCTCGATCTTGGAAAAATCCAGAATGTCGTTCAACACCCCCAGCAACGACATCGCCGCGTTGCGAATCTTGTGCAGATAGTCCCTCTGCCGGGGTGGCGGATCGCCTCGCAGAGCCAGATGACTCAAGCCGATCACCGCGTTCATCGGCGTGCGGATCTCATGGCTCATGTTGGCCAAAAACTCGCTCTTGGCCCGAGTCGCCTCCTCGGCGGCCAAACGCGCCTCCTCCATCGCCCGAGCCGCCTGTTTGCGTTCGGTGATGTCCACCACCAGTCCAACGAAATTTCTGACCGCGCCGTGATCATCGCGAATCGCACTCACCACCAAATCGACCCAGATGATCCCTCCCCCTTTCACCAGGTACCTTTTCTCGAGACGGTAGTTGTCGCGTTCGCCGTTCAAAATCTCCTGGACAAGTCCAAGCTCAATCTGCAAATCATCCTGGTGGGTGAATTGGCCGAAATTGGTTCCCATCACTTCAGACTCTGGATAGCCCAAAAGCTTCAGAAAACTGTCGTTGAACTGCAACAGATTGCCCTGGGCATCCGCGAAGGCGATGCCGGCGTTGGCCTGTTCGAAGATGCTCCGGAAACGCATCTCCGAGTTGCGGCGCGCCTGTTCGATCAAAACCTGGGTGGTGATGTCCTGCACCGTTCCCAAGGCCATCCTGGGCGCGCCATGGAGATCAAAGGTGATCTCCGCCTGCTCGCGCACCCACTTGATCTCGTTCTCCTCCTCCACGCGATGGATGATGTCGTATGGGGCACCCTGCAACGCCGCCTGCCAGGCCCCATCCACATCCACCCGATCCTCGACGGGAATGCGCGACAGAAACAGCTCATAGGTGATCGGCGTTCCCACAGGAATACCGAAAATCCGATAACCCTCCTCGGACCAGACCAACTCCCCATCATCCAAGTCCAGATGCCAACTGCCCACCTTGGCCACGGACTGGGCACGCCGCAAGGTCTGCTCGCTCTTGGCCAGGGCCTGTTCGATGCGCATCCGCTCGGTGATGTCGCTGACGATGCCGTTCCACAGGGCATCCCCATTGGGCAGCGACTTGCCGGTGGATTCGATCCGCAACCAACGGGTCTCATCGCCGATGTTGAATCGGCCCTTCCACAAAAAGGCGTTCAGGGTGCGTGCCGCCTCCTGGTTGGCCTCCAGAAAGGAGACCCGATCCTCGGGATGGACCAGGGAGAAGGGATGGGAGGGATTGGAGAGGATCTCGCCGGGTTCCAGACGGAACATGGCGCAAAAGCGGGCGCTGACGTATTCGAAACGTTTGACGCCATCTGGACTCACGCGGAATTGATACACCCCGATCGGGATGCGTTCGATCAGATCGTTGTACTGCTCCTTGCTGAGTTGCAACTCCTGGGTGCGTGCCGCGACCCGTTGTTCCAGACCCAGATTCTGCTCGGCGATGCGTGCGTGACTCTCATGCACCTGGCGCATGAGTTGATTGAACACCTGACGCAGGGTCACGAACTCGGCGATGTCCCGCGACCCGTCGGATTCGATGGTCTGGCCCTGTTCGGTGACGTTGGCCACCTGGCGGGTAAAGCGCGTCAGAGGGTATACCACCAGAGAGCGGGTCAACAACCACTGGGTCACCAGCAGAAAGACCAGCAGTCCGACCACCGAAAAGGCGATCTGGCGCAGCGTATCCCGCAAACCCGCCACCACCTTGGCATGGCTCGAAGCGATCACCAACTCCCCGAGTGGTCGCCCTGGCTCGACATCGCGCCGCAAGGAACGATGAATGGTCAGTTCCGGATCGGGTTTATGCGTGCCTCCCCGGCTCCAAACCGCGTGCATCTCCCCCTTGAGATCGCGAATCTCGACATGCACCACCACCGGATGGCTGCCGATGCCGGTGGCCTGGGCTTGCAACAGATGCTGCTGATAATCCCAAATCGCCGATGCCGTCCCACCGGCGGAGATGTCTGCCAGGGTTTTCAGGGTCTCGAGAATCTCGTGGCGGGCATCCCGATAGGCCATTCCCAACTGCAAACCGGTCAAGGCCAGCGCAAACAGCAGATAGGCCAGCAACAGCTTGCGCAAAAAGACCTTGGAGAGCGTGGCGTTGCCACCATGCTCCGGAACCACGACCCGTTTCCAACCAAAGGATGCGCCCATGGATCTCCCTAACCGAATTCACTCAATCAACATCGCATCCGCATCCTTGGCCGGGAGATATTTCAAGAAGATCTTGCGCAACACCCCCTCCTGTTTCAACTCCCCGATCAAGACGCGCCAGGGTTCCACATCCATGGCATCATGGCGGCTCCGGGTCAGCACCAAACCATAGGTTTGACCCTTCTCCTCAGGCGACCAGTCCTGCACCTCCACCAGATCGTTCATGGCCAGATCGCGCAGGTATTTCCGGAACACCGGTGGTTGGGCGAACACCGCATCCAACCGATGGCTCTTGAGTTTCCGAAAGATCGACTCCGCCTCCGACGTCTCCTGGACCCGACCGGCCAAACTCAGTTGATCCAACCACTGATCGTTTGGCCCACCGTACTTCAAGGAACTCACCACCCCGATCTGCAACTGGGTCTGATGCAGAAACTCACGGGCGCTCTGCACCCGGCTGACCACATCGTTGTGGACGATGGCATAGGTCTTCATGCGCATATAATCCACGAACCAGGCAATCTTGTCCCGCTCGGCAGTTTTCAACCCGGAGACGCTCATGTCCATGTCGCCCGAGGCCAGATCGGCCCAGATGCGCGCCCGCGTCATCACCCTGGCCTCGAACCGACAGCCACTGCGCTTGCGCAACTCCTCCACGATATCCTGGTTGATCCCGACCCCTTTGTCATACAAAAAGCCGTTCTCGTAGTAGCCCAGACGGATCGGGTGATCGCCGCACTTCACCGGACCCGCCCAGGCACCGGACATCACCACCACACCGACGCTCAGGCAAGTCAACAGGATCGAGATGCGACTGCAGGCAACCATGTATTAACATCCTCCATGCATTGTCATGGATTCATGAACATGGTGCAGATGATATACCGAAATATAATCAATACCATGAATTTATTGCAATTATGATGTGGATTTGAATAATCAATAAAACCAAGCTGAACCACCCATTTTATGCCATTATTGTGATCATGACAACCCGGATCGTGCTTGGCGCACGAATCTCGTTACCGGATCACAAAGTATTGCAAATCATGATTTTCGTTCCATAAAAAATTATAAAATCGAGACGCTACAAAAAAGTGCATAAAAAGAGCTGCGCGACATCCAGAAGGATCACACGCTGCTTTTGTCGGGAACCTGGCGTGCCAAGACGGGCGACAGGCATTACCTCGGGGGGATGGAACGGGGGGGGTTGACCGTCTCCCGAGGTCGGCACATCGCGCCCCGGTGACGGTCAACCCCTGTCAAACCAGCTTCAGCCCAGGGTGACCGGACGCAGCGCGGCCAACGAGGCGTTGATCTTCTCTTCGGGATAGGCATAATCCTCCAGATCGCCGGCAAAATAGCGATCATAGGCCGCCATGTCGAAGTGACCATGACCGGAGAGGGTGAAGAAGATGGTCTTCGGCTCGCCGGTCTGCTTGCAGGCGAGGGCCTCGTCGATGGCCACGCGCACGGCGTGGTTGGACTCGGGCGCGGGGAGGATCCCCTCGGAGCGGGCGAAGAGCACCCCGGCCTGGAAGGTGGCCAACTGCGGCACGCCCACGGCCTCGATCAAACCCAGATGGACCAGATGCGAGACCAACGGCGAATCGCCGTGATAACGCAGACCACCCGCATGGATCCCCGGCGGGATGAAGTCGTGGCCGAGGGAGTACATCGGCATCAGCGGGGTCAACTTGGCGGTATCGCCGTGATCATAGGCGTAGCGGCCCTTGGTCAGGG
>JADGAY010000319.1 GCA_015231775.1 Magnetococcales bacterium | reverse complement strand
CGGACACGCAGACCGGACGAACACGTCAAGAAAACATGAAACCAATCTGGATCATTGCGGTGCAGGGGTTGCGCGGGGCGCGCGGGGATTTCTGGATTTTTGCCCTGGCGATCCTGTTGAGCGTGGCCATGGCCACCGGGGTGGCCACGTTGACCGCCGGGTTGCGGGCCGGGATCGACCGGGAGACCCGGCAGATGCTGGCTGCCGATCTGCGTCTGGAGTCCACCGCCCCCCTGCCCGAACCGCTGCGCGCGCGCCTGACGCGGCCCGATTGGCGGGTGGTGGAGAATCTGGAGTTCAACGCCATGATGCGCAATCCGGCCACCGGGGCGAGCCTGCTCGTGGAGGTGCTGGCCGCCGCTGCGGACCATCCGTTGCGCGGGGAGGTGGAGTTGGCCTCCGGCATCCCCCTCGCGGAGGCGTTGCGGGGGGATGGGGCGGTGGCCGAGGGGGTGTTGTTGGAGCGCCTGGGATTGCGCACCGGCGAGGGGTTTGAACTGGGACGGGCGCGCCTTCGACTGGCCGACCGGCTGGCCCGCGAACCGGATCGGGTGATCCGCTTCTTTCGCTGGGGACCGCGCCTGATCATCCCGCTCGAGCAGGTAAACCATACCGGACTGCTCGGTTTCGGCAGCCGGGTCACCCATGTCACCCTGATCCGTCTGCCGGAAGGGAGCGATCCGGCGTCCGTGGCCAGAGAACTCATCGAGGAGACCCTCGGCACCGGCATCCGGGTGATGACCCCCAGCGATGGCCAGATGTCGGCGCGACGCTTCATCGACCGTTTCACGTTGTTCATGCGTCTGTTGACCCTGTTGACCCTGCTCTCCACCGGTAATGCCATGGCCGGCGCCATGACCGCCCATGCCCGTGAGAATCGGCGTCAGGTGGCCATTCTGCAATCCCTTGGGGTGGGACATGGGGCGATTCTGGGGATCTTCATGCTGCGCATTCTGCTCGTCGCCCTGCCGAGCGCCTTGGTGGGGGCCTTGCTGGGCAGCGGCTGGCCGCTTTGGTTCGACTCCGCGCTGACGGGTGCGGGTGCGGCCAAGGGATTCTCTGCCGTGATCTTGCTGTCGGGGGTCGTGGGTGGGCTCCTCGGCAGCCTGCTCTTTTCGTTTGGCGCCCTCTGGAGCCTGCGTTCGGTGACGCCGATGGGGCTGTTCAGGGCCGTGGCCTGGAGCGGCGGAGGGGAGTTTCTCCGGGCCCGGTGGCGTTGGGGCGTCCCCCTTGGTCTGGTGCTGCTCGCCGCGCTGGCGGTCGGGGCCCAGGACGGCTGGAAGGCGGGTCTGCTGCTGGTGGCCGGGTTGAGCGGCGGTCTGCTCGTCCTGACCCTGCTGGCCCGCGTCATGCTCTGGATTTTGGGGTGGCTGCAACCCGCCTCCCTCGTCTGGCGTCTCGCCTTGCGCCGCTTGACCGCCCATGGCGGCGGTACCCTCGGCTCCCTGGTCTCCCTGGGGCTCGGCATGGCCACCCTGGCCACCATGCTGTTTCTGGAGCGCAACATCGATCAACAACTGACCGAGCGGTTGCCCGAGCGGGTCGCCAGCTTTTTCCTGCTCGATCTCCAGCCGGATCAGGAGGGGACGCTGCGTGAACTGGCCAGTCGTCACCTCCGCCAGGGCGACGATCTGCGGATCACCCCGGTGGTGCGCGGTCGGCTGCGCGCCTTGAACGGGGAGGAGGTGACCACCGCGGTGGCGACCCGCCATCCCCAGGCGTGGCGATTCCAACGGGATTATGTCCTCACCTGGGCTGAGGAACCGCCGGTCGGCAATCGGATCATCCAGGGCCGCTGGTGGTCGGATTCGCGCGCCATGGAGGTGAGTCTGGAACGGGAGATGGCCCGCGATCTGCGTCTCGGCCTGGGGGATTCCGTCACCTTTTCCATCCTCGGGGTCGATGTCACCGCCACGGTCACCAGCATCCGGGATGTCGCCTGGTCGGACATGAGCCTGAACTTCTTCGTGATCTTCGCGCCCGCCGTGGTCGAGGGGGTTCCCTTCTCGCATCTGGCCAGCATCCGTCTCGATCCGGACCGGGAGGAGCCGTTTCGGGCCGAGGTGACGCGGCGTATGAACAACATCTCTCTGATCGCCGCCCGCGAGGTGATGGAACGGGCCAGGGAGATGCTCGAAAGGGTGATCGGTTCGCTGCGGTTGGCGGGTGGCATGGCTGTCGCAGCCGGCGTGATCGCCCTGCTGGTCGCCATCCTGCTCTTGGAGCGCGGGCGCGTTCGGGAGGTCGCCATCGTCCGCCTGCTCGGGGCGCGTCAGGGGGATTTGCGTCAGGTGGCCTGGCGGGAGTTCTTGCTGCTCGGGATCTGCGCCAGCGGCGCGGGGGTGATCGTCGGACAGGGGATCGTGTGGGCGGTGATCCGATTCATGTTGCAAGACCGCTGGGATTGGTTGCCGGGGATCACCTTCGCCACGCTGACGGGTGGCGCGCTGCTGGTGGCCGGAACGGGATACCTGGCCGCGCGGCGCGATCTGGAACGTCCGATTGCCGAGGCGTTGCGCGCCCATGAGGATTAGGCGCGGGTGCCACGGGAAAAGAGAGGTTCCGGTAGGGGTGATGGGTCAGGCGCGAGGCCATCAGGTCGGCGCGGCCCGTTTCATCATGATCGTGCCTTCGGCGGTGTTGAAGAGGATCT
>JADGAY010000318.1 GCA_015231775.1 Magnetococcales bacterium | reverse complement strand
GCCTCGGGGATCTTGTCGCGCACCACCTGCTCCCCGGTGCGGGTGACGGTGGTGATCACCAGGTCGTGATCCGGAAAGGCGGCGGTGATGCGACTGGCCAACTCGCGGGCGGCCATGGCCTCCCCCACCGAGACCGCGTGCAGCCAGATGCGCGGACGACCCCGTTCGGCGGCCCGTTCGGCGGCGGGAATCCAGCCCAGCCGACGCAAGAGCGTGCCACGGTATTTGGGTGTGGTGACGTAGCGCCAGACCCAGATCGGCAGGGTGATCAGGATCAAAAGCGACAAGGTGAGATAATAGAAAAGATGCATGCGGCCACGAATCATCCGGGCTGGAATTGAGGTTGCCAGACCCCACCAGAAACCATATACCATGTCGAATCCCGGTGCATCGAGTGATTTTACGGCGGAGGGTTTAAAAAGGGGACGCGATTGGTTATGCTCTTGATCAACACGGTCGCATCGCGGCCCGGAGATGGCACCACGAGGTGAGGTGAGAAACCATGTCGGAAACGGAAAAGGTCACCAAACAGATCGGTGAACTCCTCAAGGAGCGGGGTCTGATCAACGCGGATCACATCGAACTGGCCCTGCAGGACCAGAAGGTGACGCGGGAGCGGGTCGGCGAGATTCTCGAGCGGTTGGGATTCATCTCCCAGTACGACATCGCCACGGCCATCGCGGATCAGGATGGCCGCAAGTACGTGGATATCGACCAGAAGCGCCCGTCACCGGAGAGCCTGCGGCTGTTCAACATGCAGGCCTGTCTCACCCACAAGTTCCTCCCCTACCACACCGATGCCGCCGAGGTGATCGTCGCCACCTACTCCGACGATGTGGAGGGACTCGAAAAATACATTGCCCGCTCCACCGGACTCAAACCGCGCATCCGCCAGGGTGAAAAAAGCAAAATTATCAACGCGGTGCAATATTACTTCCACTTCCTGGAAAACCCGGTCGAGACCCTGATCCAAAAGGAGATCCAACTGCTCGCCGCAGACCGGGACGGGGTGCGCTCCCTGGATGGCTTCGTGTCGCACCTGATGCAGTTGGCGGTCAAGGCCCGCGCCTCGGACATCCATGTGCGCCCGATGGACCGGTCGATCTCGATTGCCTTCCGCGTCGATGGGGTAATGCGGGCCCAGTTCGCCTTGCCCTTGGCCTTCAAACGATTGATGACCACCCTGAAGATGAAGGCCGGCATGGATATCGCCGAACAGCGACTCCCCCAGGACGGCAGCTTCTCCGAATCCATTCTCAACACCCAGTACGACTTCCGCGTCTCCTCGACCGTCTGCCCCTATGGGGAGAATCTGGTGCTGCGCCTGCTCCCGGCCAAGGGGGATTTCATGAGCATGCGCCAATTGGGGATCTTCGACGCGGATCTGGAGGTGTTGAACCAGATCTTCAACGAACCGTTCGGCATCGTGCTCCTCACCGGCCCCACCGGCTCGGGCAAAACCACCACCCTCTATGCCGCGGTACGGCAGTTGAATCTCACCGAAAAAAACATCCTCACCGTGGAAAACCCGATCGAATACCGCATCCCCCTGATCCGTCAGACCCAGATCAACCTCAAGGCCGGCTACACCTTCGCCAGCGCGATACGCCACTTCCTGCGCCACGACCCGGATGTGATCCTGGTGGGTGAAATCCGCGATACCGAAACCGCCCAGACCGCGGTCTCCGCCTCGGAGACCGGTCATCTGGTGCTCTCGACCCTGCACACCAACACCGCCCTGGGCGCCATCCCCCGTCTGCGCTCCCTGGGGATTCCCAACTTCATGTTGGCCGACTCCCTGGTCGGCGTGGTCAGCCAACGGCTGGTGCGCAAGATCTGTCCCGGATGCCGCGAATCCTACACCCCGGACGAGACGGAACGGAGCTATCTGGGGGATCCCACCCTGGAGACCCTCTGGCGCGGACGCGGCTGCGCGGATTGCCACCAGAGCGGTTACATGGGCCGGACCCTGATCTACGAGGTACTGCGCACCAACCGCGAACTGGCCGGCATGATCGGTCGGGATGTGGATGTCGAGACCCTGGAGCGGGTCGCCCTTCAGGCTGGGCATCGTACCATCTTCCAGAACGCGGTCAACAAGGTGAAACTCGGTCACACCACGGTCAAGGAGGTAATCCGCGTGTTGGGTCACGGAGCGGAGGGGCATTAAGAGAAACCCATGGCCTACTTCCATTACAAGTTGGTCGCCCGCGAGGGCGTGGTTCGGGGCGGGGTGATCCACCTGCCGTTCGACAACCCCCTCTCCGCGATCGCCTACCTGGAACGCCAGGGGGGCACGGTGGTCTTCGTCAATCCGCTCCATCCGTGGCTGGGGGCCACCTGGGGGGTGCTCGAACGGTTCTTCCAAACCCGCGTCGAGGTGGCCACCATGGCCGAGGCGTTGAACAACGCCGCCATCATGCTCCAGGCCGGCATTCCCGTCGTGACGGCGATCCAGGATGCCCTGGCCGACCACGACAACCCCACCCTCGCCATGGTGGGACGGGATCTGGTGAGCCGCATCCACGCCGGCTCCAGCCTCTCCGAGGCGGCGCGCAAATGGGAGCGGTTCTTTCCCGAAACCGCGCTGTTCTTGATGCGCATCGGCGAGGAGACCGGCTCCCTGGACCGGACCATCCAGGATGCCTCGCGCCACATGATCAAGGTG
>JADGAY010000317.1 GCA_015231775.1 Magnetococcales bacterium | reverse complement strand
ATTTTCAACTACCGGGCCAGCTACGCCGAAGAGACCGCCGCCATGATCGACGGTCTGCTGGGACTCGGCATCAAACCCCGTGAGATCGCCTTTTTCACCCAGAACGACGGCTATGGCGATTCCGGCCATGCCGGAGCCGTGGCCGCCCTGAAAAAGCATGGCTTCAACGATACCGACACCCTGGCCCATGGCCGCTACACCCGCAACACCACCCACATCGAGGGGGCACTGGCCTCGATCCTGGACGCCGAAACCGAACCGCGCGCCATCATCATGGTGGGGGCCTATCCGGCCTGCGCCGCCTTCATCCGCGAAGCGCGCAAGGATCTCCCCAACACCCTCTTCATCAATGTCTCATTCGTCGGCAGCGCGGCCCTGGCCAAGGCGCTGGGCAAGGATGGCGAAGGGGTGATCGTCACCCAGGTGACCCCCTCCTTGAGCGACCCGCTCCCCGGCGTGCAGGCCTACCACAAGGCCCTCAAACAACACGATCCCAAGGCCACGCCGGATTTTCTCTCCCTGGAGGGGTATCTGGCCGCGCGTCTGCTCGTCGCGGGGATCGAGCGGGCCAAACCCGCCGGAAACCCGCGGGAGGATCGCGAAGCCCTGGTCAAGGCCCTGGAGAGCCTGAGCGAATTCGATCTGGGCATCGGCATTCCGGTCCGCTTCGACCCGAAGGACCATCAGGCCAGCCATAAGGTGTGGCCGACCCGCCTGGTGCATGGGGAGTTTCAACCGTTCACCTGGAGCCAATTGCGATGAGCGCCCCGATGACCCTCCCCACCCGCAACGCCACGGAGTCATCCCAGACCGGACGTCTCGTGACCCGACCCTTCGATCTGACCATCCGGCGGCTGCTCACCCTGTGGGTGGCTATCGGGGTGGTGGCCACCCTGATCCTGGCCGGGGCCGCGGCCTACTCCACCATCCGTCTCACCGGACTGCAACAACGGGTGGTGGAGCAGGTGCTCCCCCTGGAGGCATCCGGACGCCGCATCGGCGCGCTGCTCCTGGAGTACCTCACCCATCAGGATCAACTGCTCCAGACCCAATCCCTGGAGGCCCTCGGCAAACTCCCGGATCGTGGCCCGCTCGATGGACGCTTCAACGCCGAACTCGAGCGGCTGGGCCGGACCATCCAGACCTTTCCGGGCATGGAGCCGATCCTTGCGGGACTCAAGCAGGCCCACACCGCCTTTTTGGAGCAGGATGACCGGCTGCGCGAACAGATGCGCCGCGACCTGGAGATCCGCCAGAAGCTCAAAACCCAGATCACCGCCCTGGACCAGACCGTGGAACGGATGACCACCCACGCCGAGGGGATCAAGGGCAAGGTGAGTTTGGCCACGGTGCGCGGCAAGCGCCAGACGCGCCGCGCCCTGGAGGGACGGGGCACGGAGGATCTCAAGAGCCTGGCCGTGCAAATGATCTCGGGTGGCGCGGGACGGATCGCCCAGGTGACCGAAAAGAGCCTGGCCAGCGTCAACACCCTGTCGATCCTGAGCCGTCAGATCCGCCTGGAGAAGACCCCGGATCTGCTCACCAGCCTCAAGGCCAATCAGCTCAAGCCGGCGGTCGATCTGGCGCGCCAGTCGATCAACGCCCTCAAGGGGGCCTCGGATCAGGCCCAGTCCGGCATCGCCGAATTGGCCGCCGGGCTCGACAAGGAGTTCAACACCCTGGTCAAGCTGCTGGTCGAAGGGGATGAGGCGGTCTATACCCTGGCCTGGAACGGTCTGGAGGTGGGAAGCCAGATCGAGACCAGCCGCAAGAACGCGGAGTCGATTCAACAACAGGTGCTCGGTCAGCTCGAAAAGATCGGCGTCGCCGTGGACGGCTTCAACGAGGAGACCACCCGCGAATCCGCCTCGGTCAGCCGCACCGGCCAGATCCTGGTCTACACCGTGACCCTGATCGTGGTGCTCTTCATGGTGGGCTTCGGGCTCAAACTGGCCCGCCGCATCTCCTCATCCCTCGACCAGGCGGTGGTCGGGGTCAACCGCATCGCCGAGGGGGATCTGACCACCGAATTGAAAGCGGTCAGCCGCGATGAACTGGGGCAACTGATCCTGGCCATGTCCGGCATGGCCGCGATTCTCAAGGGGATCTTCGCCTCCCTCAACGAGGGCTCCGGCAACCTGTCGGAGGCCGCGCGGGAACTGGCCCAGGTCTCTGGCGCCCTGAACGCCAGCGCCCAACTCCTCACCGATCAATCGAGCACCGTGGCCGGAGGCGTGGACCGTTCCAGCCTTAACCTCCAGCATATCTCCACCGACGCCGAACAGGCCAGCGCCAATCTGGCCACCCTCTCCCACGCCGCCGAGGTGGCCAGCCACAACCTCAACACCATCTCCGCCGCCGCCGAGGAGGCGAGCATCAGTCTAACCCAGGTGGTCACCTCCGCCCAACAGGCCACCCAACGGATGGCCGAGGTCAAGGACGCCGCCGAACAGACCAGCGGCAACGTCACCAGCGTGGCCGGCTCGGTGCGCGCCATGACCGATGCGTTGGGAGAGATCCGCCAGCGGTGCCTGATGGCCAGCCAATCCTCGGAACAGGCCAACCACGAGGCGGAACGGACTCAGGCGGTGATGGAGCGGCTGCTGGAGTCGGCCCAGGAGATCCACAAGGTGGTGGATGTGATCAACAGCATCGCCGAACAGACCAACATGCTGGCCCTCAAC
>JADGAY010000073.1 GCA_015231775.1 Magnetococcales bacterium | reverse complement strand
TTGATGATGGTCCAGGGGCACTGTTCGGTGGAGGAGTAGAAGAACATGTCCTCCTTGGCCTTGGTGTACTCATCCCATTTATCCTGGGACTCCTTGTCCACCGGGGAGAGTTTCCACTGCTTGAGGGGGTCGTTCTGACGGCTGTTGAAGCGGCGGAGTTGCTCTTCCTTGCTCACCGAGAAGTAGAACTTGAAGAGGATGATCCCCGAGGCCACCAGTTGCCGTTCGAATTCGGGCACGGTGCGCAAGAACTCCTTGACCTGATCCTTGGTGCAGAAGCCCATCACCCGTTCCACGCCGGCCCGGTTGTACCAACTGCGGTCGAACATGCAGATCTCGCCCGCCGAGGGGAGGTGCTTGACGTAGCGCTGGAAATACCACTGCGTCCGCTCTTGTTCGGTCGGTTTATCCAGGGCCACGACACGGCAGCCGCGCGGATTGAGGTGCTCGACGAACCGTTTGATGGTGCCCCCCTTGCCCGAGGCGTCGCGTCCCTCGAAGATGGCGATGATTTTGTGGCCGTTTTCCTTGACCCAGTTCTGCATCTTCACCAGCTCGATGTGGAGCGGTTGCATGATCTTCAGATACTCTTCCTCCGAAATTTTCTTCAATTTCGGATGGGCGGACCGCTTGGCCTGTTGACTTCCGGTACCCAGGACGACTTCCTTGGAGCGGGTTTGGGCGTGATGGCGACCTTTGTGATGGGTATCTTCGGATTTTTTCGACTCTTCGGGCTTCATATTTGACATTGGGCGGTCTCCCAGGCGCTGAGTGTGAGTTGAAACCGGCAGGAATTCTAGCACTGCCTGAATGAAATAGCCATGGCTTTTACAAGGTCATGGTGTCGGGAATCGGTATTGTTCGGATTTGGGTGTGGAGAAGAATGTGGGGTGGATTCGTGGAAGGGGTGATCAAAAGGTGGGGGGAGTCGAGGCGTGGCGCGACGGCATGGAACAGGGGGTGGCTTGATTTCGATGTGTGTTGGTGGTTGGGATGTTTGCGGGGAGCAATGTTAGTATATCAGAATATTAATATAAGCTTCATTATAATCATGGGGTGTCCAGGAGTCAGGAGGTGGCCTGGTATCCGAACTGGGAAGGAATGGAGAAAAATATTAAAATTCAATGTGGTGATAAAATGACGGTGCGGAATATGGGGTAAGTTGCGCAATAAATCGATTTTTTTCGATCCAACACGAATTCTGCCTGGAAAAGGGGTGCAGCAAAATGATAGACTAGCAGCAATTGCTGCACCCTTTGTTAAAATTGCGCTAAGCGACTGTTTGGCAAATGTCAAACAGCCGCTGCGGGCCAGGCATGGCCCGCCAAATTGCGCAGCAATTTGAGAAGCACGAATCGATTTGTTCGATTCGTGCAGGTTTGATGATTCCATGAATGGAATCACCAAACAGCCGCTAATGTCCCATCAAGGCGTCGTGATCCGCTGATCCGTGCTTGGTGCGCATGTTGATCAACCGGCGATTCAGGGATTGTCGGGTGATGCCGAGCAGGGTGGCGGCGATTCCCTGGTTGTTGTTGGCCCGGCGCATCGCCTCCAGCACCATGGCGTCGATCCCCTCCTTGAGGGTGGGGAACGGGCCGGAGGTGAACAGTGCCGCGCTGGGTGAACCAATCCCCTCCTGGCGTTCAAGGGTGGCATGGTTGGGATGGTTGTGGTCGCGGATTGCCTGGTGGAAGCTCTCCATGGAGAGGGTCGGGCCGCCGGCATGGAGCGCCACCGCATCATACACCAGGGCGCGCAGTTCCCGGACGTTGCCGGGGAAGTGGTGGGCCCCCAACAGGGTGAGCAGTTGCGGCGGGGTGTTGGGGACGGACTTGTTCATGGAGCGTGCCGCCTCCTGGGTGAAGAAACCGAGCAGCAGCGGAATATCCTCGGGCCGCTCCCGCAGGGGGGGGATCTCGACCCGATGCGAGGTGAGCCGGTAGTAGAGATCCTGCCGGAAGGTTCCGGTCGCGATCATCTTGCGCAGATCGGTGTTGGTGGCGGTGAGGATACGGGCGTTGCTCGGTTTGGGGACATCGGAGCCCAGGGGGAAGTAGCTCAGTTCCTGCAACAGACGCAGCAGCTTGACCTGGGAGGCGGGCTTGAGTTCGCCGATCTCATCGAGAAAGAGCGTGCCCCCCGCGGCGCGGTCCACCAGCCCCTGGCGGTTGGTGTCGGCGCCGGGAAAGGCCCCCTTGCGGTGGCCGAACAGGGTTTCGGAGAGCTGGGTGTCGTCGAGTCCGGCGACATTGATCGCGACATAAGCCCCGGCGCGACCGCTTACCTGGTGGATCGCCTCGGCGATCAGCCCCTTTCCGACCCCGGTTTCGCCGGTGATCAGAATGGTTTCGCCGCTGCCGGCCACGGCTTCGATGTACTGGAAAATACCCTTGAGCTGGGTGGAGTTGGTCAGGATGGCGCGGAAGGCCTCCTTGTGAATCAGGCCGCCGTGGATCAGATAGCTCTTTAAGGCATGCACCTCCTGGCGCAGCAGGAAGGTATCGATCGCCCGGCGCACGGTGGTGACGAAGCGGGTCCGTTCCACGGGTTTCACCAGATAGTCGAACGCCCCCTCGCGCATGCAGGTGACGGCGGTTTCCACCTCCTGGGAGGCGGTCACCACCACCACCGGCACCTCCGGGAAGTGGCGGCTGATCTCCGGTAGCAGTTCCAGTCCGGAGAGATGGGGCATGAACAGGTCGAGGATCACGGTCATGGCCCTGCGTTGGGCCAGCATGGCCATCAGATCGCGACTGTCGCCGACCGTGACCACCTCCTTGATGCCCGATCCGCGCAGGAACAGGCTCAGGCTGTTGAGGACGTGCTCCTCGTCATCGACGAGAAAGACCGGGGGTTTGCCGGTGAGCTTGCCATCGTTCATGCGAGATCTCCATGACAGGGGAGATGGACGAATACCGTGGTTCCCTGGTCGGGTTGTGATTCAAAGCGCAGCCGACCACCATGGTTCTTGATGATGGAGGCGGAAATGGAAAGTCCCAGTCCGGTGCCGCCCTTCTCGAGGCGGGTGGTGAAGAAGGGCTCGGTGATTTTTTCCAGTACCGTCGGGTGGATGCCGCACCCCTGATCGCGCACGATCAGGATGACCTGGCGGTTGGCCTGGTCGAGGGTGGCCTCCAGATGGACGCCGCGGCTCCGATCGGGCAGGGATTGCAGGGCGTTGACGAGAATGTTGATCAGCACCTGTTCGAGCTGTTGGGGATGGCCCGAAACCGGTGGGAGGTGCTCCGGGAAGTGGTGGGTGAACCGCTCGGTATGTTTCTGGATGGTGGTGTTGAGCAGGACCAGCGCCCCCCTGGCCAGCTCCGCCAGATCGACCGGTTGCCGGACGGTGGCGGATTCGTTGCGGGTGAGGTTCTTCAACACTTCGACGATCTTCTTGATTCGTTCGGTGTTGTCGAGAATCCAGCCGATGATCTTCGGGATCTTTTCGCCCATCTCCGTGTAGGAGATGCCGGAAAGGACGAAATCACCCTGCTCCCGATGGTAGTCGTCGAGGATCGACTTGACGGTGGGCCAGGCGTCGGCCAGCAGGGAGGCGTTGTAGTAGATCGAGTTGTTGGGGTTGTTGATCTCATGGGCCACGCCGGCGGCCATGAGCCCCAGGGCGGCCAGTCGGGCGTTCTTCGCGGCCTGCTCCTCCAAGAGTTTGATCTCCGAGATGTCGGTGGTGACCACCATGGCCGTGGGCGCGCCGGTCTCCTCGCGCAGGGGCACGACGCGGATTTCGAACCAGCGGTCGTGTCTGGCGCGATGGTGCAGGTGGTGGACCTCGTTCATGGCGAAGGCCCGCTCCAGGGTGTGGCGATAAAGCTCCCCGAACCCTTCTGGCTGGACGACCAGGGGATCCGAGTCATCGTTGTCGATGATGGCGCGGGTACGGTTGATCAGGAGTGGGGCGCCAAACCGGTCCACCAGGCGGATGGTGTCCGGGGAGCGGTAGAAGAGGATGCTCAACAGCCGTTCGGATTTTTCCAGGCGCCGCGCCATGCGGGTACGCAGGGTCAGTTCCCGGTTGATGCGCCACAGATGATGCACCAGCAGGCTGGTGAGCAGGAGGCCGGCCAGAAACACCACCCAATCCCCATGCACGAACCACTCCGCGGAGCGGAAATGGTCGGTCTGGGAGCAGGTGATGGACCAGTCGCGGTTGCCGATGCGGTTCGAGGCGGTGAGTTTGGGATCGGGTCGTTCGATCCAGGCCTGCCAGTCGCGGGGGTTGGCGAAGGAGAACGGCGCGGCGGTGAGACGCGAGGCGTAGAAGTGCAGAAAGCGCGCCTCGGGTGGGGCCCGGTCGTCGAGAATGATGCACTCCACGCCGCGTGGTTCGAGCAGGGAGATGGCCTGTTCGGTGAGGGTGGCGAACTGGAATACTCCGAGGATGTAGCCGGTCAGGGCGGCGTGACGCTCCAGCACCGAGATCGCACGCACCTCGGAGTGGTAGACCGGCAGGGCGGCCAGAAAGCCGAAACGGTGCGGATCGTCTGGGGTGAGCGCGATCCTCTGGCTGACCACCATGGCCCCGCCATCCCGTGCCTCTTCCAGCCAGGTGCGTTGGGGGGGATCGCGATAGTGGTCGTGGCCGCGGGTGAAGAGCGGGAAGCTGACCGGCTCCAAAAAGGTGACGCGGGCGCTTTCGGGTTGCGCATCCCTGGCGGGTGTCAGGGCGATCCATTGCAGGGACTCGATGCCGGGATGGCGGCCACGGATCAGGGTGGCGATGCGCTGGAAGGTCGGTTCGTTGATCTCCGGGGCGGATTGAAACAGATCGTGCAGTTCGTGGAGCGCGGTGGTGGCGCTCTCCAGGCTCTTCTGGACCGCCCGGTGGCGATCCTGGGCCACCCAGGCGAACTCCTGACGGAGGTGGTGGGTGATCTGCAAGCGCACGCTCAGAAAGAGAAACAGCGAAAAGATTCCGCCCAGAAGGGCCACCAGCAGGATCATGCCATGGGCGCGCAACCAGGCGAACAGGGGTTCGGCACGCGGCTGTTTCGGGCGGGGAGGGGCCTGTTTCACCGGATCCAGGCTGGAAAGGGCATCGATACGGGTCGGGTTGGGCATGGTGGCTGGTTGGGAAGAGGGTTGAAGGTCAATCGCTTTTGCGATGGGAGTGGGTAGAGGATGGCTGGGGTGCGTTCCAAGGTGTTGATCGTCGATGACGAGGCCGATATTCGCGATACCGTCTGCCTGATCCTGGCCAACGCCGGTTTCGAGAGCCTTGAGGCATCCAGCGTGCCAGAAGCCCAGGGACTCATGCGCAACATCACCCCGGATCTGATCCTCCTGGATTGGATGCTCAAGGGAACCTCGGGATTGGATTACCTGCGCCAGCTCAAAAAGGACGATCAGACCCGGAGCATCCCGGTGATCATGCTCACCGCCAAGGGGGAGGAGAGCGACAAGGTGAGCGGTTTGGATCAGGGCGCGGACGATTATATCACCAAACCGTTCTCCTCCAAGGAACTGCTCGCCCGCATCCGCGCCGCCCTGCGACGCATCGAGCCCTCCGTGCTCGATGATCAGGTGGAGTTTGCCGGGCTGGTGCTCGATCGGGCGCGGCATTTGATCAGCATTCACCGCTATCCGCTCAAATGCAGTTCCATGGAGTTCCGGCTGCTCGGCTTCTTCATCACCCATCCGGATCGGGTCTACCACCGGGATCAGTTGCTGGATCTGGTCTGGGGACGGCATGTGCATGTGGGGGATCGTACCGTGGATGTGCATGTGCGGGCGCTGCGCAAGCTCCTCGAACCCTTTGGCAAGGATGTGTTGCTGCAGACCGTGCGTGGCGCGGGCTACATGTTTTCAGCCAAGCCGCAACCATGAACCACACGCGTATCCTGGCCTGGCTGGCGGTGCTGGGATTGTTGCCGGCCTGCCTGTGGAGTCTGTCGTCGGTTCCGGCGTGGGCCTGGCTCGTGCCCATGGGCATCGTTTTGCTGGTGGGTTACCGTTTGCGACCCGAACCGGTGGTCGAGGATGAGGATATCCCGGACGTCTGTCTGGCGCGCGGGGACAATCCCCATTTGCGTCAGCGCTGGAAAGTGGCCTTCAACCGCTGGAGGGCCGCCATGGATGCCTTGCCCGATGGCGTGCTGTTGCTCGATTACCGCTTCGGGGTCTGCTGGTTCAATCCCGAGGCGCGGCAGATGCTGGAGTTGTGTCCGGAGCGGCACATGGGCAGACCTTTGGCCTTGCACATGGATGATCCAGAGCTTGACGACTACCTGCGTCGCGAGGATTTCAGCCGGCCCGTCGAGTTGGCCTCGCCGGTGAACGGCAGTCAGGTGCTGGAGTTCCGCTTTCTGGCGCTCAAGGGAGACGAGGGGTGGCTGGTGCTGATTCGCGACATCTCCGGCCCGTATCATCTGGATCTGCGGCAGAACGACTTCATGGACAACATCTCCCATGAACTCAAGACCCCGCTCACGGTGTTTCGTGGGGTGTTGGAGCTGTTGCCGGAGATGGATCCCGAGTCGCCCCAGTGGGAGAACGCCCTCGGGTTGTTGCACAAACAGAGTCTGCGCATGCAGGCGTTGATCGAGGATCAGACCCGGCTGTTGCGGTTGGGATCCAAGCGTTATGGGTTTCCGGTGGAGCGGTTGGCCATGGAGCCGTTTCTGGCGGAGATGATCGAGGCTGCCGGGGCGTTGAGCGGCGAGATGGGGCATCGGTTCGTCGTGGAGACCGACGGATCGTTCCCGTTCGAGGCGAATCGCGAACTGGTGCGTTGCGTGGCGAGCAACCTTCTCACCAATGCGGTCCGGCACACCCCGCCCGGCAGCGAGATTGAGGTGACTTGGACCTTGGACGGGGAACGCCGCCCGGTGTTGACGGTCACCGACAACGGACCGGGTATCGCCTGTCACCATCTGCCGCGCCTCACCGAGCGGTTTTATCGGGTGAACGCCCAGCAGAAGGTCGAGCAACCGGATCTCCACGACGATCATGGTTCCGGTCTGGGGTTGGCCCTGGTGAAACAGGCCATGGCCCGTGCCAACGGCAAGTTGGAGATCGTCAGTCATCTGGGCAGTGGCAGTCGTTTCATCTGCCGGTTTCCGCCCTTGGCGGAGTTGTGGGTGTAGTGTGTTTGTTATATTGCGTGTCCATTGAGTCATTCAACCAAACGACAGTAAGGAGAGATGTATGAGTAAGATTCTTGATTCCATTCTGCCCCCCATGCCCGCGTTTCTGGATATGGTGAGCGCTCAGGCCGAGATTCTGGCCAAGTGCATGAGCACGGCGGTGGATTGTCTGACCGATCCGGAACCGATCCGTTTTCAGGCCATGGCCGATTTTGAGAACAGTGCCCGTGAGCTTCGTACCCGTCATCTGGACAAGTTGAGCGACTCCTTCTCCACCCCGATCGACCGGGCGGATCTCAACGAGGCGATCAATACCCTGGAGACCCCGGTCGAGGAGATCCGCGAGACCATCGAGGAGATGCGCGCCCTGGGGGTCGAATCCGACAAGTACTGCCTGGAGATGGCCATCGTGCTGCGCGAGTCCGCCGCCGCGCTGCAACGCGGATACGCCAAGCTCTCCACCAAGCCGGGCCAGGCCGATCCGGACGCCATGGCCGCCCTGAGCTGCGTGACCCGGGTGGATGCGATCTACCGCAAGGGGCTGGGCCGTCTTTACACCTTGAATGAGGACATGGAGGCGATCAAGGCCAAGGACGAGGATATCCGTGTCGCCACCTTCATCCACACGGTGGATATCCTCAAGCGGCGCGAGGCCTATCGCCATCTGCGCAGCGTTTCGATCCTGATCGGGGATGCCGCCGAAGTGTTGCACACCATCGTCGCGCAGAACGGATAAACGTTTCTTAACGCGTGCTTTACAATGGACGCCATTGTAAAGCACGCGGTTAATTTTCTAGCGTTTATACTGATTATTTTAATAATTTTAACATTATTTTATATATTTCTTCTTGATCTGATCATTTTTGCAAGATTTTTTTAACAAACCCTTAATAATTGCTTAATTTCGAGTTAATGGTGGGGTGGTATCATAAAAAATGTTTGCGGGAACTGTTAAATTTATTTGCTTTCCGTGAAAGATTCAATGTGGACGGAAAGCGGCACGGTAAAGGGATTGGCTTTTGGACAATTGGGTTTCGGAATGGTACATTTTCAGGCAAAAGGGGAGAAAATCATGGGTATTGAACGGTATTGGCCACTCAACGGGGCGCACGAGGTGAGAGACGATGGATAACAGCACGATTATTATGATGATGTGGACCGCGATCATCGTGGTCCTGATTTTTGACTTCACCAACGGATTTCATGACGCCTCCAACATCACCGGCTCCATCATCGCCTCCCGCGCGATGACCCCGATCCAGGCGGCGTTCCTTACCGGTATTTTTCACTTCATCGGGCCCATGCTCGGCGGTACCGCCGTGGCCGACACCATCGGCAAGTTCGTAAGCATCAAGGATCTGAACGCCAACATGTCGTTGATGATCCTCCTATGCGGCATCTTCGGCTCCATCTTCTGGAACCTCTTCACCTGGTGGTTCGGTCTGCCCTCCTCCTCCTCCCACGCCCTGGTGGGTGGCATCGCCGGCGCGGTGCTGTTTGCCGCGGGTGCCGATCACGTCATGTGGGGTTGGGAGGCCCTGGTCACCAAGGGTAAGCTCACGGGCGTCATGAAGGTGCTTCTGTCGCTCTTCGTCTCACCCATTCTCGGCTTCTGGCTCGCCTGGATCTTCCAGAAGATCGCCCGGCGCCTGGTGGCCAACGCCAAGCCGCGGGTGGACAAGTTCTTCAAGTGGTCCCAATGGGGCAGCGCGGCGGCCCTCTCCTTCTCCCACGGCACCAACGACGCGCAGAAATCCATGGGTATCATCGCCCTGGCCCTGCTGTTGGGTGGTGAGATCGACAAATTCCATATTCCGTTCTGGGTGATTCTGACCTGCGCCATCTTCATCACCGCCGGCAATTCCATGGGCGGCTGGCGTATCGTGCGCACCGTCGGCTTCGGCATCTTCCGCGTCCGTCCGATCCACTCGTTCAATGCTCAGTTGACCGCCGCCGCGGTGATCTTCGGCGCGGCCAACATGGGCGCCCCGGTCTCCACCACCCACGTTGCCTCCTCGAGCATCATGGGCGTGGGCACCGCCGAGCAGCCCAAGGCCGTCAAGTGGCGCAAGGGCAAGGAGATCTTCGCGACCTGGGTTCTGACCATCCCCGGCTCCGGTCTGGTGGGCGGCTTGACCTACCTGCTGGCCGACATGATCACCCACGTCAGTGGCGTGCGTTGATCGTTGACCTCCGGCAACAAACTGATTTGATGGGGGGAGGGGATCCTCCCCCCGCCCGAGAGACTCCCTTCGGAGTCCCCGGTTACAAAACACGAATTCAACACACCATATGGATCATATAAGGAGAATTTCATGAGCGGCGGATCTTCCCCCTTCACCAAGATGCTCGACAACGTTTTCCCGCGCATTCCTCCCTTCCTGGACATGATCAGCATCCAGGCCGAAGTGCTCTCCAAGGGCATGACCGTGGCGGTCGATTACATGTCCGAGGCCACCACGGCCCGCTTCCACGAGATCATGCAACTCGAGACCCGTGCCCGGGAGCTGCGCGAGAAGCATCTGGACATCCTCAACAACGCCTTCTCCACCCCGATCGACCGTGATGACGTGCTCCGTTCGATCACCGCCCTGGAGGTGCCGGTCGCCTCGATTCGTGTCGTCATCGAGGAGATGGAAGCGCTCAAGATCAAGAGCGACAACCATCTGCTGGAGATGGCCGTGATCCTGCGCGAGTCCGCCGCCGCCTTGCAGCGCGGTTTCGCCAAGCTCGACACCGTGCCGGCTCAGGCCGAGCCGGATGCCCAGGTCGGGTTGCAGTGTCTCGGCAATGTGGATCGCGTCTACCGCAAGGCGTTGAGCGGCCTCTACAGCATTGACGACGACATCAACCGCATGCGCACCCATACGGATGGCGCCGAGGTCCAGGCCATGATCCATGTGGTCGAGATGCTCAAGCGTCGCGAGGTGTATCGTCACATCCGCAACATCGCCGCCAAGATGAATGAAGCGGCCCAGGTGCTGCACGGCATCGTGATCCAGATCAGCTAGTCCTTGACCGTGGAACGCCCGTAAGGGCTGACCACGGTTGGGGGGTGAGGGGGTTCTCCCCTCATCATGCACGTTTCATCTGGATTGTCGATTTTTTGAACCCCCGGTTCTTCATGGAGCCGGGGGTTTTTGTTTTTTCTAGGTTTTTTCTTCTTGTTCATGCGTTCCGCATGCGGATTTCATGTTTTTCACCATTGGTTACCATTGGTTTAATGTGACATGTCAGGATTTTTCATGAGGAGATCATGATCTCTTAACATCTGTTCATCATGATGGTATCACGCCTATCGAAATGATATGGATTGTTCAATGAGACCTATCAATAACTTAATATTAATGGAGAAATCACCAATGAAATTCAAGGCGATGTCTGTGGCGACCACCCTGGCGATGGGTGCTTTTGTTCTGGTTGCGAGCCAGGCCGAGGCGCGCACCATGATTCAGAACAAGGGTTCCGACACTCTGGTCAACGTGGCCCAGGCCTGGGCCGAGGCCTATCAAAAGATCAAGCCGGATGTGGCCGTGGCCGTGACCGGGGGTGGCTCGGGAACCGGCATCGCCGCCATGATCAACGGCACCGTCGATCTGGCCAACTCCAGCCGCGCCATGAAGGACAAGGAGATCAACGAGGCCAAGAAGAACGGCATCAATCCCATCGAGCATCTGGTGGGTTATGACGCCCTGGCGATCTTCGTCCACAAGGACAACCCGATGAAGTCGATCACCGTCAAGCAGTTGGCCGACATCTACGGGGATGACGGGCCGGTGACCAAATGGAGCGATATGGGCCTCAAGGTGCCGGGCTGCAAGGGGGACAAGATCATCGTCGTCAGCCGCCAGAACAACTCCGGCACCTATGTCTATTTCCAGGAGGCGGTGCTGGGGGAAAAACGGGATTTCCGTCTCGGCACCAAGGATATGCACGGCTCCAAGGACGTGGTGGATCTGGTGGAGAAGACCCCGTGCGCCATCGGCTACAGCGGTCTGGCCTACGACTCCCCCCACGTCAAGAAGCCGCCGGTGGCCAAGGATGACAAGTCCACCCCGGTGGAGGCCAACATGGACAACGCCGTCTCCCGCGTCTATCCCATTGCCCGTCCGCTCTTCATGTACACCAAGGGCGAGCCCGCCGGCGATGTCAAAACCTATCTCGACTGGATCAAGAGCGACGAGGGACAGTGCATCATCATGGATAAGGGCTATGCCCCGGTGCGTCCGGTCAAGTGCGCCAAGAAGTGATCCATCGCCCGTGGACCGGGGTTTTTGACCCGATCCACGGCTTTTTCGACTGCTGAACGCATGTGGAGCATGGCATAATCCCGCGCCTGGGGCGCGGGATTTGTCTTGATTATGATCCGCGTTGAGACAACGCGATTCTGGAACGGAGCCAACGATGCCCATTTACGAAAAAAGATTGCAACAGGACCTCAATCAGATCCGTCAGGCCGTGGCCGACATGGGCGCCGGGGTGGAGAATGCCCTCAAGAACGCCGTGCAGTCGCTGTTGTCCGGCAACGAGGCCCTGGCCAACATGACCATTCTGATGGACGAGCCACTCGACCGTCATTGTCAACATGTGGACCAGATGTGTCACGGCTTCATCGCCCGCCATCTGCCGAGCGCGGGTCATCTGCGGTTGATCTCGTCGAGCCTGCGCATGATCTATGAATTGGAGCGGATCGCCGACTACGCGGTCAACATCTGTCGCGAGAGTCTGGATCTGGAGACCCCGCCTTCTGGCGTTCTGCGCCAGGAGTTGGAGTCCATGGCGAACGCCTCCCGCAACATGCTGCATCAGGCCCTCTCCGCCTTCAATCAGGAGAATGCCGGACTGGCCAAGAGCACCATGGAGCTGAATGCCCAACTCGGCAAGGGGTTGGAACAGGCGATCCGGGATCTGGTTGCCGAGGGGGATAGCCATGCGGGCCATTCCCGGGACATCGTGGATCTGTATGTGATCTTCACCATGCTCGAGCGGGTCGGCAACCGGGCCACCAATCTGTGCGAGGAGGTGGTCTTCTGGTTGACCGGCGAGATGCCGCCCACCAAGGTGATCAACGTGTTGTTCCTGGACGAGGAGAACAACGCCCTGGGGTTGATGGCCCAGGCCATGGCCAGCAAGGGCTATGAGAAGTCGTGCCAGTTCTCGAGTGCCGGTCGCAATCCGGCCAAGGCTCCGGATCCCCGCGCAGTCGAATTCATGCGCGGCATCGGCATCGACATCTCCGCATTGCAACCCACGGGGTTGGCTCAGGTGGATCTGGATGCCATCGATGTCATCATTGCCCTGCAGGGCCGGGTGCGTTCGTACATTCCCAAACCGCCCTTTCACGCGGCGTTTCTCGATTGGGATGTGGGTGCGTTGCCCGAGGCGAACGAGGAGCGCAACTCGGCCAATCGACGTTATGAGGAGATCTATCGGGATCTGGCCGGACAGTTGCGCGAGTTGATGGATATCCTGGCGGGCCGGGAGGTCATGTGACCATGGATGCCACCTTGCATGATGGGGGGAGAACCCCCTCACCCCCCGACAACGGGCCTCCCTTGCGGGAGTACCGTGGTAAACAGGCAATCGCAAGCATGTCCATCGATGCCAGGGACAAGAACTGGTACATCGACAAGGGGTTCGAGATCCTGATGTTCTTTTGCGGCATCTCGGCCATCGTCTTCGTGGTTGGAATCTTTCTGTTCGTCTTCAAGGAGGGAATGGGCTTCATCCTCCATGACATGAACATGGGTGAGTTCTTCCTGTCACCCAAATGGCGTCCCACGTCGCTGAACAACCCCACCTACGGCATTCTGGCCATGGTGGCTGGCACCGCAGCCGTGACCATTCTGGCCATGGCGATCTGTCTGCCCTTTTCCATCGGCGCGGCCATCTACATCGCCGAGTTCGCCACGGGCAAGACCCGCGAGACCTTGAAGATCCTGATCGAGTTTTTGGCCGCCATTCCGTCGGTGGTGTGGGGGTTCATCGCTCTGTCGATCATGAATCCGTTCATCATCGAGACCTTCGACGTGCCCATGGGGCTTGGGGTGCTCAATTCGGCGCTGATCCTGGCCCTGATGGCGGCACCCATCGTCACCTCGCTGGCCGAGGATGCCTTCAAGGCGGTGCCCGACACCTACCGGGAGGCCGCGGAAGCCCTGGGGGCCACCCGTTGGCAGACCATCTACAAGGTGGTGCTGCCGGCGGCCAAGAATGGTCTGCTCTCCGCCGGTCTGCTCGGGGTGGGGCGTGGCTTTGGCGAAACCATGGCCATTCTCATGGCCAGTGGTCACTCGATCAACATCCCCACTTCGGTGTTCGACTCGTTCCGCGCCCTCACCGCCACCATCGCCGCCGAACTCGGTGAAACCGCCGTGGGATCGCCCCATTTTCAATCCCTGTTCGCCATCGGCATCTTTCTCTTCTTCATCACCTTTCTGATCAACATGACCGCCGATTTCATCGTGCGCGGCGTTCACAAGGGATAATAACCATGTTCGAAGCCACTGGGATCAATCAACAGAACGACCAGACGCAAAAGCGTTTCAAGATGCTTTTCGGAGTTATGATGGTCATTCTGATCATACCGGTGATCATCATCATCGGCACCCTCATCTACAAGGGAGGCCCATCCATAAGCTGGTCCTTCATTTTCGACCATCCCACCAACGGCATGACCCAGGGTGGGATCTTTCCGGCCCTGTTCGGCACCGTCTGGCTGGTGGTGGTGTCCCTGTTGGCCTCGGTGCCCCTGGGCGTGGCCGCGGCCATCTATTTAAGCGAGTACGCCCCGGATAATTTACTGACCCGCCTGATCAATCTGGCCACCATCAACCTGGCCGGGGTTCCCTCCATCGTCCATGCCCTGTTCGGGGTGGGGGCCTTCGTGGTCTTCTTCCGCTTCGGCACCAGCATCCTGGCCGCCAGCCTTACCCTGGCCATCATGACCCTGCCGGTGGTGATCGTCTCCTCCTGGGAGGCGTTGCAGTCTGTGCCCCGCTCGTTCCGGGAGGCCTGCTGGAACATGGGGGCCACCCGCTGGCAGACCATCTGGAACGTGGTGCTGCCCAATGCCTACACCGGTATTTTGACCGGCGTGATCCTCCAGGTCTCCCGCGCGGCGGGCGAAACCGCGCCGATCATGTTCACCGGCGCGGCCATGTTTCTCCCCTTCCTGCCCAACAGCGTCTTCGATCAGACCATGGCCCTGGCCCTGCATCTGTTCGTGGTCGCCACCCAGGTGCCGGACGTGCCGGAAAGCCTGCCGTTCGGGGTGGCCCTGGTCCTGGTGGGCATCGTCCTGATCATGAATTTCTTTGCCATCTGGATCCGGATGCGCCTGCGGGGTAAAAAGAAATGGTAAACCACAAGATCGAGGTCAGAAACCTCGCCATCGCCTATGGCGGCAAGCAGGCCCTGGGCAACGTCACCCTGGAGGTGTACGAGAACGAGATCTTCGGCATCATCGGACCAGCCAACAGCGGCAAGACCTCCTTTTTGAATGCCGTCAATCGCATGGACATGATGCGTCCCAACATGGATGTGACGGGCACGATCCGTATCAACGGTCTGGATACCCGCTCCTGGCGCAATGTCTACGACCTGCGACGCAAGATCGGCGTGGTGTTTCCCCTGCCGGTCGGATTGCCCCTCACGGTCTACGACAACGTGGCCCTGGCCCCGCGCATGGCCGGAACCGCGGGTTCCAAAAACAATCTGGATGAGCTGGTGGAACGGTGCCTGCGGCGCGCGGCGTTGTGGGATGAGGTCAAGGACCGGCTCAACCATCTGGGGAGCCTGCTCTCCGGGGGGCAACAGCAGCGTTTGACCATCGCCCGCGCCCTCTCCCAAAGCCCGGAGATCCTCATGCTCGACGAGTTTTCCATCGCGGTCGATCCGGTGACCACCATGCGCATCGAGGATGTGCTCAAGGAGCTGAAATCCGAAATGACCATCATCCTGGTGACCAACCTGGTGCAACAGGCCAACCGGTTGGCGGATCGCACCGCCTTTTTCTTGAACGGCGAATGTGTCGAGATCGGTGACACCGAGTCCCTCTTCAACGGTGACGCCAAGGACGCACGCACCAACGATTACATCGGAGGAAAGTTCGGATGATGACCCAATCGCCGTCGTCCGGCACCCAGACGCCCCCGGAACTGGCCATTCAGACTCGGGATCTCAACTTGTGGTACGGGACCTTCCAGGCCCTGTTCGACGTCAACCTCAACATCAAGAAGGGGATCATCACCAGTCTGATCGGTCCCAGCGGTTGCGGCAAATCGACCTTTCTGCGCAGCGTCGATCGCATCAACGAGCGGCTCGGTTACGTGCGCATCAAGGGGTCGATCGAGGTGTACAACCAGAATGTCTATGCCCCCAGCGTGGAATTGGCACAATTGCGCAAACAGGTGGGCATGGTGTTCCAGCGTCCCAACCCGTTGCCGATCTCCATCCGCGAGAACATCCTGTTCGGGTATCGGATTCACAACGAGAAAGGGGGCCGGATCGCCAAGAGCGAGGCGGAGGGGATCGTCGAGGATGCCTTGCGTCAGGTGCTGCTGTGGGATCAGATGAAGGATCGTCTCGACAACAAGGCCACGGTCGGGTTGTCGCTGGAGGAGATGCAGAAACTCTGCATCGCCCGCCTGCTGCCGGTCAAGCCGACGATCCTGCTGATGGATGAACCCTGCTCCGCCCTCGATCCCAAGGGAACCGCCGCCGTGGAGGAGTTGATCTGGGAGCTGCGGGGCCGATATTCGATTCTGATCGTCACCCACAACATGGCCCAGGCCAGACGGGCGAGCGAGGAGTGTATTTTCATGCTCATGGGACGAGTTGTCGAGCATTCACCCACGGAAAAACTGTTCGTCACCCCGGTGCATCAGGAGACCGCGGACTATATCGAGGGACGATACGGTTGATTCAGATCAACCTGGGAGCGAACTTTTTTGAGGTGACGACCCGTTCGTCACCTTTTTTTTTGTCTACGGCCAGAAGATTGCATATACTGCCGGGTAATCTTACTCGGGCGTCGGAATTGGCGGCCCGCGCGATGCGACCAGGAACCATTCTTGAAACGATCGGCGAATGACGTTACGGCATATGGACTCCAAGAATCCACTTCTCCACGCTCAGCATGTCAGCACGCTGCTGGATCAATACGACGAGAGCTTCGAGCTTTATCGTGCCTACAGCGAACGGTTGATGATCAATCTGGGCGAAGTGTTCAACAAGACGTCGCTGCCGATCAGCGCCATCTCCGGCGACCTGATGTCCAGATCTTCCTTGAAGAAGTTCCTGACCGAACGGGGTGGCTACTACAGCCGCTTGCGGGATATCGAGAACCTGATCACGGTGCGCGTGGTGGTCTATTTTTCCGACGACATCGATTTGGCGGTCACGCTCATCAACAAGGAGTTCGCCCTCGACGACAGTTTCCAGCCTGTCAGCGAAATCCCGGATCAGGACCGTTTCGGGATCAATACCCGTCGCTTTGATATTAAACTGGTGACCGATCAGTATGCCCGTCCCGAATACCAGCGTTTCAACGGCCTCAAGGCCGAGCTGGAGATCCGTACCGTGCTGCAACACTCCTGGTCCGAGGTCAAGGGCATCTTTGACGTGCTCGTGGGCAAATCCCGGCTTCCGGGACAGAACGTCAACAAACTGGCTCAGATCTCCTATCTGCTCAAGATGGCCGATGAGGAGTTGGTGCGCATCAAGGATCAG
>JADGAY010000316.1 GCA_015231775.1 Magnetococcales bacterium | reverse complement strand
CGCTGGCCGCGGCCGATCGGCACCAGGGCGTCGAGGGCCTTCAAGCCGGTATAGAGCGGTTCGTGCACCGATTTGCGGGGAATGATACCCGGCGCCACCACCTCGACCAGGGAACGGTGCGGGGTGTCGATGGCGCCCTTGCCGTCGATGGGCGCGCCAAGGGCATCGACCACGCGACCGAGCAGCGCCTTGCCCACCGGCACATCGACGATGCGCCCGGTACGCTTGACCGTGGTTCCTTCCTTGATGTTGCGGTCTTCGCCGAAGATCACGACGCCGACGTTGTCCTCTTCCAGGTTCAGGGCCATGCCCTGGGTGCCATCATGGAACACGACCATCTCGCTGGCCATGACCTTGTCGAGACCATGCACGCGGGCGATGCCGTCGCCCACGGCGAGCACCTGTCCCACCTCGGAGATTTCGGCCTCGATGCCGTAGTTGGCGATCTGTTTTTTCAGAATTTCGCTGATTTCGGCGACGCTGATCTGCATCGGCTGTTATCCTCTCATCTGTGCTTTAAGCCGGTTCAAATGATTGCTCACGGAGTAATCCATCATCAGGCTTCCGATTCGCACGACAATGCCACCCAACAGGGCCGGTTCCACGCGGCTGTCCAGACGGACCTCCTTGCCGGTGATCCTGGACAGGGCGCTCTTGAGATCCTCCATGTGACGTTTATCCAGTGCAACGGGGGTTTGGACCTCGACGGCGATGCGTCCGCTCCGCGCCTCGGTCTCCCGTTGATAGGCGACGATCATCGCCTCGATGTACTCCATGCGCCGCTTGTCGATGAGCAGCTTGAGGAAATTGCCAAGGAGTTTCGTTGGCGCGGCATTGGCGATGAAGGCATCGACCGCCGCGTGTTTGGCTTGGGACGAAGCCGTGGGACTGGTCAGGAGAAAACGCAGTCCTGGCGTGGCTTTCAAAACATCCGCGAAGCGGGTGAGATCTTCGGCCACGGCGTCGAGCTTTTTCTCTTCCGATGCCAGATCCGCCAACGCGGTTGCGTAACGTTTGGCCAGGGCAGGATTCAACACGATGGTTCCTCGACCTTTGTGAATGATTTTGGTGTGGAATTTTATTCTGCGGTATTGAATGGCATTGAAATACCATACCTGGACGAGCGGTTCAACGGTTCGTGAATACCCCGATCGAGAATTTTTTTCGCGGTGCAATAAATGCGCGCATTCCGTGGCGTCGCCAAGGAGGCATGGTATAATTGCCAACAGGATCGACGGCGTTCAATCACCGTGCTGCCCTGGCCCTCCCTGCCCGGTTCTTGGGGCGCCTGTTTACCGTGGTACTCCCGAAGGGAGGAGCACGGTTGGGGGGGTGAGGGGGGTCTCCCCCCATCATAAAAATTTAATAAGGAGCACCGGTGAACCATGGCTCGCACGTTGGCGTTGCTGTTTGTCATCGTCCCGTTTATCGAAATCTGGCTGTTGATCCTGGCTGGCCATGAAATCGGCGGGGTGAACCTGCTCCTGACGCAGATCCTCTCGGTTTTTTTTGGCTTTCAGGTGATCCGACGTGCCGGTGTCAAAACCCTGCTCGAGGTGCAGGCGCAGTTGGAGCGCCATGAGCAACCCGGCACGGCGTTGCTCGAGGGGGCCATGCGTATCCTCGGCGGCATTTTTCTGATCGTGCCGGGATTTCTCACCGATCTGGCGGCCCTCGTGCTGCTTTTTCCCCCCACGCGCGGTTTGGTGATGCGGTTCGTGTCGAGCCGTTTCACCCCCCGACCCCCGGCCTCGGAGACCATCCTCGAGGGTGAGTTCGTCCAGGATTCCGCCCCGGAAGGCCCCTCCGACCATCCCGGCGCGGGGCAGGCACCGAACCAGCATCGCCGATCCGGCACCGAGCTGATCAAGCCGCTGGTCGCGGTCTTTTCGGCGTTCTGTCTCTTGGCCCTTCCGGATCTGGCGATGGCCAAGGATAAAGAGAAGGTCAAGCCGCGCGAAACCGTGCGTCTGATGGGTTACGTGGTGCTCGGGGAGAAGGGGCACGCCTTGCGTGGCGAGACCGTGCCAGTGGCGCGCCTGATTCTCGAGCATGCCCAGGGGTTCAACGATGCCACCTGCGACGGCATGACCATGCACAACGACCGCGGCGCGACCTTGCGTTTGACCGTGCGCCCCAATCCGGACATCCGCAATCTGCCGCTCACCATCTGCGAGGCGGCGCTCCCCTTTTCGGACCGGTTTCTTCCCGAGGGGGAGGCCTGGGAGGTGCAGGCCGGCAATGGCCAGAAATTCCAGGTGCGGCTGCCCACGGTCAGCATGACGCCGGAGGTGGCCCTGATCCTTGGCGATACCGGCTGTCGCGAGAACAAGGCGCAGACCTGCGGCGATGACTGGCCGTTCCCCTCGGCCATGGCCAAAAAGATGATCGAGACCCTCGTCAAACAGGCCAAGCCGGCGCTCCTGATCCATGTCGGGGATTTCAAGTATCGCGGCAAGAACAAACCCAAGGCCAGCGGTGACAACGACGGCACGGGCATCAAATGGAGCAACTGGAAGGCCGATTTCTTCCAGCCCATGTTTGGGGATGGGGAGCGGTCCAATCTCTTCGCCATGGCGCCGTGGGTGGTGGCGCGGGGCAATCACGAGTTGTGCGATGCCATGGGCAACAACGGCAATGGCTGGTTTTTTCTGCTCGATCCTACCTCGCTGGCGGCCGGGGATCCCCCGGCGCTGATTGAGGCC
>JADGAY010000315.1 GCA_015231775.1 Magnetococcales bacterium | reverse complement strand
TTGACCCCCTGGATCATCCATTTGATGCAATCGTATTCGGTGATCATGCCGGTGATGACCATGTTTTCGAGCACCACGGCGAACCCGGCGGCCTCTCGGGTCATGCGCCGGATCGATTCGACCAGGGTCGCATGCGGGGAGAGGGTGACGATGTTGGAAAACATGCAGTCGCGAACGAGTTTCATGACAAGCGGGACCTCGAAGAATCGTGGGTGACGGTCAACGGCGGCCATGGCCTTTTGTGGACCGACTGGTATTATGCTCAACGGATTGGGGCGTTGTCCCGGTTTTTTTTATCGTATCACGCCCAAAGGGAGGAACATGCGTTGGCCATGGGATTTTTCCCGATCATGCATGCGATCGCATGGGCAACAAATAGGGGTTGAGAAGAGTCTGAAATGATGTTGGAGCGGGCACGCGAGATTCTGGGCATGGAAGCCGAGGCGATCCTGGCCATGGGCAACCGACTGGACGCCGGCTTCGAGCGGGCCGTGGAGACCCTGCACACCTGTCGCGGACGGGTGGTCGTCACCGGGATGGGCAAATCCGGCATGATCGGGCGCAAGATCGCGGCCACGCTGGCCAGCACCGGCGCGCCGGCCTTTTTTCTCCATCCCGCCGAGGGAAGCCACGGGGATCTGGGCATGGTGACGCGCCAGGACGTGGTGATGATTCTCTCCAACAGCGGCGAGACCGGGGAGATCCTGGCCCTGCTGCCGGTATTCCGGCGGCTCGGGGTTCCCTTGATCGCGCTGGTCGGCAAACCCGAATCGACCCTGGCGCGCATGAGCGACGTGGTGCTCGACATCGGCGTGACGCGCGAGGCCTGTCCGATGGGGCTGGCCCCGACCAGTTCGACCACGGCAGCGTTGGCCATGGGGGATGCCCTGGCGGTCTGTCTGCTGGAGAAACGGAATTTCGGTCCCGAGCAGTTCGCCTTTCTGCACCCCGGTGGCTCCCTGGGTCGCCGGCTGCTGATACGGGTCGCGGACCGGATGCACACCGGCCCGCGCATCCCCACGGTCGAAGAGCGGGTCCGGGTTCGGGAGGCGCTCATCGAGATAACCGCCAAACGGTTCGGCATGACCGGGGTCGTCGATGCACGGGGACATCTGACCGGCGTGATCACGGATGGGGATCTGCGCCGCCTGATGGAGCGGGATGGGGATCCCTTGAACCGGGTGGCCGGGGAGATCATGACACGGGATCCGAAAGTGATCGCCGCGGAGGCGTTGGCGGTCGAGGCGACGCACCTGATGGAACGTTTGAAGATCACCAGCCTGTTCGTCCTTTCGGAGGAGCGCGTGCCGGTCGGGGTGATCCATTTGCACGATCTTCTGGAAGCGGGGTTGATGTGATGCGGTCCGGAACACGCCTGGAGACGGAAGCGGCTCGACCCGGCCTGCTCAGACGCCATGGCAAGCATCTGTTTCTGTTGTTCGCGTTATTGATCGTGGCGAGCGTATTGTGGTATCTCAAACAGCCGCACGGTTTGCGTGACCGAGGCGATCCGGGGTTCGATCCCCTGGCCGGACGGGAGGGGACCATGGTGACGGATGTGCATCTGACCCAGTTCGACAAGCAGCGTACCCGCTGGACCCTGGATGCGCCGAGCGCCCAGCGTGGCGAGGAGAAACGGATCCAGATCCATCACCCCCGGCTCGCCTTTGCCCTCGAAGGGCAGGAAGAGGTGGTGGTGACCTCCGAGAGCGGCGAGGTGGATGGAGCCACGGGCCGGATGAGTTTCGCGGGCCGGGTGGTGGCCGGTGATCCGGCCATGGGGCGCATGATGACGGAACAGTTGCGTTTTGACCCCGAAAAGAAGATCTTGTATACCGAGTTGGCGTTCCGCATGGAACGCGAGGAGATGCGTCTGGAGGGACAAGGTTTGACCGTGGAACAAGAGACGCACATTCTCAAGGTCGATTCCCATGTCCGGATGACCTTTCCCTCGGCGATACTCATGACGGAGCAACCATGAAACCCGGGATTCTGGCTGGATGGATGCTGGCCTTGCTGGCGCTGATGACAACGGAAACGGTGGCGGCGGCCCCGGCATCGCCGCGCATGCTGGCGTTGTCGATCACCTCGGACCGTCTGGAGATGGACGACAAGAACCAGGTGGCGATCTTCTCTGGACATGTGGTGGCCGACGATGGTCGGATGCGTCTGTCCGCCGAGAAGATGACGGTGCGCTACGACAAACGGATGAAGGGCAACGGCGGCGTGCGCGAGGTCAAGGCCGAGGGTCGGGTGACGATCCAGCAGGAGCGCGATCATGGCACGGCGGATGTCGCGCTCTATCAGGTGGACAAGCGGGTCGTGGAGCTGGTCGGCAACGAACGGGACGCCACGGTGCGGCGTGGCGATGATCAATTGACCGGCAAGCGGATTCTGGTGACACTCAACAATCATCAGCGCATCGACAAGGTATCGGTGCAGGGTGCCGAGAATCGCCGTGTCAGTGCGCGCATCACCCCATCCGGGGTGATCAGTCAGGATAACGCCCCGGGACGTGTCGACAAGAGTCCCACCGCCACGACAACGGGAGGCGGCGAGTCGCCCCCCGCCGCCACGCCGGCCCCGACGCGGGAGAAGTTGACCCTGCCCGCCCCTGGGCAGCCGGTGGAGCCCCCCGCCGCGGGAAAGAGCGCGGCGGGAGAGGGACGTGATCCGACTCCGCCCGCTCCCGCCGGCGGACCGGT
>JADGAY010000072.1:9578-16987 GCA_015231775.1 Magnetococcales bacterium | reverse complement strand
TTGAAGACAAAACCTCGGAGGCTCTGCCTCCGAACCTCCGCCGGGGACCTTCGGCCCCCCGCCCCCCGTAACGGTTTGTCCGTCTATTCCTCCCCCTGCCCGTCATCCTTCTCCCGCCCGAAATGCGCATACACATCATCCAATGTCGGCAACTGAATCTCCAAATCCTCAATCCCAACGCCAATCTCCATCAACCGTCGCAACAGCCCCATCTTCTCGTTTACCGGTACCGCAATCTCCAACTCCGTCTCGGAAACCAGACGAGGCGCGATTCCACCCATGGACTCTGCCACCTGCCTTGCAGCCACACAGCGGAGCCGGAAAATGGCCGGCAGATCCGCCTGACGACGCAACGCCTCCAACGTGCCGAACGCCCGCACCAGACCATGCTCCATGATCATCGCCAGATCGGTGCGCGCCTCAAGCTCCGTCAAGACATGCGAAGAGAGCATCACCGTCACCCCGTCGGCCCGCAACTCCTGGATCACCCGATAAAACTCCTGACGCAGCATGGGATCCAAACCGGTGGTGGGCTCGTCAAGCAGCAACAATCTGGGCTTTCCAAGCAGCGCCTGGGCCAAACCCAACCGCTGCCGCATCCCCTTCGAATACCCCTTCACACGCCGATCCGCGGCATGCGACAACCCCACCCGCTCCAACAACTCCACCTGACGACGCGGATCCTCCCCCTTCAAACGGGCGTAGTGACGCAGGGTCTCCACCCCGGTCAACTCGTCGTGAAAGGTGACATGCTCGGGCAGAAAGCCGATCTGACGCCGAAAAGACAGCGGCGCACGCAACGGATCCTCCCCCAACACCTCGATCCGACCCGAGGTCGGACGGGTCAGACCGAGCAGCAGCTTCATCAATGTGGTCTTGCCCGCGCCGTTGTGACCCAACAACGCCAGACAAACCCCAGGCGGAATGGAGAAACTCACCCCATTCAAGGCACGGTGACGCGGATAGACCTTGACCACCGCCTCGGCCAGCAGCGCGGATGCGGTCATGAACGGCTCCCGACAAAAAAGGCCGCCTCGGCGGGAATCGACACCGGATCACCCGGCGGGGCGATCAACGGCCAACTGTCCACCACGCCGCCAGGCGAAAGCGAGGGAAACCGACCCTGGGCCACCCGCAGGGTCTCCATGATCGGACTCGCCAGCAACAGCTTGGCCAGCGGATAGTTCCACACCACCCGATCCATCAGGGTGTTGGGCCGGTAGGCGACATCGGCGATGCCGTCGCCGTCGAGATCAAAGGCCGGATTGTCGCTCCAGTAGTTGCCACGCTTCTCCTTCGACCACTCGTAATGGACCATGCCGGAGTATTTCACCTGGGTGTGGTTGTTGATGAAGGCGTTCTCGTGGATGACATTTTTCTCCGACCCGCCGGTGAAGTGAATGCCGATGTCGCACCCCTCGAAACGATTGTGGTGAATGATATTCTTGGACGAGGTGTAGATAAAGGTGCATTTCTCTCGCGTGCCGCGCACCAGGTTGTGATCCAGGGTCGAGTGGTGCGACGAGTGGAACATCAGACCATGATCCCGGTCGTTCAGGGAGATGTTGCGCTGGATCTTCAAGTGCTCGGAGTACATCAGGGCATAGCCCACGGTGTTCTCCACCGAGATGTTGTCGGTCACGTCATTCTTGTTGGCGTACATGTAGTGAACCGCGAAACGGAGCCGGGTGAACCGGTTGGCGTGGATGACATTGCCGTGGGCGGTGTGGATGTACAGGCCGTCGCGACCGCCGTCGATACGGTTGTGCTCGAAACGGGAGCCGGTGGAGTTCCAGACGTTGATGCCGTTGCCCCGATCGTTCTCCCACAGATCGTTGCGGTTGGCGATGTCGTTATCCAGGATGCGGGCACGCTGGGCTCCCTGCACGGAGATGCCGTAAAGATTGCTGATGACGTGGGTTCCTTCGACCAGCGCGTCGTCACCGCCCTTCAATAACAGAATGCCACTGTCCAGATCCGGCTCCACAATGCCCGAGCCGGTCAGGGTCATCCCCCGCACCACCACGTTGGGCGCCTGGATGACCAGGGCGCTCCCCTTGCCCCCCGCGTCGATGAACGCATCCGCCGGACCTTCGATGGTCAGGGGGCGATCCACCACCGCCGCGCCGTGCCACCCCGGCTCCAGACGCAGGGTGTCGCCGGGTTGGGCCGAGGCGATGGCAAGGCGCAGGGAGTCCTCCCCAGGCGCGACCGAACGGCTCTCCGCGTCGCCGGTTGCCGGAAAGAACAGGCCGGCTGCCAGGAGGGTGGCGACCGCCGGACTACGAATGGCCCGAATCAAGCAAGGCATGCCACTCGACTCCCACAAAGAAATCCGGCGGCCAGGAGATCCCGACCGCCGGAACCGGTATTTTCAGACATACAGAGGGGAGCCCCCCGCTCCCCTCATCCGTGGAACGCCATCCATGCATGCCACGGTCCGACACCCGTCCGGGATCAGCCGGGACGGGTTGCTTCTCAAGCGCCCTTAGGCCTCCACGAACATCCGGCCCTGCATCTCCATGTGGAGCGCGTGGCAGAACCATTGGCAATAATAATAGGAGACCCCCGGACGATCCGCGCGGAAGGTGGCCGAGGCCGAAGCCTGCGGTCCCACTTCGAAGCAGACGTTGTGATTGACCATGGTGAAGCCGTGGGTGAGATCCACCACTTCGTCCACGTTGGTGACGATCATGGTCACCTCATCACCGAGCTTGACGGTGAAGTCGGTCATGCTGAAGGTCGGGGCATGACTCAACATGTAGACGCGAACCTTCTTGCCGTCGCGCACCACCTTGCTGTCCTTGCCGAGGGCCACGCCATCGGCCTTGGCCTGGGCGTGCAGACCGGAAAAGATTGGGTCGTTGAGGTTGTAGACCTCGACCGGCTTGACCTTGGACTTGTGGACGATGATGGCATCGTGGGGTTCCGCGAAGGTCGGGCCGTCGTGAACCAGCTTCATCTCGTCGCCGGAGATATCGATCAACTGGTCATTCTCGGGCTTCAAGGGACCGACATTCAAGAAACGGTCCTTGGAGAATTTGCACAACGCCACCAGCCACTTGCCATCCGCGTCTTTGGACTCGGCCTGGGAGGCGTTGGTGTGACCGACCTGATAGTGGACATCCAGCTTCTGGCGGATCGGATTGACCTTCTCGCCCTTGTACTGCTTGATGGCGTCATCGATATTCCACTTGACGATCTGGCTGTCCAGAAAGACCGAGGTGTAGCCATTGCCACGGCCATCGAAGGTGGTGTGGAGCGGACCCAGGCCGATTTCCGGATTGGCGACGATGCAATCCTTTTCGGTGATCTTGCCGGCGAACAGGTCATCGAGCTTGGCCCACTCGACCACGGTGACGGTCGGGGAGAGCTTGCCGTTGAGCACCACATACTTGCCATCCGGGGTGGCGTTGCAGCCGTGGGGGCTGTTGGCGACCGGGATGTAGCGGGTGAACGGGGACTTGGCATCCTTGCGGCCATCGACCACCGGCACGCCGTTGATCATCTTGGCCTTGCCAGCCTTGACCGCGGCCTCGATGGCGGCGATGTTGAAGAAGACGGCGTGATCGGTCGGGGAGGCGGTCATCTCGGCGGTGGTGAACCCCTCTTCCGAGTTGTAGCAGCTCGAGGCCACATACTTGCCCTGATAGTCGGCATCGTTGTTGTCCAGGTTGCCGCTCACCAACACCTGCCAGGCCACCTTCATGGTCTCGGCATCCACCGCGGAGAAGAGTCCCGAGTACTTCTTGGGATCCTTCATGGTTTCCGGGGTGTTGGGCATGGGCAGACGCATTTCGCTGTTGCAGAAGACATAACCGGTCTTGGGATAGCGCTGCAGACGCAGACCGTGGATGGCATGGGCGTTGGGGATCTCCAGCACCTTGTCGGTCTTCATGATGTCCAGACGGATGCGGGCGATACGGGTGTTGGCCTTGTCGTTGATGAACAGATAACGCCCGTCGTAGCTGCCGGCGGTGTAGGACATGCGCGGATGGTGGGTGTCGCCGTGATCATAGGTGACCTTGCCCTGCTTCTTGAGATACTCCTTGGTCTCCGGGGTGAGCCCCTCGGAGAGGATCTTCAGGCTCTCGTTGGTCAGACCCCAACCGGTGGCGCTCTCGCGGTTGAAGACCGGGATGCGCATCAGTTCGCGCATGGACGGCAGACCCAGAACCCGGACCTCGCCGGAGTGACCACCGCTCCAGAAGCCATAGTACTCATCCAACTGACCTGGGGGAACGTCGGCCTTGCCAGCCGCCGAGGCCGTCGCGGGCAGGGTGGCCGCGGCGGCGGCCAGTGCGCCACCACCCACCACGCCGGCACGACAGGCCATGCCGGTCAGACCACCCACCGTGGCCACCTTGATGCCGGTCTCCAACAGATCACGCCGCGTTACCCCCTGCTTTTCGTTCTCCGCCATGGTTCTCTCCCTTTTAGGTCTTGAAAAATAGTGATTCGATCGTGGAGTTCGCGACCGTTCGCGCCTTGGTCGCCGCTGTGTGTTTTCACACAGCGTATAACACACCCGAACCACCGCAACAGCAAAATACCCACATGAAATTGATCTTAATCAATTTCATGTGGAACATTTTTCTCAAGCCGTGGAATCCTCGATCTGGCTGGCGGCGGCGCGGCGGTCGCGACGATTCTTGCGCATGATCAAGGTGGGACAGACCTTCTCGTTGACGTAATTCAGTTGGCAATGCAGGCAGTAGAAGCACTCGTTGGGGTGGATTTCGCCGCTGGGCAGGATCGCCTGGACAAAGCACTCGGTGCCGCAGTTGGAGCAGAGATCGCCGCACTGGCGACGTCGTTTGAGCCAGGCGAAGATGCGCATCCGTCCCGGTATGGCGATGGCGGCGCCCAGGGGGCAGAGGTAGCGGCAGAAGAACCGTTCGACGAACAGGCCGATGACGATCAGGGCCAGGGCGTAGAGCACGAAGGGCCATTCGCGATCGAAGCGCAGCAGCACGACGGTTTTGAAGGGTTCGATTTCGGCGAGCCTTTCGGCCATGGCCATGGAGGAGAGCGAGATGGCCAGGAGTCCCAGGAACAGGACGTACTTGAAGGCCCAGAGCCGTTCATGCCAGGCGAAGGGGATGCGGAACTGGGGTACGCCCAGGGAGCGGGCCACCCAGTTGAGCAGTTCGGTGAGGGCGCCGAAGGGGCAGAGCCAGCCGCAGAAGGCGCCGCGTCCCCAGAAGAGCAGGGAGAGGGCGGTGGCGGACCAGAGGATGAAAATCAACGGCTCGATGAGGAAGAACTCCCAGCGGAATCCCCCCATCAGGGCGTGCAGGAAGGTGAAGACGTTGACCACCGAGAGCTGCGCCTGGGCGTACCCGCCGATGAAAACCACCGAGAAGAGCAGGAAACCGCGGCGCAGCCAGGCCACCAGACGCGGACGGGTGACCAGGAGTTCCTGGAAGAAGAAGATCATCGTCAAGAAGGCGAGGGAAACCGAGAGCACGAGCACGTCGGCGGTGCGATCCTTCCAGATCCGTTGCCACAGGGGCGGGGAGCCATCATCGTCGGCAGTCGAGTTTTGGGTGGCCGTCGTGGCGCCCGAGAGCGGGGTTATGGCCTGACGCAGGATAAACCGCTCGGGGAGCGTGTACGAGACGAGAAAACTGGTGAAGATCTTCTCGATCGGCCCGGTCGGGCGTTGGGCGAGCAGTTCGAGCGCCCAGGGACGGGTGGCATCGAAGTTCTCCGGCATCTTGAACAGACCGATCTCCTCGAAGGTCGGCATGTCGGGTCCGAGATCGCGCAGACGGCGGTACTGGTAGTCGTGCAGGAGAATGCTGGAGCCGTCCTGGTTGATCTTGAAGCGGTCGAAGATGCCGCCGCGCACGAATCCCGAGCCGCGATAGGAGTAGGAGCCGTTGGCGACGATCAGCAGGGCCTGCTGACCGGGGGCGAGCCATTCGCGCATGTTGGCGAATTCGGCCTCGCCCAGGAGATTTTTGCCGATCGCCTCCGGGGTGACCAGGGCGATGTGCAGATCGATGAAAAGGGTCTCCGGGGGCATCACCTTGACGTAGGGTTCGCCGGAGGGGGCGCCGAGTTTGGCGAAGGCTCCGTCCACATCCCCGTGGTTGAGGGTCATGCGGCGCACCGAGCCGTCGCCGAGCAGGCTGTTCCAGTCCGAGGCTTTGAAGGGGGGCTCGACCAGGGTGGTCTTGACGGTCGGGGTTTCGATCTGTCCGCCACGCATGATCTTGCGCGCCGAGCGCAGGATGCCGTCGTTGATGACGATGGCGGTCACCGTGGCCCCGCTGATGGCGTCGATGGCCTGCTTGCCGGCGGATTCGGACTCCTTGACCGGATCGCGTCCCACATACCGGTTGACGAAATCGAACAGTTTCTGCTCCGGGATCCCGATCAGCAGGATCGGTTCGGCATGTTTCATCACCTTGGCGCCGGTGATGATCCCCTCGGTGTTGACCCCGGCCAGGATCTCGATCGGTTTGCCGGAATAGCCGATGTCGCTGGTCTGGAAAACGTGTCCCACCGGTTGATTGTTCTTGTAGGCGACCGCGCTCTTCGGTGTGCCGCTCAAGGGATCGAAGCGGTCCGCGTCCGGGAAGACCTCGGCGGGTTGGACCGGTACGTCATAATCGCCGAACTCCCGCGCTTGAACCAATCCGGAGGCGAGCAGAAGGATCATCCACGCCAGCGCGATGCTCCAGGCGGGTTTGACCGTGGGGCTTCCGAGGGGTGGTTGACGGTCGGGGGCTGACGGGGTTCTCCCCCCATCGTGCACGTTTCGTCCCGCGTAGGGGAGCCGGGTTGAAGAGATCCTGGGCATGCTTGGGAGACTCCGAGTGGGAAGTGATGATATTTTTAAATATAACCTATAGGCCTGCAAGTTCTTTGATATTTTCAAAACGATCCGCGTTCCCGCGTCAAGGGGTGGTGTGCGTGAAATTTTTTTAATTTACTTGCCAATTCAGATCGGGTTAAAGTGTCCATGCTGCGGGAAAGTAATGCGTCGTCATGGGGAGAATGACCGATACCCGCTGGTCGTCTAAGGTATGTTGGCAAGGTACATATTCGGCTAGGTAAACCATGAGGAGGAATTCACGATGAAAAAAAGTTTGCGTTTGATGGCCCTGGCGACTCTGCTGGGGGGTGCTGCCCTGCTGTCCACGGGCGATGCGTCGGCCTGGTGGGGTGGTCCGGGTTGGGGCAATGGTCCGGGTTGGGGCAACAACTACAACAACTGGAACGATAACTGGAACAACAACTGGGGTAACAACTGGGCCAACAACGGCAATGGTCGCGCCTCGGGCAATTTCGGTTTCAACATGGGCGGCGACGTCGCCGGTTCCGGCAACAACAATTGGAACAACGACTGGAACAACGGCTGGAACAACGGCTGGAACAACGGCTGGAACAACGGCTGG
>JADGAY010000072.1:0-9478 GCA_015231775.1 Magnetococcales bacterium | reverse complement strand
CTGGAACAACGGCTGGAACAACGGCTGGAACAACGGCTGGAACAACGGCTGGTATCCCGGTTACGGCTATGGTCCGGGTTGGGGCTATGGTCCAGGCTGGGGCGCTCCGGCCTGGGGTTATCCGCCCGCCGCGCCGGCTGCTCCTGCTGCCAAGGAAGAGAAGAAGTAGGTTCATTTCGGACCGGGGGAGGGGTTCGCCCCTCCCTTGTTCTTTTTGTGCTCGTCTTGATTCAAGCCTGAAGTGCATTCTTCCATTCGTGGCTCTGGTGAAGGTTCGTTCCTGCTGTCGCTTCCCCCGGATTTGCAAATTTTGCTATTTTCTTTCGAAATCCTTGGTGTATTCCTTGCATGATTTTCCCGTCGCGTCCGTGTGACTGGTTCTCATTTTGACGCTCAAGTTCTCTGTCAAAACGACCGATATAAGTCGAGATGGCAACGAAACGCCCGTGAAGGGTGCTTTTCGTTTGCTTTGTAACAGGTATTCGTGTATACTCTTTAACGATTTTTTTGTGTTTAAATGACCGTTCATCCCGCTTCCGTCGGTCCCGGTCACCTGAAATCGCCAAACCTGATCAAGCGTCGCATATCCTTAATAAAAAGAGATCCTTCGAACCCCGCGCCAAGACGACGATTCGTCGCGTGGATGGTTCAGAAAAAAACATCCTGTCTGGAGGCATGAGATGCATACCGCGCAAACGAGATCCGTGAAAGTCCAATCCTCAAAGCTGGTTCGCGAAAAACGGACGGGACAGCGCGTGCTCTCCCTTGCGGCGATGATGGCCGTGTATGGATCAGCCGCTCCGGGTTGGGCAGCTCCTCCCCCTGCCTGCTCCACGTGCGATACCACGACCGTTAATGCCAACATAACAGCGAATGTCAATGGCCTGCCGAAAGCGAACGATATTCTCAGGATCAAAACAGATCAGAACACGGATTGGATCACCTATAACAACTCTGTCGTGGGTAATGGGTCAACAGGGGCGATCAATACCCTGTCTCTGGGTAACAACACCCAGGCGCTCATCAACTGGAGTAACGCCACGGGAACGGGAAGTACCGGTTTTGACATCACCAGCGGCAATACGCTGAACATCACCGGCACCGGAGCCAGTCTCACCCTCCTCAACGTGATCAGTGGCAGTAATACGCCCACCACCATCGCCGGTACGATCAACACCCTCGGTCCGGCCAATGTGATCATCGTGAACCCGAACGGTATTGCCTTCACCAATACCTCGAGTGTTTCGACGAATACCACCCTGGGCTTGTATACCAAGGACTCCGATGCGGGTGTCATTAATCTTAACCTTGCCACTGGCAACACAACGTTGAGTGCCTCTTCGCCCGATTTCAACATGGGCACATTCAGCACGCCGACCAGTGCCAATGGCAAGAATGTCGCGATCAGCAAAAATCTCGATCTGTCGGGTGGTGATCTGGTCATCCGTGCCGATGGCGTCATCAAACTGAATGTCGGCGATACCGGTTCCGGGACCATCGAAGACGCGGCGGGGGCCGCCGATTCCGCAGGGACCATCAAGGCGAAGAACTACTCCCTGACCGGCTATGCCACATCAGGTAATGTGATCGAGGTGGGGTCTGTCAGCAAATTGCAGAGCACCGGCATCCTGACGGCCACGGCGGAAGGAGGTGGCAACATCGGTCTGCGTACCGTTGTCGGGCAGACGACCAATTTGGGAGATGTCAACGCGGGAACAGGTACGGTCATCATCACCGCCGGTGGCGTGCTGACTCAGGGAAGCACCAAAAAGATTACCGCGAACTCCACCGTGATCAAGACCACCTCGCATGTCGGAACCGCGGAGAGCAATGGTCTGAATATTAGCGCCACCGGCAATGTGCCCGTCTTCAAGGCGACCGATAACAGCGGTAGTGGTTCGACCAATAGCGACGTCTACATCAATGCGGTCGATGGCAACACGGTCAAACTCGATCTGGTGAAGGCGGATCGTGTGATCCTGGGCAACCAGGGCGGCAATGCCTCCGGGACTGGAACTTTCCAGGGTTACAAGGGCAACACCAACAACAGCAATGTTGATGCGACCGCCAATACCCTGGTGATCAGCAACGCCACCACCAATGCGTTGACCAACATCAACACCGACGTCAACAACCTGCTTTTGGATGGCGCGGGCAACACCACGATCAACAACACCGGTGCCTTGAAACTCAACACCAGTTCCACCACCAAGAGTGGCGGAGCGACCATCAGCATCACCAACGACGCCCAGATCACCGTGGATGGCACGTTCGATTACGGCATATCCCGTGGCTCCACCTTGAGTCTGTCTACCGGTCCCAATCAGGTTGTCCTGATCGATACGAACACGCAGGATGGTATCAAGCTCGGAAATCTGAACATCGTTTCGGACACGGTGACGATCACCAACGCTTCCGATTTCAACACCCTTCATCCGACCTGGTCACTCATCACGCTGGATAATGCGGGCACGGCTTCGCTCAGCGCCAAGACCACGGGTAATGCCATCGATCTGGGCACGGGAGTCAAAACCGCTGGAACCTTCGGCCTGACCGCCGCCGAGATCGCGGTCTTCGGGTCCGCCGCCGGTGGTACGGGTACTCTGACGATTGGTGCCGCCATCCTTGGCAACGGTGTGAGCACCGGCGCCATCACGATTTCCGACGATATCACCTCCAAGCCTAATCTCACCCTGTATGGCGGCTCCCTGGCCATCACCGGTGGTGCGATCACGGTCAATGATGGCACGGTCAATCGCGCCTTCGCGGCCACGGTGACCGGTGACGTCAGCGCAGCCCAGGACGCCGCCTTCGGAACCACGGCTGCCGACATCACAGCCTCGACCCTCACCATCAATGCCGATGGCAAGGTGGGTGCGGCGGGGCTGTTCGATCTCGACATCACGGCCTCGGGAGTGGTCAACATCACCTCAGGCAAGAATGCAGGCAATAATGGTGATATCTATCTACGCTCCTACAATAGCAATCTGAGTCTAGGTACGGTTCGGGTACGCAATACCACCGTGAGTGGTGGTGACATCATTAGTTTGATTCTGGACAAGGATGTGACCACTGCGGACGCGAATAACAATAACCTGATCGCGGATCAGGTCAAGATTTATGGCGTCACGGGCGCGACCACGGACGCCACGGCACTCGGTGCTTCCGATTTCCCCATCAAGGTGTCGCAGGAGAGTTCTCTGGTGATCCGGGATGTGGCGGGTGGGGCGTTGAATGCGGATTCCGCCGTTGGCTCCCCCTACGAGGGGGTACATATCTCGACGGATCAGTCGTGGACCCTGGCCAACGATCTATATACCAATGTTGCCGGTACCGGCGTCACCTTGAAACTGACCGCCACCGGCACCACCTTCAACAACAACGGCAAGGCCATTGACTCGGGTAATGCCAGCGATGTGGTCATCTCCGCGCCGGAATTTACCTTGTCCGGCGCGGGTGTTATTGGCGTGGCGACCTCTGGCGAGAACGGTACCGTGCGGTTGACCGATACGGAGGGCGATCTCTCCCTGGGTGCTGCCGGTGGCGCGCCCGCGGCCAATGCCTTGAATGTCTCCGAGTTGGCTGCCATCAAGAACAGCAACCATATTGCCATCACGGCATCCGATACCACGGCTGGGAACGGGGATATCAGCCTTGGCGGCGCGATTGCGACCTGGGCATTGAAGAATGTCACCGTGACGGCGGCGGGAGACATCACCGGCGGTGGAAACACGCTCAGTGGCGCCATATTGACCCTGTCCGCCAAGAACATCGGCGCGTCGGGGGGAGGGAATGCCATCAGCGTGACTCCCGGTACCAGGCTGGTCCTTACCGCGAATGACGCCAGCGGCGATGCCTATGTCACCGCCACGGGTGTCCTGGCTCTGGGCAACGTCTCGGTGACGGATTCCTTGACCCTCTCCGCCGCAGGCAACATCACCAATGACAGTTCGGCGGCTACGACCATCAGCGTGGGCGGTCTGGCCACGATTGCGAGCACGGGGCCCGCTGCCGGGACGAGCGCCATCACCCTGGGCACCAATGGCGCCACTGATACGGTCAATTTTGGCTCCGTCAGTTTGAGTTCCGCCAACGGTGGCGCGATCACGGTGGTCGAAGACAGCGCCATGATTATCAATGCGCTGTCAACAGGCGGGGCTGCGGATCTGACCTCCTTGTTGGCCTCCGCCACCGTGACCAACACCTCTGGCGCGATCAATGTCGGCGGCAATCTCAAGGTGACCACTGAGGGGGGTGGGATCATTCTGGATAACACCAACAGTGCTACCACTACCTTCCAATCGTTGACGTTGAACACCAATGGAGATGCCGGTGTCACGATCAAGCAGACCAGCGGCGACATGGTGGTGGCTGGGATCAATAATGGTCTTGGGTTGTTGAGCCTGACCACCAACAGCGGCACCATCACCCAGAACGGCGGCGTGGGTGGCGCGGCCGCCAATAAGATCATCTCCGGTGATGTGACGATCAACACCTCGAACACCGCGACCAAGCTGGTCACACTGGACAATGCCTCCAACTCAGTGGAAAGCTGGAATGTCACCACCAACGGTGGCAATGTGACCCTCCGCGAGGCGGATGCCATGGTTATCGCCGGAATGGCGACAGCTTCGGGCACGGCCTCACTGACCACCTTGTTGGGAGGTGTGTCGAGCGCCGGCAATATGATCGTGGGCGGACAACTAAAAGTCGATACCACTGCTGGAAGTGGTACGATTGATCTGACCGCAGGGACAACCTTGAATTTCGGCTCTCTGGATCTTGCCTCCGGAACCGGTACCATCACCGTTGGGCAGACCAATGGCAACATGGTGATCGACAATCTCCAGAACAATGCCGGAGCGGCCTCCACGGCAGTAACCCTGGAGGCACTTCTGGGATCGGTGATCAACACCTCTTCCACCGGTGCCCAAGGTGACATCAGCGTCACCAACAAACTCAAAGTCACCACCCATGGCGCGGCCATCACGTTGAATCGAAACGGTGGACAAGCCACGACCAGTTTCGGAAAACTGGATCTGGATGCCGGCAACGCCGCTATCACCGTGGATCAGAGCAGCGGCAACATGGATATCGCCAATCTGTCCACCATCAAAACCGGTGCGGCGGCGGCCTCGTTGACCGTGGCCTCGGGCAATGATATCACCAACACTGGTAGCATCAGCGTCACCGGTCAGCTCCAGGCGGTGACCGCCGGCGCCAACGGTGATATCAACTTGGTTTCGAATACGGGCTCGGGTGTCACCACCGGTTTCGGTTCCCTGGATCTGACCGCCGGCGGCGGTTCCATCACAGTGAAACAGTCGAGCGGCGCCATGGTGATCGACAACCTGCAGAATACGTCTGTGGGTGGTACGGCCACCCTGGAGACGACGGCCTCCGCCGTTTCGATCACCAATACGTCGAATCTTGGTGCCCAGGGTGATATCAGCGTGGCGGGTAAACTCAAGGCGACCACCAATGATGGCGTGATCACCCTGAACGACAATGGCACCAACGCGGTCACGAGCTTCGGCTCTCTCGATTTGACCGCCATGACCAAGGCGATCACCGTGACGCAAACCAGCGGCAACATGGTGATTGCCGGGATCAATGCCTCTGCCGCCTACGGCGTCGGACAGACCCCAGGTGCCTTGAGCCTGACCACCACCGATACGACCCCCACCAAAGGCACCATCACCCAGGCCAGTACAAACGTCGCCACTGACAAGATCATCGCGGGTGCGGTGACCATCAATACCTCCGCCGCTAACGTCCAAACGGTCACCCTGAACAACACCGTCAACAATGTCGCGAGTTGGAACGTCAATACCGGGGTTGCTGGCGGGACGGTTACCTTGGTCGAAATCAATGGCATGGATATCAAGGGGCTGACTTCGGGCATTGCCAATCTGACGGCGCTGAGCGGTGATATCACCCAAAGCAGCGGTACCATCGCCGCTAGCAATGTGACCTTGGACACCTCGACAGGTAGCGGAAACATCACTCTGAACAATGCGAACGTGCTGACGGGCAACTGGGCCGCCACCACCAGTGGTGCCGGCACGGTGTCGATCAAGGAAACGGATGTGACTGGCATGCAACTGGCCGCCATCACCACGGCGGCTGGTTCCGTGACCGTGGAGAATACCAGCGGCGCGGTGCAGACCAATGCCGCCATTTCTACCACGGGCGGGAATGTGGCCATCACGGCCACGGCTGGGGCCATCACCCAGGATGGCACCATCAATGTTTCAGGTGGTGGCGGCACGGCTGGCGTGACCATGGATTCGACGGGATTGGGCAGCGCCATCAACGTCAATGCAACGATCGCCACCGGCAGCGGTGGTGTGGATTTGGATACCGCCGGTGCGGCTGCGATCACGGCGGGGATCACCACTGCGAATGGTATCGTGAGCATCCGTGGTCTTTCCGTGGCCGATGGCGGCGCCATCGCCACCTCGGGCGGTGCGGTGACGTTGACCTCGACGGGTGGTTTGATTTCTCAGACCCAAACGATCACCACCGGTGGCGGCGCGGTGACCTTCGATGCCACGAATGGTGCCATCACCCACGGCGCGGCCATCTCCACCACGGGTGGAACGGGCGCCGTGACCATGACCACGGATACCGGGTTCAATTTGACCTCCAGCGCCGGGATCACCACCGCTGGAGCTGACGTCACCCTGACTTCCGGGGCCAACGTCAGCAGTACCGCGGGAACGATTGCCACCAGTGGCGGTAACGTGATCATGGAGGCGGTTGGCGCGGTTGGATCCGTGACCATTGGGTCGATCAACACCACGGGTGGTGCCTTGGGCGCCAAGGGTACGTTGATCGCCCGGATCACCAATGCAGCCAATAACGCCAGCACCATCACCGATTTGGCGACTGCTACGATCAATGTTGGCGCGACCACGCTCACGAGCCAAGGTGGCACCATCACCGTCAATGCCGGGGGTGGTGGTTCGACGAAATTTGACTCCTTGGTTCTCACAGCCGGCGCTGGCGCCATCGCCGTGACCCAGACCTCTGGTGACATGCTGATCAAGGGTGTGACGACCACGAGCACGTTGACCCTGACCAACACGGATGGCGCCATCACTCAGGACACCTCCGGGGCCTCGACCAAGATCGATGCCGGAACGGTGACCGTCGTGAACTCGACGACCAATGCCGGTGCCGGTTCCCAGGTTTTGTTGAACAACGATAGCAACGTCGTGGGTGTCGGCGGTTGGTCGGTCAATGCCGGGACGGGTGCGAACGCTGTGACGCTCCATGAAAACAGTGCCATGTACATCGATGGCATCACCACCGGCGGTGCCTTGACCCTCAAGACTACGAGCACGACCGCGGGCGCGGCAGCCATTACACAGTCGGCGGCGGCCATTTCCGCCGGTTCCGCGAGTGTGGATACGTCGGCCAGCAGCAGCGCCATCACATTGAACACCTCCACCACCAATGCGCTCACGGGCGCTTGGGCGATCAATGCCGGCACGGGTGCCGTTCAGATTCAGGAAAACGGTGCCATGCAACTGGATGGCGTGACTTCGGGCGCGTTGACCCTGACCACATTGGGTGGGGGCGCCTTGACCCAGACCGCGAATGCCATCAGTGCCGGGGTGGTGACGCTGAACACGAGCAATGGTGTTGGTGGTGCGATTACCTTGGATACCGGGGGTAATACCGCGACCAGTTGGACCATTAGCACGGGCGGTCAAAATGCCTCGATCAGCGAAACCGGCGACATGGCGATCGCGGGTACCACGACGACCGGTCTGGGAACGTTGACCCTGACCGCCACGGGCAACATCAGCGACAGCACCGCCACCAGCGTGACGGCTGCTTCGGTCGCCTTTGCCAGCGGTGGCTCGGTCACGTTGGACCATCTGGTCACCTCGGCCATCACCGATTCGTATGCCACCGACGGCGATGTGCATATCGTCAATACCGGAACGGCGGCAGCACTGGCCATGACGGTTGACAACATTTTGATCAAGGATACCGTCGCGGCAGGTACCACCACCACCCGTTCGGTTTATATCTCCAATTCGGGCAATAATATCACCCTGAATGGCTTCATCGCCGCGACTGACAACACGGGGACTATCAATTACAATGATAACTTGACCTCGGCCAACTACGGCAGTGTCAATCTTAAGTATCTCAAAGATATCACCATCACCTCAGGAAAATCGTCCGGCAGCATTCTTTCCGGTAACGATGGGTTCCTGAAGGCTGAAAGTTTTAACCTGACCGCCCAGGGCATGGTGGGTTCCGGGACGGGCAACAGTGCCATCAAGGTGGACTGGGAATCAACCTTGACCGCTTCCTCGGATACCTTCAACGTCAACCTGGGTGATCTGAGCACAGGCGGCAATCGTGTGGCCATCCCAGCCCTTTATATTGAAAAGGTCGGGAATGGGCACAGCCTGACCACCACGGAATACAGCAGCAAATTCATCAAGATCAAAGTGGATGGAGCTGATGCGCTGAATGTTTCCGATGGGACGGTTGTGGCCAAGGGCCTGGATCCGGCTGATTCCGCCACGGGCTATTTCACCGCCGCCGGCCATCTGTATGCCAAGAATACGGCACTGATCAATGAGGTCGCGGATTTCTTTGTCAGTCTCTCCAAGCGCGTGGACATCCTGGAGCAGACCCTTGGCTCCAACTTCTTCGACACGACGAATACAGTCTCCAAGTATATAGCGCAACTCATCAATGGTCCGAGCAATTCGAGCTGGTACAACTCCACCACCGGGATCACCTTCAACCCGCTTTCGAGCGCGACCGCCAATGATGCCACCTGGTCCGCGGGCGAGTTCTTCGCCGGCGTGGGTCCGGATGGCACGAGCAGCACCTTCTATTCGGCCGGCAACGCCAACATCATCGCGACCGAGGCGTTCAACCGTGTCAACCTTCTGGCCGACTTCAAGGCGGCTGGTGATTCGATCGCTAATATGAATGGTGGTGCGAATGGCAACGGCGACACGGTTGCCTCCAAGTCGGCAAGTGATGTGCTCACCAAGGTGAGAGAACGGGTGGATACCGCCGCCGATACCGCCAGCAAGGTGACGGTCGCTTCGGGCACCCTTGGAGACACGACCACCATCACGGGTGGGGCGATCGCGGGAGCCAGTCTGACGGCGATCGGTACGGTCCAAGGCGCCACGGTGAAGGACAACACCACGGCGTCGTTGACCGGAGGTGTCCTGACGGCTGCAACCGTGAACGCGTCCGACACGGTGGCGGTTGGCTCGGCCGGCAATAGGACCACCGTCACGGGTGGCGAGGTCACGGCGACCGGCACGGTTGCGGCGCAGAACGTGACGGCGTCGAACCAAGCGACGGTTGGCACGTCTAACAACACGACCACCATCATGGGTGGTGCGGTCACGGCGACCGGTACGGTCCAAGGCACCACGGTGAAGGACAACACCACGGCGTCGTTGACCGGAGGTGTCCTGACGGCTGC
>JADGAY010000314.1 GCA_015231775.1 Magnetococcales bacterium | reverse complement strand
CTGTTTTGATATTTCTGATCGCCTGAAGCACTTTACTGGGCTGAACGGTTACTTTTTTTCATTATAAAATCTACAATATTTTCAGGAGTGGTCTTGTGAATTTCTTTAACAATTTCATTGTATTCTACCTGATATTTTTGATTTCGACGAAGAAACTCCCACGCAAATACTTTTATTGGACTCTTGGGTCCAGGATATTCTGATGGATTGCGCCAGTTTGGTAACCAATCGGGAGTTGACATGTATGGATCTCCTGTGTATTCCTATCTCGTTTGTGATTGTAATAGGCTGCTATCCAAGTTTGTTCGATGGGTGGGTAGGTTTACTACGTCTGCCGACTCCCCCCTTGCTACGGCCATGATTTGCTTGTCGTGAGACTCCAAGGCAGCCCTCACGGTATCTTGTCCAAAGCGGGCGTAAATCTGAGTCGTGGATGTGTTGCTATGATTTAGTACGCGTCCGATCAGGTGAAGGCTGTTGCCGGATTGCGCCAACCATGACCCTACGGTTCGTCGCAGATCATGAAGGCGAACATCCGCCACTCCTGCTGCCTGCCGTACCCTGTTCCAGGGTTTGAAGATGTTGACCAGGTGTTGCCCTGGAACTCTTCCTGGAAGGATGTACGGGTTCCCATCCTCCCGTGGCAGATTTTCTAGAATCGCCACGGCAGAGGGGGTGAGAGGGATGTAGTGCACTCTGCCGGCCTTGGTCTCTGGGATGCGTAGTTCTTTCCTGGTCCAGTCGATGTGCTCCCATTTGGCGGCCAGCAATTCCATCTTTCGGACTCCAAGCAGGAGGTACAACCACAACGCAGCCCGCGCATAAAGGTTGTCGGATTCATCGATGGCTTGTGCCAGCCGGGGTAGTTCGTCGGAAGTCACCCACCGATCACGAACACACTCTGGGTTTTTCGGGATGCCAAATACAGGGTTCGGTGCGCCTTCGTCGAGCATGCCCCACACTTGCGCGAGTTTAAACATGCGACTCACAAGACTCAATACCCGGTTCGCCTGAATCGGCGCCTTCTTGCTGATCTCCCCGTGCAAGCGGGCAATGTCGGATCGGGTGATACTCTTCACCTGCCGTGACCCAAAATGCGGCAGGAGATATAAGTCGATATGTCGTCGGTCGTCTCGTGATGACCGCTTCAACTGTCCGTGCTTCTCCCAATAGACCGTGCACAGGTCCGCAACAGTGGTGCCGTGCGCTTGCTGCCTCTTGGCCTCCAGAGGGTCTTCGCCCTCGGTTACTTTAACCAGTTCTTCGCGTGCCTTGGCTTGCGCCTGCTTCAAGGTTAGCACGCCGTAGTTGCCCAAGGTCATCATCCGCTTCCGTCCAAATTGGCGATACGAGATGACGAATGCCTTTTTGCCAGAGGGATAAATGCGAATCCCGAAGCCGGGGATTGCATCATCCCACCGCACATCACGGGAGTTGTCCGCGCCTTCGTAGATAAAACTGTCTATGGCCGATTGGGTCAGCTTCATGTCACCCTCCAGAAAATCCGCATTACCGGGTTGATGCCTGACAACCATTTGATGTTGCTATTGGTGACTCAATCGAGGTGCGCGGATTGGTCAATCTTTCAGTCCCCGCAAACATCGATTTTTTGAGTCACCAATGAGTCACCACGGAATGGAGTATATTATGGGGGTATGGTAGCAAACTATGCGTGTTAAGTCACTAGAAATATTCGATTGCGCTAAACAGGGTAGGGGTGATGAAACATCAAAATGCGGATTCATAATCCGTGTGTCGGCGGTTCAAGTCCGCCCCTCGCTACCAAAATTCTCTTTACAAATCAAGCGGTTACCGTGACAGCGGTACCGCTTTTTTTATGTGCGCCGATGGATGTGTGAGACTCTGTGTGAGACTTTTGCCCAATGTATCGCGCCAGATGGATTTAGAAATCGCGCCAGATGGATTTATAAAACAGTAAAAATTATGTTGAAGTTGGAAAAATAATTCATAAGAAATAAAAACAACATAAATTACGACTTGTTTGGACCATGCAAGCATCGTTACCGGCGCACATTTCCATGCATCCAGAATACTCTCACCGATCAGTCGCACGAGCTGCGGGACAACGGAATTGCCGAGGGCTCGGATTGATTTAATGCGGTACCCAGCCAGTTTTCTGGGAAGCCTATGAACCAAAGCGCCCACTGCGGGTTGATCTGTCCACCTGGGGCGATCAGATCGCGCAAGGGCTTGGCTCTCTTCGATCGTTGCAGATTGCCGCGAGTCGAATCCGAGCGATATCCGGCTCGATAGTCGCTGGCGCAGAGCGTTGGTAAAAGGCGTAGCACCCCCAGCAAGGCCAGAGATGTCTCGCCACGCGGCCCACCGTGCCACGTTCTCCCGTTCGCATCGGTCGCGGTTAGGGTAGGCAACAATCCAGATCCGATCCCTTTGGTGATGCGCACCGACGGCGCAAGCGGGAATCCCATCACTTCACCGACATCAAGCAGGCTCAAGTGGGTTCGCCGCCATATTCTGCCTCGCCATTGCAGTCGTCTCCTGACGATGGGCTCTGGCGCTCCCCGTGCAAGGTATCCGGGTCTACGGCAAAGGACTCAACCTGTGGGGGGAATCCGTTTGCGTGATTATCGTGTGGCAGAAAGATAAGATGCGCATTAGAAAACATGAAAGAAACACATATTTATTATAATTAATTTTTTCATAATTTTTATATTAGTTTGAACCGCCTC
>JADGAY010000313.1 GCA_015231775.1 Magnetococcales bacterium | reverse complement strand
CGTGAGCGGCAACAGTGGCATTGGATTTCTCGATCCCCTGGCGCAGGGCGGCGATCTGTTTGTTGATCGTATCGACCCGCGCCTGATCCAATTGGGTGCCAGCCGGTTTGTTCAGGTGATATCGGTGGGTTCCTTGCACCGGACCGCCATCGGTGATGAACACGGACTGCTCACACCATGGACAGGCACCATTCACCCTGAGGACACCGGACTGCATCGCCGTCATCTCGGTTTGCAGATCGGTGACCCGAAGGGTGTCCGCCTCCAGAGATCGCTTGGCTTCGGTGATTGTCGGCGGCTCCTGTTGCAGATTCAGCAACGCCTGTTGGGCATCAGCAATCTCTGCGGAATAGGACGAACGCGCCGAGGTCAGTTCTTTTTCCAGCCCCACCATGTCCGACAGGGGCGCGCCAGCGAGTGTCCCCACCCGGGCGGTTTCGGCGGCGTCCACCGCCTGATTGGCAATGGCGTGATCGACAGAGGCTCTTGCCAGATGGATGGCCTGTTGGAGATCCTCCTGGGCAGCGGTTGCCAAATCCGGATCCCACCCGGTTGGCAGGTAGGATTTGGCCTTCTCCTCGCCGAATGCCTCATGAGTCGTGGCCTTCCAACTGCCGGTGGATTCCGTCATGGCTTTGGAGGCTTCGGCGTGGGCGACATCAAATCCATGGTTGGTGATGGCCTGCCAGGTCCAATCCACAATCGCCGGATCAAGCTGATCAACGGCCACCGCCTGATCCATGTCCGCGCGGGTGATTGCGGTGGTTGCGGTCGGATCCAGGGTGGAGGCATCCATCATCAGTCTGAGCCTCTCCACCTGGGGGATTGCCATCCAGTCGATCAACCCCAACGCCATGCGGGATGGGGGCGGTTCGAACGGCCCATTTCCTTTGGCTCCATTGGCAGGCCAAACCACCCGGCGACTGCCATGCGCCCCGACCAGCGTCGCCGAGCCGGATTTACCCCGCACCATCAGGCCGGAGTCCTTTTTCAGGAGGACATCCCGGCCATCTTTTGTGATCGGGATCACGGTATCTGCCCTGGAGCAGGCGGCGATGGCGCGCAGCACCGTCGTTTTGCTCGCGCCATTGGCCCCGGCCACCAGGGTGAGACCGGGATGGATCTCCAGGGTGGCCGAGGTGATGCCACCAAAATTTTCAATCGAGAGGGTCAGGGTCTCCATGGTCAGATCTCCCTCAAAACAGGTTGGGGGCAGAGGGATCTGCTGTTTGGGCAGTTGGCTTGGCCGATGCTGCTGAGGCCCTCCGTGGAGGTGACGTCACAGCTGATGCGGCAGAAGCAGATCGTTGAGTGGCCGCACGTTGGGCAGACTGTGCCGTTTGGGTGGCCGGTGGTTGAGCAGTGGCCTGGGCCGGAGGTAAACGCACCGGGGTGGCGGTCGTGGCCAGAGGAATCGTCGTTTGGGCGGCGGGGGGCTGCGCCGTGGCCTGAGGCTGAAATGCCGGGGGCAGTTCCGGTTCATGGGCCAGAACGCTCTCGAACCCGTTGGACAGGGCGTCATTCTGTCCATCGTCGGCGGTTGGAGCATCATCATGATATCCGCCAGCGTCAACCAGGGGATCCTCATCCTCCGCCATGGCAGCCTCATCCGCTTTGGTTGCGATCTCCCGGAGTTCAGGCACGATATCCTGGAGAGAGGCCTTTTCCTCCGGGGTGAGCGTCGGCCACCACCCCTTGAAGGCCGCATATCCCCGGCCTGCCACCCGTCTGGCTTCGCCCGGCACATCCCGTGAGGCGCTATTGAGCCAATCGGCAATCGCTTTGCCCGTGGCTTCGGTGATGTATTCACCAGGACGGATGGCCTTGAGAATTTCCTCCGGGGCTTTGATGGCCGGGATGATCGGGTTGACGAAATACCGTTCCCCGGCGGATTGAAAGAGGGGCTTGTGGTCCGGGCCAAACAGGATCGATACCGTCATCTCGAAAATCAGATTCTTTTCCATGATCGGTTCCAGTCCGCTGCTGTAAATCTTGGCATCGCGACCGCGTCCGTCCTGGGCAACACCCATCTTGGCGCGCAGGCAGAAGATAACGTGACAGCCAGAACGCAACAGGGTGTTGATCATCCGCTTCAACGCCATCTTGGGTTTGGCCCATTTGGACAGTCCAATGGTGGTGCTTTTGTCAGCCTGATCGAGGATCCCGCCCTCTCCCTCCCAGACGTGGGACGCAGAATCAATAATAACGCAGTTATAACCACCGGCATTCTCAAACGTCTTGAATGCCTCGACATACCGTTCTGGCGTGAAGGGAGGCTGGAAATCGAGATGATCCCATTGACCACCGACTTTCCCGGCGTAGAACAAGGCGCGCCGGTTTTCGGTATCAATGACGCCGATTTTGCCATGCGGTCCCACCAGGCCACGCGCCAGAAGCAATGCGGAATACGTCTTGCCAGATGAAGAGCCGCCCCAAAAGCTGATCAGGACGGGCTGAAATATTCGAACGGCTGGTTTGATTTCGAATGTCATGGTCGTTACTCCACTGCCCAGGTTGGGAATTCTTCGTCCATAAACGGACGAGCTGTTTGATTCGTGATCCAAGGTTGATTGGGGCCGTATTTGTCCATGCAGGCTTTCCAACTCTCGATGGCATTCAGGGAGATCCTTTTGCCGTTCTCCCAAACCAGGGAGATCACGTTGAAACGGGAGTAACTATTCAGCACCCCGCCTTACGAAAAATCCTTGACACGATTTTTCGCGAT
>JADGAY010000312.1 GCA_015231775.1 Magnetococcales bacterium | reverse complement strand
GGCGGCTTAAGGCCCAACCCAACCCCGTGGCCCCCGTCCGCGCGTCCCGCCCCCCCGGCACCCAGGATAAACGGTTCGAACAGGCTCTCCATCCGTTCGGCGGGGATGCCGCATCCGGTATCCTCCACCTCGAAACGGAGCATCCGACGCGCCGCGTCCGCCCGCACCAGAGAGAGCGCGAGGGTGATCTCCCCCCGTTCGGTGTGACGGTTGGCATTGGCCAACAGGTTGAACAACACCTGACGCAGACGCAACGGATCGGCCATCACCGTGCCGATCCCCGCGTCCACCCGCGACTCCAATCGATTGCCCCTGGCGCGCGCCTCGGGCACGAACCAGGCCGTCAGACCCTCCAGGAAACGGGTCGGCTCCAGCGGTTCAGGGCGGATCGTCACCAGACCCGCCTCGATGCGCGCCAGATCGAGCATCCGTTCCACCAGGCCGAACAGATGCTCCCCCGCCTCCTGAATGCGACGCAACTGACCCGTGAGCGCGTCGGGGTCGATCCGGGCCGCCTGCTCCCCGAGACGCTGACAGAGCCCGACCACCACATGCAGGGGGGTGCGGATTTCATGGCTGACATCGGCCAGAAAGCGGCTTTTGGCCCGATTGGCCTCCTGGGCACGGTTCTCGGCGCGCTTGCGCAACGCGATCTCGGCGGTCAGCGACTGGTTGAGGGACCAGAGTTCCCGGGCATGGGCGGCGATCTGTCGCTCGAAGGAGTCCCCCCGTTCGGCCAGATGTTCCAACAGGGCGGATTGGGTCACCACGCCGATGAAACGTCCGCCCTCCACCACCGGCAACACGGGCAGACGGTGACGCTTCATCAGTGCGAAAGCGCGACGCAACGACTCGCCGGCTCCAATGGCGGGCTTGGGACGCAAGCAGTCGATCACCAGACCATGACGCCGCTCCAGGATGTCATCGGCCACCAGCAACCCCTGGAACGCCACCCCGTCCATCACCACCAGAAAACCTTGACTCAACAACAGCTCCTCCACGACCTCGACCCCGGCGTAGGGTTCGACCGTGAACGGATGGGAACGGATCAAGGGCTCAATGGTCGTCATCGGGCAGCAAGGTTCCCTCAATGCGGTCGTGACGCAAACGCACATGAAAATCGATGCTCATCCACTCCCCCCGCGAGATGCAGGGAAAGACTCGGGCACGCAGGATGTCGAGCACGGTTGACAACGGCAGGCGTCTGGTGATCTGCTTGTTGATCAAGATCGCCTCGACTCACCGGGTCATCCACCTCGTGGAGTTCGAAGCCGTCCGGGGCGATCAGTCCCAGACACTTGCTGATGCCGATCATCCCCACCGGGCACTTCTTGGCCAGGACGAGGATATCCTTGAAGGGGGGCAGGGAGATCGCCTCGAACTCCAGGGAGACGGTATAGCCGAGACCCACGCCCAGTTTCGGACGTTGGGGTTCCGGGTGGAAGGTGACGGGGTGGGAATGGGCGCTCATCGCGATAACCTCGGGTTCGGGTGAAAACAGCCATGGGGTGGCGTTCGGTCGTTTGTGCACTGCTGGTCGTCGCCGGGCTGCCGCTTCCGACATCGGAGGCGCGCGACCCGGAGCGCGACGCACCCCTTGCGCGGCTCTTCCAGGATAGCGCGACTCGTGCCGACGACACGGGACGCGGCGAAAAATTGGCGCGGGTGTTGCGTCGGCACGCCGAAGCCAAGCCCCCCGCGTGGACCGAGGATCTGGCCCAGGTGCGGGCCCTGCCCGTGCCGGACCGTTTGCAGGCGGTGCAGGAGCGGGTGAACCGCCGCATCCGCTACCAGGACGATCCGCGGAACGACTGGCTGGCCCCGGTGGATGCCTATCGCGACGGCGGGGACTGCGAGGATTACGCCATCGCCAAGATGTTGTTGCTCGAGGAGAGTGGCTTTCCGGAAAAACATCTTCGCTTGGTCACCCTGGACCCCAACCGCGCCAGCGCCGTCCATCATGTAATTTTGGTGGCCTGGTTGCAAGAGAAAATGGTTGTGTTGGACTCTCCGGGTCGCACGGTCGGGGATCGGGTGGCCCATTGGGAGGGGTATCGGGACGCGGACCGTCCGTTGAACTGGGTGGGTTGGCGTGGCGGCGGGGTCTCCCCGGATGGCGGGGGGGAGCGGTTCGTCGCACAGGGGATCTGGGGATCGGGTGGACGGAAGATTCTCTCCTTCCGGGAGTTTCCGCTCCAAGAGAAGCTGGTGCGCATTGCCGCCGACTGGCTGGTGATCCACCCCTGGGAGCCACCGCTCACGCCGGCGGAGGTGCAACGGTTGCGTCTGCTGCGTGCCTACTACCATCAGCCCACCCCGGAGAACGCCCGTCTGCTCTCTGTTTTCGAGGTCGGCAAGCTGGATGCGCTGCGGCGCATCCGCAAGGCGTTGTAATGCGTACCCGGCTGGTGATGAGTCGTCTTTACCGTTGAAAAAAAAGAGAGAGTCTGGGAGATTCCTCTCCCAGGGTTTTGATTTTGTTTTTGATTTTAGCGCGCTCTTCAAAAAAGCGTTTTTTCGCGCCTTTTGCGAAAAAACGCTGCGCGCAGCCTTGGCTGCGGGATCGTTTTGCGGTTTTGGCAAAACGATCCCGCGAACATGGCCCGAAAAACCAAGTCGCCGGATGCGACTCTCCTTCCGCGAGCGATTCGCCGTGGGTCGTTGCCAAAAGGCGGCAACGACCCACGGCACATAAGACCGCGCGCTTGCGCGATTTTTCGCAAAAGGCGCGAAAAATCGCT
>JADGAY010000311.1 GCA_015231775.1 Magnetococcales bacterium | reverse complement strand
CATGATCAAGGTGGACAAAATCGTGCGCGAGACCAAGGGGGCCCTGATGTATCCGGCCATCATGTTCACGGTGATCTTCGGTGCCATGGCCTTCTGGCTCTATGCGGTGGTGCCGATGGTGCTGCCGCTGCTCAAGGCCACCGGCAAGGAGCTGCCCGCCCTCACCCAAGGGATCATCGCCACCGCGGATTTTCTGCGCAATCAGTTCGGCATGATTCTTCTCACCATTTTTGGCGGGGTGATCGCCTTCCGGAGCGGCATGCGCCATCTGCTCCCCTTCCGGCGCCAGGTGCACGCGCTGCTGCTGAAACTGCCGATCATCGAAACGATCATCAACGCCTCCAACCTGGCTTTCATCACCGCCTATTTCAGTCTGCTGCTGAACGCCGGGGTGGATGTGATCAAGAGCATCGACATTCTCAGCGCGTCGCTCACCAACGAGATCTACCGGGAGAAGATGCGCGAGGTGCGGGCGGGGCTCTTGAACGGTCTGGGACTGCGCGCCTCGTTTGCCGAGGCGAAGATCTTCCCCGCCTTCGTGGTGCGCATGATCGGCATCGGCGAGGTGAGCGGCGCCCTGGCGGTGCAGCTCGATTTCGCCGCCGAGGAGTATGGCCGCCACCTGGATGACGTGGTGAAAACCCTGGGCAAGAGCATCGAACCGATCGCCCTGGTGCTGGGTGGGGGACTGTTCGTGCTGCTGCTCGTCGGCATGTTCATGCCGCTCTACAGCATGGCGGGGTGACCCATGATGATCGACACCCACCCACCCCATCCGACCTCCCGCCCGATCCATCGCCCCACCCACGCACGGGGGATGGCAAGAGAAAGGGGGTTCAGCCTGATCGAACTCTCCATCGTCATGATCATCATCGGACTGATCATCGCCGGTGGGGTTGGGGTCTACGAGCCTTCCATGCGCCAGGCCCTGAAGAACAAGAACGAAACCATCGTCCGGCAGGCGGTGGAGACCCTGATCGGCTTTGCCGGGGCCCACAAGAGCCTGCCCCGGGAGATCCGTCACGCCGGGGTGGTGGGGGCGGTCCAGGATGCCCAGTTGAATCCGTTGCAGTACGCCTTCGACGCCGCCTTGGGGGCGGTGGACCGGCTCTGTCGGCGGGATGACACCCCGCTCTCGGTCCAGGTGCTCAAGCCGGACGGAAGCGTGAACTTCGAGGTGAGCAACGTCGCCTTCGTGGTGTGGAGCCGGGGCTACGACGGGCGTACCGGACCCGAGAAAGCGCTGGGGCCCATCGACACCCCGACCCCCTACCCGGTGCCGCTGTACGCCGAGAACGTGGCGGACGATCTGGTGGGCTGGGCCACCCTGGCCGAGCTTCAGGCCGCCGCCGGCTGCGGCAGTCAGGGGATGACGATCCTGGTGAGCGCCCTGCCGGTGGCCCGCATCGGCGCCACCTTCGGCACGGTGACCCTGACCCCGGAGGGTGGCAAACCGCCGTATGGGTGGTGCGTGGCCTTTCCGGACCAGGAGCGCGCCGGCAAGCTCGCCTTCAAGGCCGATGGTGACCTGACCCCCGCGGGGGCCTTTGACGGCTGCGGGGAGAGCCGGGGGAGCGGCGACACCTTGACCATTCACGGTCTGGCCCCCTTTGTCGCGGCGGATCAGGGTGGTCCGTATGATTTCGTGGTCCATCTCCAGGATGGCAATCGGCAGCCCCACCGGACCAGCAGGCGTTTGAGCCTGTTCGTCGCGCCCTGAGGCGCCGGGGGCGGCCATGCGACGGCAACCCTCCGCCGGTTTCAGTCTGATCAGCCTGGCGCTCTTTCTGATGGTCATCGGGGTGAGTCTCTCCACCCTGACGCTTCTCTGGCCCAATCTGGAGAGCGTGGGCCGCGAAAAGAGCGTGGCCGCGCTGCGGGCGGATCGCAACGCCCTGCTCGGTTTTGTCGCGGCCCAGGCCAGACTCCCGGATGCCGGGGAGCTTGCGACCCTGTTGCCCCGCCCCCTGGATGGCTTCCTGAATCCGATCCAGTACGCCCATGACGCCGCCCTGACCACCCCCAACGCCATCTGCGCGGTCACCACCACCCGCCTGGCTGTGGAGGAGCGGGGCAACATCGCCTTCGCGCTCTGGAGTCACGGTCGCAATGGCCGGGTCAACCAGATCGAGGGAGAGCCGGACAAGCGACCGGGGGCGGTGAAGGTGGCGACCCGCCTGGCCAACCCCCCCTTCGATACCGGTGGCACCCCGGACGACATCACCGATGATCTGGATGATCTGCTGGAGTTTGCCAGCCTCGACGCCTTGCGGGCCGTGGCCGGCTGTCTGGAGCGGGCGGATGGGGAGGGGCTCTCCGTGGTGGTGGATCGCCTGCCGGCGGGATTCGAGGAGCGCGCTTACGGCAGCGTGACCTTTTCTGCCCAAGGTGGAACGCCGCCCCATCGCTGGTGCGTGGAGAGTCGCGCCCTGGCTTCCGGCGGGGCGCTGCGGGCAAAGCTGCGTTTCGATCCCGATGGGGTGATCCCGGATGGGGACGGCTGCGACGGGCCATGGGCCAGCGCGCCGGGTTCGACGTTGACCTTGCGCGGCGGCGCGCCGTTCGTGCCGGGGGATGGGGCGGCCTGGGGACGACGCCATCCCCTGCGGATCCATCTGGAGGATGGGGTCGGACAACGGACCCAGCGGCTCTTCGAGCTGGTGGTGTTGAGCCTGGAGACGCCGGGCGCGGTGAAGCTGAACGTCACCCCCCCTTTGGCCAAGCCCCCCGCCCCCCCCCCC
>JADGAY010000071.1 GCA_015231775.1 Magnetococcales bacterium | reverse complement strand
GATCGCCCGCAATTTGCCATGGCTCCCCGGCGCCCTGGTGGTGTCGGGGATGGGGATTCTGGCTGCCCGCTATCTCGGATTGGGCGAAATGGGCGTGATCCTGGTCGGGGTCGTCCCGGCAGGGGCGCCATCCCTCGCCATTCCGGTTTTTTATTGGTCCGACCTCCCGGCGCTGGTGCCCGCCGCCGTGGCGATCGCCTTCCTGGCCTTCTCCGACGGCATCCTGCTGGCTCAGGTCTTCGCGGACAAGCACCGCTATCAGATCAATCCGAACCAGGAGTTGAGCGCGTTGGGCATGGCCAACATCAGCGCCAGTCTTCTGAACGGATTTCCGGTCTCCGCCAGTCAATCTCGCACCTCGATCGTCGATTCTGCCGGGGGCAAGTCGCAGATGGCGCAACTGGTCGCCGCCTTGGGGTTGTTGCTGTTTCTGCTCTTTTTGACTGACCTGCTCGCCATGCTGCCCAAGGTGACTTTGGGTGCGATTCTGATTGTCACCGGTTTGGGGATGCTGGAGATCGCTCCGTTGCGCGATCTTTACCGCCAGGACCGCTTCGAATTTTCCATCTCCATGGCCGTGACCCTGGGCATTCTGATCTCCGGGGTGGTGCCCGGCATCATTCTGGGGCTGTTGATTGCCCTCATCGGTCTGATCGTCGAGGTCTCCCGTCCTGGCGACGCGGTGCTCAAACGGCCCGGACCAGGCCGTAAATTCCGGGACTTCGGGGTTGAATCCGTGGAGGGGGAGAGCATCGACGGATTGCTGGTCTATCGGCTTTACGCCCCGTTGATCTATGCCAATGCCCGCCATGTGACCAATCGGTTGCGGCAGTTGATCACCTCGGCCAACGTACCGGTTCAATGGCTGATCATTGACGCCCAGGCGATCACCGACATGGACATCACCGCCGCGCAACGGTTCGCGGAGTTCCTGCACGAGAGCCATACGCTGGGGGTGGCGGTGAAGATCGCCGACACCACCTATCCGTTTCGTCGGCAGCTCGAACGGATGGGCTTGCCCCACATTCTCGAGCCCGGATACCTGTTCCCAACCGTCAAGAAGGCGGTGGAGGCCTACGAGGCGCTGCTCAGTCCGATCCAGGAGTTGGAGTTGCTCGCCCAGGAGCCGGATTCGGATCCGTTCACCATTCTGCTCCGGCGCGAGGGATCGAATCTGACGGTTTCGTGCACCTGTGGCGAGAACGACGAAGAGAAGACCTGCGACCACCGTCTGGCCGTGTTGCGGGGGGATTTCACCGCGTTGAATCTGCTCAATATCGAAGAGCATGAGATCCAGAACCTGACCCGGATGATCCAGGGGACGGATGTCGAGTTGGCCTGGAGCCGGTTGGCGAGCACGGAAAAGTTGATGCAGGAGATCCAGAAGGATTACCAGCAGGCCAAGGATCAGATTATCAAGGCGATGAACGATTGACCGATGGGCTCTCCGGACTCGCCAGCGTTTGGAATCCGGACCGGATCGTTTCATGATGGCTGGAATCGACACCGGATTGCGGCTATGCTAGCCGGTGGGTCATCCAGGCAGGGGGCTCCCCTTGTTGGAATCAGGTTCCTTGCGCGGCAGGCATCTCCCTTTACCAGCATGACAGATGGACAGCACTCCCATGATGAGCGTGGAATGGAAAGCCGAGTACGAGATCGGCAACGGCGTGATCGATGAACAGCATCAATTCCTGTTTCAAATCGCCAATCGCATTTTTCAGATCCTGGGCACCGAGGAGCAGGTTTTGGTTTTGAGCGATCTGTTCGATGAGCTGTTCAAGTACACCAATCGGCATTTTCGGGAAGAGGAGGTGATCTGGCGGCCTCTCGGAGAGGAGATTTTCCAGGCGCATCGGACCAAGCACCTCCTGCTTCGAGCCCAGCTCGAAGCCATCTGGTTGAGCGACTCCATCTTCAACCCGGACAAAACCGCCCAATCCCTGTATGACTGGGTGGCCGCGCTGCTTCAGCATGTCTTGAATTTTGATCGTGGCATGAACCGCAAACTGCTCGATCAAACGTGACGAGGCCATTCGTGATGTCCGCGAACTGTCTGCGTCTGCGCATCCATGGACGGGTGCAAGGGGTCTGGTTCCGGGAATCGACAAAAAGCAGAGCCCTGGAGCTGGGGGTCTCCGGCTGGGTGCGCAATCTGGGCGACGGGACGGTGGAAGCGGAGATGCACGGGGAGGTGGCGGCGGTGCGCGCCCTGGCGGATTGGTGCCGTGTCGGACCCCCGGCGGCGCGGGTGGAGCGGGTGGAGGAGGGGGGATGTCCGGAAGGAGGCGCGTGTCACGAGGGGTTCGTCGTGCTGCGTTGATCAGGGTTCCGAGACGAAAGGAGTGACCATGCCCCGTTTGTCGTGTATGGCCATGCCAATCCCGCTGGAGGCCTTACGATTTTCAGGGTTCGTCCATTGCTGTCGGGAAGCGCGCATGCTCATGCCATGCTCGTAACGCTGGTTTGCAATTTTCAGGGTTCGTCCATTGCTGTCGGGAGGCGCGCATGCCCACATCCAGTCAGTTTCCAGCCGAGTTGTTCAACCGGTATGGAACCGGGATCGATCTTGATCAGAAAGTCCGCTACACCGAGGGGATGACTTTTCTGAACCGTTGGATCCTGGAGCTGTGTCGGCCCTATTTGGGTCATGACCTGCTGGAGATCGGGCCGGGCACGGGCGCGCTGCTTGAACAGTTGATCGAGCATTATCCGTTTCGCGCCTACACGGCGATCGATTTACATGGTCCGACCGTGACCTGGTTTCGGCAACGCTACGCCGAACGCCAAAATATCACGATTCTGGAGGGGGATTTTATGGATCCAACCCATTTTCCGAATCGCGCGCGCGATTTCGACACCATCATTTCTATTTCATGTCTTGAGCATATCCCTGACGATGTGGCGGCTGTGCAAGGAATGAAACAACTGTTGAGACCGCAAGGCAAAATAGTTCTCTACCTGCCGGCCATGCAATCATTGTTCAATATTGGTGACCATCTGGTGGGGCACTACCGACGCTATGACAAATCCATGCTGCGGGAGTTGGCGGAAAAGAGTGGATTGACCCTTCACGCCATGCGCTATTGCAATCTTCCGGGAATTCTGTCGTGGATGCGGAATGCCCGCGCGCAGAAAACACAGCCCTTTTTCGAGGCGGTTGTTCCATCTCCCTGGCTGGTTCCCTGGATTTCAGCCTATTTGCGCCTAGAGAACCACATGCCCTTGCCGATCGGTTTGAATATGTTTTGTGTGCTGACCCCCAAATAAGACGTTTCCGATCTCAATCGATGACTGGAACGTCATCGCCAGGATAAGCATCTGGCCTGGATTGTCCTCAAGGGGGCTGGTGATGAGGAAGTCGTTTGCCTCCCTCTCTCCCTTTGGCGCGCGGATGGACCGGGTTTACGTCAGAACGGAGAGATCCCCCGTCGTATACTCCCCATCCAGATCGGTCAACACCTCGAAGCCGGTGTCGGTGACCAGGATGGTGTGTTCGAACTGGGCCGAGAGGGAATGGTCCTTGGTGACCACGGTCCACTTGTCGGGCAGGACGCGGATCTCCGCGCTCCCGAGATTGACCATCGGTTCCACGGTGAAGATCATGCCGGGTTTGAATTCCGCGCCGGGCAGGAGTCTGCGACCGTTCCTGTCCGTGACGTAATGGAGCACGGCGGGCTCTTCGTGGAACTCGCGACCAATGCCGTGGCCGCAATACTCCCGCACCACCGAGCACTGATTCTTCAAGGCCAACACCTCGATGGCCGCGCCGATGTCGCCGAAGCGCCCTTTCGGGCGGATCACCCGAATCCCCGCGTCCAGACATTTTTTGGCCACCTGAACCAGGCGCACCGCCTTGGGGGTGGGGGAGCCCACGTGAAAGGTCTTGTTGGTGTCGCCGTGAAAACCGTTCAAGTGGGCGGTGACATCGATGTTGACGATGTCACCGTCACGCAGGGTGCGCGGACCGGGGATGCCGTGACACACCTGCTGGTTGATGGAGGTGCAGATCGATTTCGGGAAGCCCCGATAGTTGAGTGGGGAGGGACGGGCGTTGTTGTCCACCAGGAACTCGTGACAGAGGTCGTTGAGTTGCTGGGTGGAGACGCCGGGCTGGATGTGCGGTTCGATCATCTTCAAGGTGAGGGCGGCCAGGCGGCAGGAGGCGCGCATCAACGCGATCTCTTCGGCGGTCTTTATTTTGATGGCGGGCATGGTATTCCCAGTTTTTTGGTCACGTTGTCATGCGGCATGAAACCAACGGCCTCGCGGCGTTGATCGGGTGTTGGCAGCCGCTTTTGCGCAAAATTTATTAATTATTGCGCAAGAAAAATTGTGCACAATCGTGGCAACAGCCTGGATCACGGCGGGTCCGAGGGCGGGGCGGCCAGTTGTGCCTGGGTGTCGATCAATTGTCCCTTGCGGTGGATGGTCATCTCGACCAGATCCCCCGGCTTGAACCCGCGCAGCACCCTGGCCATGGCCCATGGGGAACCGATCGACTGACCGTTCAACGAGATGATCTGATCGCCGATCTTCAGGCCGGCCCGTTCGCCGGGTCCGCCTGGGGCCACGCGGGCGACCGCGACTCCATTGGGGGCCATCTCTGGAGCCACCCCCAGCCAGACGGTGGCCGGCGGTTCGGCGGGATCGGCGGGCATCTCCCGGACCGTGGGGGGCGCCATCTCCTCCATGGGCGGGGCGCCATCCGGGGAGAGGGGCATGGCATACCCTTCCAGGGGTGGTCGGCCCATCTCCGGGGAGAGGGGAGGCTGGCCCTGCCGGGCTTCGGCGCGGGGTCGTTCGCGGGTCGTCTGCGAGGCGCGCGGCTCCTCGACGCGTCCGTCCGGCCCGCTGGAGGGGTGGTCGCGGCTGTCGTCCGGGGTGATCTTGACCTCCTTCTCCTCCCCCTTGCGCTGCACGAGCAGGGTCATCTCCCTGCCGGGCTGGGCCGAGGCGAGCAGGGCGAGGAAATCCCGCGTCGAGGCGATCCCCTTGCCATCCACCTTCAAAACGATGTCGTTGCGGGTCAGGCCGGCCTTGTCCGCCGGTCCATCCTTGAAGATCTCACCGATCCGCACCCCTTCCGGGGGTTGCACCGTGATTCCCAGCCAGCCGTCCGCCAAGGCCGGGGAGGCGAAAAGCACGGAGAGTGCGGTCATGGTCATGACGCGGCGAAAACGGGTTGAAGACATGCAATCAGCCTCCGATGTCGAAATAAAAGGTCGCGAAGCGCCATCCAATCCGGCATAATGAACGGGCAACTCCCCAAGGTTTGGAGCACCCGCGGCTTGGAGGTGCGTGGTTCCAGCCATCATGCAAGGTTACGAGAAAGCATAGTGGGATTTTTGCGTCGCGTCCACCTGCGTTGACTTTCGGAACACGTCGGGAGTATAAATGGGGATTGATCCGGGGTTGAAGCGGACCCTCTCGAAGGGCGTTCCACGGAATGACGGGCGCGGGCTCCCTTTCCAGCCGCGTTCTGGATGACTGGATCATGGTTTGGGGATTACTCGACGATAAGGATGGTCGCATGGCAAACGATAACGGGCGGGCCGTGCTGGTGCTGGAGGATGGGACACGCTTCGATGGCTTATCCTTCGGCGCGGGCGGCGAGCAGGTGGGCGAAGTCTGTTTCAACAGTTCCATGACCGGCTATCAGGAGATCATCACCGATCCCTCCTATGCGGGTCAAATCGTCACCATGACCGCGCCGCAGATCGGCAACGTGGGGGTCAACCCCGAGGACATGGAGTCCGAACGTCCCCACATTCGCGGCTTCGTGGTCAAGGAGTGTTCCCGGAACGTCTCCAACTGGCGTGCCCGGGAGTCGCTGCCGGAGTTCCTCAAACGGCACGACGTGCCGGCCATCGAGGGGATCGATACCCGGCGTCTGGTCAACCACCTGCGCGAAAACGGCGCGTTGCGCGGCGTGCTCTCCACCCTCGACTTCGATACCGCCTCCCTGGTCGCCAAGGCGCGTGCCTGGCCCGGCCTGGCCGGGATGGATCTCACCCCGGAGGTGACCTGCGAGGCCCCCCACGACTGGACCGATGGCCCGATCCCCTGGAAAAAGGATATCTGGAGCCCCACCGATCGGGGAGGGTCCGAACACACCTTCGCGCCCAAACGGGTCGTGGCCCTGGACTTCGGCATCAAGACCAACATCCTGCGGGGATTGGTCTCCGTGGGGTGTCACGTCAAGGTGTTGCCCCGGGATGCCACCCTCGATGACATCCTGGCCCGAAAACCGGACGGGGTGTTCCTCTCCAACGGTCCCGGCGATCCGGAGGCGGTCCATCACGCCATCGCCGTGATCCGCCAACTGCTCGAAACCGATCTGCCGATCTTCGGGATCTGTCTCGGTCACCAGATGCTCTCCCTGGCCCTGGGCGCCAAGACCCGCAAATTGAAATTCGGACATCGCGGTGGCAACCATCCGGTCAAGAATCTCCGCACCGGTCAGGTCGAGGTGACCTCCCAGAATCACGGCTTCGTGGTCGAACCCGACGGCCTGCCCAATGACCTGGAGGTGACCCATCTCTCCCTCTTCGATGGTACCGTCGAGGGGGTGCGACTCAAATCCCGACCGGTCTTTTCGGTGCAGTACCATCCCGAGGCCAGCCCAGGTCCACACGATGCCCATTATCTGTTCCGTCAATTCGCGGCGCTGATGGTGTAACATGCCAAAACGCACGGACATCCAGAGCATTCTCATCATCGGCGCCGGCCCGATCATCATCGGTCAGGCCTGCGAGTTCGACTACTCCGGGGTGCAGGCCTGCAAGGCCCTGAAAGAGGAGGGGTACAAGGTCATCCTGGTCAACTCCAATCCGGCCACCATCATGACCGATCCGGAGTTGGCCGATCGCACCTATGTCGAACCCCTGACGGTCGATTCCCTCACCTGCATCATCCGCCAGGAGCGGCCCGATGCCCTGCTGCCCACCATGGGTGGTCAGACCGCCTTGAATCTCGCCATGGCGCTCGCCAAGGCCGGGGTGCTCGAGGAGTTCGGGGTGGAGCTGATCGGCGCCTCCAGCCAGGCGATCGCCAAGGCCGAGGACCGCATGCAGTTCAAGGAGGCGATGCACCGCATCGGCATCGGTCTGCCGCGTTCGGGTTTCGCCCATTCGCTGGAAGAGGCCCTCGATGTGCTCGATGAGGTGGGTTTTCCGGCCATCCTGCGCCCGAGTTTCACCCTCGGCGGCACCGGTGGCGGCGTGGCCTACAACCGCGAGGAGTACGTGGAGCTGATTCGCCACGGTCTGGCCGCCTCCCCCACCCACGAAGTGCTGGTCGAGGAGTCGCTGCTGGGCTGGAAGGAGTTCGAGATGGAGGTGGTGCGCGATCGCGCCGACAACGCCATCATCGTCTGTTCCATCGAGAACCTCGATCCCATGGGGATCCACACCGGCGACTCGATCACCGTGGCCCCGGCCATGACCTTGACCGACAAGGAGTTGCAGGAGCTGCGCGACGCCTCGATCGCGGTGTTGCGCGAGATCGGCGTGGATACCGGCGGCTCGAACGTGCAGTTCGCCATCCAGCCTCAGAGCGGGCGGATGATCATCATCGAGATGAACCCGCGGGTGTCGCGCTCCTCGGCCCTGGCATCCAAGGCGACCGGTTTCCCCATCGCCAAGGTGGCCGCCAAGCTGGCCGTCGGTTATCTTTTGCCCGAGATCATGAACGACATCACCGGGGTCACGCCGGCTTCGTTCGAGCCGTCCATCGACTACGTGGTCACCAAGATCCCGCGCTTCACCTTTGAAAAATTCCCCCAGGCCGAGGCGATCCTGACCACCCAGATGAAGTCGGTCGGCGAGGCGATGTCCATCGGACGCACCTTCAAGGAGTCGATCCAGAAGGCGTTGCGCTCCATGGAGACCGGCCTGAGCGGCTTTGATCCGGTCTTCGATCCGTCGGGTTTCGCCAACGCCTCCGACATGGAGGCGGAACTGGCCTGGCGGTTGAGCCATCCGGGGCCGGATCGGGTGTTGTTGCTGGCCGATGCCTTGCGCATGGGCAAGAGCGCCCAGTGGCTCCATGAGACCACGGCCATCGACCCCTGGTTTCTCGATCAGATCGCCCAGATCGTCGAGGCCGAACAGGCCCTTGCCGGATTGGATCTCGCCGCGCTCCCCGCCGAGCGGTTGCGTGGCCTGAAAGCCATGGGCTTCTCCGATCAGCGGTTGGGCGCGCTGCTGGGGTGTACAGCCTCCGAGGTGCGCGCGGAACGACTGGCCAAGGAGATTCGACCGGTGTTCAAGCGGGTCGATACCTGCGCCGCCGAATTCGCCTCCCAGACCACCTATCTGTATTCGAGCTACGATCAGGAGTGCGAGGCCCGTCCGAGCGGGCGGCGCAAGATCATGATCCTGGGTGGCGGTCCCAACCGCATCGGCCAGGGGATCGAGTTCGACTACTGCTGCGTGCATGCCGCCTTCGCGTTGAAGGAGGCCGGTTTCGAGACCATCATGGTCAACTGCAACCCGGAGACGGTCTCCACCGACTACGACACCTCGGACCGGCTCTATTTCGAGCCGTTGACCTTCGAGGATGTGATGGCCATCGTCGATACGGAGAAGCCCGAAGGGATCATCGTGCAGTTCGGCGGTCAGACCCCTCTCAAGCTCGCCAAGTCCCTGGAGGCCGCCGGCGCGCCGATCATCGGCACCTCCCCCGATGCCATCGATGTCGCCGAGGATCGGGAACGGTTCCAGGTGTTGCTGCAACGTCTGGATCTCAAACAACCCGAAAACGGTCTGGCCCGCTCCCCGGAAGAGGCGCGCCTCGTCGCCGAGCGGGTCGGCTATCCGGTCGTGGTGCGCCCCTCGTATGTTCTGGGCGGACGGGCCATGGAGATCGTCCACGACGCGGACAATCTGGAACGGTACATGGTGACCGCGGTACGCGCATCCCCGGACCACCCGGTGTTGATCGACCACTTCTTGAGCGATGCCATCGAGATCGATGTGGATTGCGTCTCCGACGGCAAGGAGGCGGTGATTGGCGGGATCATGGAGCATATCGAGGAGGCGGGGGTCCACTCCGGGGATTCGGCCTGTTCGTTGCCCCCCTATTCGGTGGGCGAGGCCCTCTTGGAGGAGATCGAGCGGCAGACGCTGCAGTTGGCGGACGCGTTGGGCGTGGTCGGGCTGATGAACGTGCAGTTTGCCATCAAGGATGATGTGATCTATCTGTTGGAGGTCAATCCCCGCGCTTCGCGCACCGTGCCGTTCGTCTCCAAGGCCACCGGCGTGCCGCTGGCCAAGGCGGCGGCGCGGGTGATGGCCGGCGCGACCCTCGACGAGGTGGGGATGCGCCACTATCCCAAACTCGATCATGTCGCGGTCAAGGAGGTGGTCTTTCCGTTCCAGAAGTTCCCAGGCGTGGACACCGTGCTTGGTCCGGAGATGAAATCCACCGGCGAGGTGATGGGTCTGGCGGGGGATTTCGGACGTGCCTTCGCCAAGGCCCAGGATGGCGCGGGCACGATCCTGCCGCGTCTGCCGGGAAGTGGCGGAATGGTGTTCATCTCGGTCAAGGATGCCGACAAACAGGCGGTGATCGCACCCGCCCGCGGTCTGTTGGATCTGGGCTTCAAGCTCTGCGCCACCCGTGGCACGGCCCACCACCTGATCCGCGAAGGGGTGACCGTCAAGGTGGTCAACAAGGTGCAAGAGGGGCGTCCCGACATCGTGGACATGATGAAGAACGGCGAGGTGGCCCTGGTCTTCAACACCACCCAGGGCAAACGGGCCCTGGCGGCCTCCTTCTCCCTGCGGCGCACCGCGCTCATGACCGGAATACCCTATTTCACCACCGTGGCCGGCATGCGCGCCGCGGTCGAGGCCATGGCCGCCGTGCGCGCGTGCGAACTGCAGTGCAAGGCGTTGCAGGACTATCATGTTTGAGGGGGCTTGAAGGAGATGATGAATAAAAAAGTGCCGATGACCCTTCAAGGGGCGGAGAAGCTCAAGACTGAACTCAAACGTCGCAAGTCCGAAGAACGGATGCGCATCGTCGAGGCGATCTCCGTGGCCCGCGATCATGGGGATCTCTCCGAAAATGCCGAGTATCACGCCGCCAAGGAGCAGCAATCCTTCAACGAGGGGCGCATCCAGGAGATCGAAACGATGTTGGCCCACGCCGAGATCATCGATACCAGCCGGCTCCGCTCCAACAAGGTGGTCTTTGGCGCCAAGGTGACGGTGGTGGACGAAAAGAGCGATACCGAGTCTGTCTACCGCATCGTCGGCGAGGACGAGGCCGATCTGGAGCAGGGGATGATCTCCATCACCTCGCCCATGGCGCGGGGCATGATCGGCAAGGAGGTGGGCGATACCATCGAGGTGCGCGCGCCAAGTGGCGTGTTGCGTTACGAAATTCTCGCGATTCAGTTCTAGGTCCGCGCGCTCCATGACCAACCGCCGACCATCCAGTGCCCGTTGGCTGGAGGAGCATCGCAACGACCCCTATGTCAGCGCCGCCAGACGGGATGGGTATCGCTCCCGCGCGGCCTACAAGTTGATCGAGATCGATACCGCCCTGGCCGCCCGCTCCCAGGGGCGCGGGCTGTTCCGTCCCGGCGACGTGGTGGTGGAACTGGGCGCGGCACCCGGTGGCTGGACCCAGGTCGCGGCCAGTCGCGTCGGGGATCATGGCCGCGTGGTGGCCATGGATCTTTTGCCCATGGATCCGGTGCCCGGCGCGCTGATTCTCCAGGGGGATTTTTTGGACGAGGCCGTGCTGGAACCTTTGCGCGCCGGCATGGGTCCAACGGGTCAGGCAGATGTGCTGTTGTCCGACATGGCCCCGAACATGACCGGATTCAAGGTGGCGGATCAGGGCCGCGTCTCCGTTCTGGCCCAGGCGTCCCTCGATTTTGCCGTCGAAGTGCTGCGACCCGGCGGTCGTATCGTCCTGAAACTTTTCCAGGGCCCCGACTTTCACGAACTGGTCCGCTTGACCCGCATGCTTTTTTCTTCCGTCAAGGTGGAAAAGCCCCCTGCCAGTCGCGATCGCAGCGCGGAGCTTTATCTCATCGGTTCCGGTTTCAAGGGGCGATCCGAGCATCTTCAAAAGCATGATGATTGATTCGGGTTGCTATAGACAACCTGAGAATTGAACTGTTTTGTAGACATCTCCAGCGTGAGGCATGCCATGCGCGTTATCAAACAGGCTTTGACATTCGACGATGTGCTGCTCGTCCCAGCCTACTCCGAGGTGCTGCCCACCGCGGTGGATATCTCCACCCGCCTGACCAAGAAGATCCGTCTGAACATCCCGCTGGTTTCGGCGGCCATGGACACGGTCACCGAGGCACGCGCCGCCATCGCCATGGCCCAGGAGGGTGGCATCGGCATCATCCACAAGAACATGACCATCAAGGAGCAGGCCACCGAGGTGCGCATCGTCAAGCGGTTCGTCACCGGATTGGTGCTCGATCCCTGGACGGTCACCCCGGAGGCCACCCTGCAAACCGCCATCGACCTCATGCGGGAGAAGAACATCTCCGGCATTCCGGTCACCGCCGAGGATGGTCAACTGCACGGCATTCTCACCAACCGTGATGTCCGTTTCGCCACCGATCTGACCCAGCCGGTCAAGGGGTTGATGACCCCGAAATCCAAGCTGGTGACCGTGCAGCAGGGGGTGGCGATGAGCGAGGCCAAGCGGTTGCTGCACAAACATCGCATCGAGAAACTGCTGGTGGTGGATGACGCCTTCCGCTGCGTGGGACTGATCACGGTCAAGGATATCGAGAAATCCCAGACCAACCCCAATGCCTGCAAGGATGAAACCGGACGGTTGCGGGTCGGCGCGGCGGTGGGGACCGGTCGGGATGGTCGCCGTCGGGTCGAAGCGCTGGTGGAGGCCGATGTGGACGTGGTGGTGGTCGATACCGCCCATGGCCACTCCAAGGGGGTGATTGAGATCGTCTCCTGGATCAAGGGACGCTATCCCCAGGTGGAGGTGATCGCCGGCAACGTGGCCACTGCCGAGGCGACCCGTGCCCTGATCGACGCCGGCGCCGACGCGGTGAAGGTGGGGATCGGACCGGGATCGATCTGCACCACCCGGATTGTCGCCGGGGTGGGGATTCCGCAGATCACCGCCATCTCCGACTGTTCCGAGGAGGCCGACAAGAGCGACGTGCCGATCATCGCCGATGGTGGCATCAAGTATTCGGGCGAGATCGGCAAGGCGATCGCCGCTGGCGCCTCGACGGTGATGATGGGCTCGATGTTCGCCGGCGCGGACGAGTCACCAGGGGAGGTGTTCCTCTATCAGGGCCGCAGCTACAAAACCTATCGCGGCATGGGCTCCCTCGGGGCCATGGCCAAGGGCTCCAAGGACCGCTATTTCCAATCCGGGGTCGAAACCCTCAAACTGGTGCCCGAGGGGATCGAGGGTCGCGTCCCCTACAAGGGTCCGCTCTCGCTGTTGATCCACCAGATGGTCGGTGGTCTGCGCGCGGCCATGGGCTACGTCGGCTGCGCGGATATCCCCTCGTTGCGCATCAAGCCGGTCTTTGTCCAGATCACCAGCGCTGGACTCAAGGAGTCCCATGTCCACGACGTGACCATCACCAAGGAAGCGCCCAACTATCAATCGGGGTTACTGTAGATGGATGACCTGTTGCACGCCCAGAAGATCCTGGTCCTCGACTACGGTTCGCAATACACGCAGTTGATCGCCCGTCGGGTACGTGAATCCGGGGCCTTCTGCGAGATCCACCCCTGGAGCATGGAGGCCGAGGAGATCCAGGCCTTCGATCCCAAGGGGATCATTCTGTCCGGCGGCCACCACTCGGTGTACGACCAGGGCGCGCCGGGGATGAACGAAGCCGCCCTGGCCCAACAGGTGCCGATCCTGGGGATCTGCTACGGCATGCATCTGTTGGCCCGTCACTTCGGCGGCGAGGTCGCCCCTTCGGATACACGGGAGTATGGCCACGCCGTGCTGCGCGCCACCAACAAGGGACGGGAGTTTCCGGGTGGATTCCTCTCCCATGGCGAGGGTCGGGTGTGGATGAGTCACGGCGATCACGTCACGCGGGTGCCGTTCGGCTTCGAGACCCTGGCCATGAGCGACAACGGCATCCTGGCCGCCATGGAGCATGCGGATCTGGCGATTCTGGGAGTGCAGTTCCACCCCGAGGTCAACCACACCGAGGATGGGGCTACCTTCATTCAAGGCTTCGTGCGCGACATCTGTGGCTGTTCGGGGTTGTGGACCGCGGGGAATGTCATCGAACACGAGATCGCCCGCGCCCGCGAGAGGGTCGGTGCCGATCGGGTGATCCTGGGGCTCTCCGGCGGGGTTGATTCGGCGGTGACGGCGGTGTTGCTGCATCGCGCCCTGGGGGAGCAGTTGACCTGCGTCTTCGTGGACAACGGCCTGTTGCGCCTGAACGAGGGGGAGGAGGTGATGGGCACCTTCGCCCGTCATTTGGGAGTGAAGGTGATCCGCGTGGATGCCGAGGAGCGTTTTTTGTCGAATCTGGTCGGGGTGAGCGACCCGGAGCAGAAACGCAAGATCATTGGTCACACCTTCATCGAGGTGTTCGAGGAGGAGGCCAAGAAGATCGAGGGGGCCAAATGGCTCGCCCAGGGGACCATCTATCCGGACGTGATCGAATCCGCCGGGGCCAAGACCAAAGCCGCCACCAACATCAAATCCCACCACAACGTCGGCGGCCTGCCGGAGCGGATGGGGTTGAAACTCCTGGAGCCCCTGCGTGAACTTTTCAAGGATGAGGTGCGTTCCGTGGGTCTGGAGTTGGGACTGCCGGCCCGCATGATCCTGCGCCATCCGTTTCCCGGTCCCGGACTTGGGGTGCGGATTCTCGGCGAGGTGAAGAAGGCCTACGCCGATCTGTTGCGCCGCGCGGACGCGATCTATCTGGAAGAGCTGTACAACGCCGGCCATTACGACAAGATCTCCCAGGCCTTCGCCGTGTTCCTGCCGGTCAAGAGCGTCGGCGTGATGGGGGATGGCCGCAGCTACGACTATGTGGTGGCCCTGCGGGCGGTGGAGACCCGTGATTTCATGACCGCCAGTTGGTATCCCATGCCCCACGATCTCCTCTCGCGCATCGCCAACCGCATCATCAACGAAGTCAAGGGGATCAACCGCGTGGTCTACGACATCACCTCCAAGCCTCCTGGCACCATTGAGTGGGAGTGACACGCAACGACCTGTTGGTCATCAGCGCCTTCGGTTGTTCCTGAGATCGATGAAAAATTGGGATGAACGAAAAGGGAGGCGATAAGCCTCCTTTTTCGTGACCGGGTTTTGGCACAGACGTGCTGGGTAAACCACGCCAACCCTGACCCGTGGATCCCCCTTCGGGACGTTCAGGGACAAAAAAAAGAGGCACTTGAGGTGCCTCCTTTTTTTTTAATCATGATGCGCGGGTTAGGCGGCATCAGTGCATCGGCTTGAGTTCCACGCGACGGTTCTTGGCGCGGCCATCCGGGGTGGTGTTCGGGGCAACCGGCTTGTTGGCACCGAATCCGGAGGTGGTCAGACGCTTGGCGTCGATTCCCTTCTTGGCCAGATACTGCTTCACCGACTCGGCGCGGGCCTTGGCGAGCTTGTCGTTGTGGGGCTTGGTGCCGGTATTGTCGGTGTGGCCCTGGACATCGATCTTGACGTTCGGATTGTTCTTCAAGACCGTCACCACGCTGTCGAGGAGCGGGAAGGAGATCGGCTCGATCACGGCCTTGTCGGTTTTGAAGTGCAGGTTGTCGAGCACCCAGCAGCCGACGGCATTGACCTTGGCGCCCAGCGGGGTGCCGGGGCACTGATCCTTGGAGTTGAGCACGCCATCCTTGTCATCGTCACCATCGACCGGAGCGGGAGCTGGGGCGGCGGGGGCCGGAGCCGGGGGCGGAGCCGCTTCGCCGTTGCAGAAGAAGCACTGCGTGCCAGCGGCGGCGATCTGATTGGAGCTTTGTTGCGGATGCCACTGAGCATAGCCGTTTTTGGCCATCCAACCTTCCTTGACGGAGGCGGGGGTACAGGCCGACAGGCCCAGGGTGACGACGCCGGCCATGGCCAACAGGGTGATATGGGTATGTTTCATGATTCCTATCGACTCATAAGGTTGGAGGAAAAGAAAATTGGAAAATATCAGATTCTGGTGAAGTTGTCACTCACGAAATTTCCGATACAGTCATTTTTTTGAATACCCCACTTGTAGAAAAAATATGGATGCATGCAGAAAAATGGACGTTCATGGAAAAAATTATTGACAAATTGGCAAACCAGGCAATATGTTGCAGTAATATAAATATATTGTCCAATGAATGAAATCGGTAAGGGATGAGACCCATGAATCGAGTCAAGATCGGCACCAAATTGGCCTTGGCGTTTATTTTTATCTTGCTGGTTGTCTTCACGGGGTTTTTGGGAACCTACTGGTCGTTGAACAGCGTCGAGGTGGCCGCGCGACAGGTGGAGGAGGAGAGCCTGCCTTTCGCCCTTTTGGCCCACGAGATGACCGCGCAGGTGATCAATGTGCAACAGTTCTTCAGCGATGTGGCCGCCACCCGCGAAACCGATGGTCTCAAGGAGGCGGAGGAGGCGGCCAAGGTGTTCAAGGATGGACTCGGGAAATTTCAGCGCATGTTCCACGAGGAACAGGATCAGGCATCCCTGAACAAGCTGAGCGAGTTGGAGCGCGCCTTTGATCTTTATAATGCCAAGGGCGGCGAAATGGCCGAAGCCTACTTGAAAGAGGGGTTGGAGGCCGGCAATGCACTCATGGAGGTGTTTGACGAAGCCTCGACGGACGTGCAGAAAAAGATCGGTTGGTTGCGCGACGGACAGACCAACGAGGCCACGGAAAATGCCCGGCAAATTCGTGCCAAGGTCGCCTGGGTGCAATCGGTTCTGGTCGGGGTCGGCATTTCGATCATGCTGCTCACCCTGGGAATCGGCTTTCTGCTGACCCGTGATCTCACGAAGCCGATTTACGCCTGCGAACAGAATATTCGTCAATTGAGCGAGGGGCGCCTGGATGTGACCTGCAGCTTGACCCGTCACGACGAGTTCGGTCTGATGATCCGGAGTGTGCTTAACGTGGCCAACAAGTTGCGGGAGGTGATTTCCGGAGTTCAGGATGCCACGGCCCATGTCACCTCTGGAAGCGAGCAACTCACCGCCACCGCCCAGGCGTTGGCCGAGGGTGCCACCCAGCAGGCCGCCGCCGTGGAGGAGACCTCCGCGGCCATGGAAGAGATGTTGGCCAACATCCAGCAGAACACCCAGAACGCCCAGGAGACCCGGACCCTTTCGTCACGGGCCGCCAGGGAGGCCAAGGAGGGGGGAGAGGCGGTTCGGGAGGCGGTGGTGGCCATGAAGGAGATCGCGCAACGGATCGCCATCATCGAGGAGATCGCCCGTCAGACCAATCTGCTGGCGTTGAACGCCGCCATCGAGGCGGCGCGTGCCGGGGAGCAGGGCAAGGGGTTCGCGGTGGTGGCCGCCGAGGTGCGCAAGCTCGCGGAGCGGAGTCAAGGCGCGGCGGGCGAGATCATGCATCTGGCCGACAACAGCGCCCGCACGGCGGAAAAGGCCGAAGCGATTATCGGACGGGTGGTGCCGGATATCGAACGGACCGCCGGGCGTATCGAGGAGATCGCCACGGCCACCCAGGAGCAAAACAGCGGGGTGGAACAGATCCACAAGGCGTTGCAGCAACTGGATCAGGTGATTCAGCGCAATGCCGGCTCTTCGTCGGAGATGGCCTCCACCGCCGGCGAGCTTTCCCATCAGGCGCACCGTCTGGAAGAGCTGGTCGGATTTTTTCGGTTGGGCCCGGCTTCATCCCGGATTGGGTGATCGTCTCATTCCGGGGCGCGTTGTGGCCGTCGCATAAGCGCTACGACAGGAGATGCGCCATCAGATCGTCCACGGTGGTGGCAACCCGGTACCGGGCCGGGTTCTCCCCCGTGGCGAGGGCCGCGAAATGGGCCTGGCCGCAGACGATCTTGGCGCACCCCCCATCCACGCTTTGGGGTTCATCCACGATGACGATGGGGCGGGTGGCGCGGATCAGGTCGATGGGGCGTTCGTCACCGGTTTTCTCGCTCTCCTTGTAGAGGTTGTTGACATCTTTTTTGTTGATGGCCCCAACCGTCACCACCATGATCTGGATATGGGGGGTGGTGGCGAAAGGGCGCACCTGTCCCAGCTTGGCGGAGTCGTAGAGAAAATAATCCTAGATCCGGCAGTTGCGGGTGATTGCATGAGCTAACATATTGGTTCATATA
>JADGAY010000310.1 GCA_015231775.1 Magnetococcales bacterium | reverse complement strand
CGCCATCGAGGCCGCCGGGGCCGGGGATGCGGGCAAGGGGTTCGCGGTGGTGGCCTCGGAGGTCAAGGATCTGGCCCGTCAGACCACCCAGGCCACCAGCCTGATCGGCGGCATGATCGGTCAGATCCAGGCCAATGCCGGCAACGTCGGCGATGCCAATACCCAGGTGGGTCATCTGATCGAGCGACTCAACGACTCCAACGCCGACATTTTGCGCGCCGTGGACATGCAGGCCCACACCCTGCTGGAGGTCTCCAGATCCATGTCGGCAGCCTCGGGACAGACCGTGGAGGTGAACGAGCGGATCAACGATGCCTCCACCGGCATCGACGAGGTGGCGCGCAGCGTGGGTGAGATCAGCTCCGGGATCGGCGAGGTGACCCGGAGCGTGGTCGAGGCCACTACCGGGGTGAGTGAGGTGACCCGCCGCATCACCGAAACGTCGTCCGCCGCCGAGGAGATCAACGGCAACGTGGGCGCGGCCAATCAGGCGATTCGCGAGGTGGCCGAGACCATGAGTCAGGTCAATCGCTCCGCCGAGGAGTTGAGCGCGTTGGGGCGGGAGATCGGGATGCAGGCCGAGGGGATGACCGCGGTGGCCGAGGCCTTGCAGGCCCAGTTGTCCGGGTTCAAGATCGCGGTTTGACCGGGGTGAGGGGGCATTCGGCGCCGGGGAGGGACGGATGGATCCTGGAGGCGGAACCGCGCCGGATGGGCTATTCGTGGGTATGTATCGCCTGGCCCCGGCTGATGAACGCCTTGGCCTGGGTGCCCCAGTGATAGACCTGCACGGTCTCGGCGATCGGTTGGTTGATGGGCCGTTCCGCCCGCCAGGTCACCACGAAATTGGCCCCGGTGCCGCCCTCCCGCTCCTGATGCTCGACGAAATAGGCCACGGTACCCATGGGCGCGAGCAGACGCGGCTCCTGGAGATACTCCCGCAACATCTTGCCGGCGGTGTCGTAATATTTCACCGAACTGAGGGTCAGGCGGTACTTCGGATCGGTGTTGCGCACGCTCAACATCGCGGAGAGCTGGATCTCGGCGGGTTTGCCCCGCTCGTTGAGATTCCCGTGCCACACCGAGGAGTAGGCCGGCACATAGAGCGTCTGCCCGGTCGAGAGCGGCGGGGGATCATCGGCGCGGACCAGGTTTGCCGGAGCGGCGCACGCCAGGACCAGGAGCAGCGCGAAGGCACGGACAGGTTTCAGGGTTGGCATGGAATCTCCTCCGGAATCGCGGTGGCATGGGTCATTCGAAGAAAGCGCGCATGGGCGTCGCGGGTGCCGATCATGGCCACCAGATCCCCGGTCTCGAAGCGGAAGCCGATGCCCGGATTGTCGTGTATTTCGCCGGCCCTGAGCACGCACAACACCGATGCCCCGGTACGGGCACGCACCTCGGACTCTCCCAGGGTACGCCCTTCCAGCGTGGAGTCCGCCTGAATCGCCACCCACTCCAGATCGAACAATCCCTCGGCCTCGCGCAAGCGGTTGAAGGCTTGAAAGGCCTGGCCGCTTTCATCCAGGGCCGCGTAAGATTCATGGCGTACCTGCTGGGTGAGGCGGTGGATCGCCGTGGCCGGCAGATCCAGCAGGGTCAAGGCGTGACGGGCCATCTCCAGCCCGGCCTCCAGATGGGGCCAGACCACCTCGGTCACCTCGGCCTCGCGCAACGCCTGGATGTGGTCGAGGCCGGTGGCGCGGCTCATCAGCGCCAGATCGGGCCGCAGCTCCCGCAGGCGGGCGATCACCCCCAGACTGGCGATGGGATCCGGCAGGGTCACCAGCGCCATGCGTGCCCGGTCGATCCGGGCGGCGTGCAGCACCCCTTCGCTGGAACCATCCCCGTAGAGAACCGGTGACCCCTGTTGCTGGAGTTTTTCCAGGCGGTGCAGATCCATTTCCACCACCACATGCCGGATTGCGGCGTGGCGCAGCACCGTCGCGATCTGCGAGCCGACCCGTCCGGCGCCGAACACGATCACATGATCGCTTAACGCCTCTTCGGGCGGGGGGATGGTCTGGATGGCGCGGGGCGCGCGGTCGCGCACCCGAGCGTAGAGGGGGGTGGTCAGGCTGGAGACAAGGGGGGTGATGAGCATGGTGACGATGGTCACGGTCAGGAACAGGGCATGGGTTTCGGCGTCGAACGCACCCTCGGCGCGACCGATGCGCGCCAGCACGAAGGCGAATTCGCCGATCTGGAAGAGCCCCAGACCCACGGCCCAGGGGATGACGTTGCCGTAACCGAACAGGCGGGTGACGATGAAGAAGATCACCCCCTTGCCGAGACCCACCAGGGCCACCACCCCGAGCACCAGGCCGAGGTGGCCGAACAGATAGGCCGGATCGAGCATCATGCCCACCGAGACGAAGAAGAGCATGGCGAACAGATCGCGCACCGGAGCGATGTCGTTCAAGGCCTGGTGGCCGAAGTGGGAGCCGGCCAGCACCATGCCGGCGACAAAGGCGCCCAGGGCGAAGGAGAGTCCCACCAGATAGGTGGCGTAGCCGACCCCGAGTCCCACGGCCAGAAGCGACAGCACGAACAGCTCCCGGGAGTTCCAGCGGGCGATGTGGCGCATCAGCCACGGCAGCAGGCGATTGCCCAGAAGCAGCATCACGACCAGAAAGGCGATCGCCTTGAGCGCGGCCCAACCCAGCACCGAGGCTCCACATCCGGGTGGTCGAGTTGCGGCAGGATGATCATCATCGGCACCACGGCCAGATCCTGGACGATC
>JADGAY010000309.1 GCA_015231775.1 Magnetococcales bacterium | reverse complement strand
TTGTACATGGGAACCTTGGTCGCTGCGACGCACACCAAGGGGGTCATCGCCGATTACTACGACCACTTGGTTGGCCAAGGGAAGAAGAAAAAGGTTGCCTTGGTGGCCTGTATGCGCAAATTGATTGTTCGCCTCAACGCAATGAGAGCCAAAGGTGAAACGTGGCAGGATCAGACTATCTGAGTACCTCGTTCGTACAATAGCGCTGCCCCGATGTTAATCGGCATGCAAATTTGACCCCCGTTGAGGGGTAATCGGCATCCAAAATTGACCCCCACCCCCAACATGGCCCATGACCTGTCCAGGGACAGAACTGGATGGGCGCGTCGGAGATGGTGACGGTGGAGACTATAGCGAAAGTTCGGCACGACTATCACGTCAAGAAGAAGTCGATCAAGGAGATAGCCAGAGACCGGATGATGTCTCGCAATACGGTTCGAAAGATCATCCGGAGCGAAGGGACGGAGTTCACATACAAGGAACGCAAGGAACAGCCGATGCCGCAGCTTGGCGGTCACAAGGACTTGCTGGATCGGCTGTTGAAGGCGGATGCGGACCGCACGAACGGGAACAAGCGGACGGCGCGGAACTTCTACGGCGAGTTGATGTCGGCGGGCTTCAAGGGCGGTTACGACAGCGTGCGGAGATACGTGCGGCACTGGCGATACGAGCACTCACTGGTAACGGCGCCGGTGTTCATCCCGCTCAGCTTCGCGCCGGGCGAGGCCTACCAGTTCGACTGGAGCCACGAGATCGTGGTGCTGGGGGGCGTGGCGACGCTGGTGAAGGTGGCGCATATCCGCCTGTGCCACAGCCGGATGCGGCTGGTGATTATCTATCCGCGCGAGACGCAGGAGATGGTGTTCGACGCCCATGCGCAAGGCTTCGCCTTCTTCGGCGGCGCCTGCGGGCGTGGCATCTACGACAACATGAAGACGGCGGTGGAGACGGTGTTCGTAGGCAAGGATCGGGCCTTCAACCCTCGCTTCTTGCAGATGTGCAGCCATTACCTCGTCGAACCCACGGCCTGCACGCCAGCGTCGGGCTGGGAGAAGGGCCAGGTGGAGAACCAGGTCGGGTGGGCGCGGGACAACCTGTTCACGCCGCGCAAGCACTTCCTGGACCGGGAGTCGATGAACGCCTGGCTTATGGAGCGGTGTTTGCGCCATGCCCGCGAGACTGCGCATCCCGAGGTCAAGGACAAGACGATCTGGGAGATGTTCGAGGCGGAACGGGCGTCGCTGATCCCGTTCACCACGCCGTTCGATGGGTACAACGGCACCGACACGGGAGCGTCGAAGACCTGCCTGGTGACGTTCGACCGCAACAAGTACAGCGTCGATGCCAAGGCGGCGCGGCGGCCGGTCCAGGTCCGGGCCTATGTTGACCGCATCGTCATCTGGTGCAACGGTGAAGTCGTTGGTGAGCATCTACGCGTCCATGGCCGCGACAAGGTGATCTACAATCCCTGGCATTACTTGCCGGCGCTGGTGAGAAAACCTGGGGCGCTGCGCAACGGGGCGCCGTTCGTGGATTGGGATCTGCCGCCCGGCTTGGCCGGCATCCGGCGTCGGCTGGGCAAAGGGAATGACGCCGATCGCCAGTTCGTCGGCATCCTGGCCGCCGTGCTGGACGAGGGCCTGGAGGCGGTGGAGGCCGCCTGCCTGGAGGCCCTCGCCGCGGGCGTGTGCAGCAAGGATGCGGTCCTGAACATCCTCTACCGCCGCGCCCCGGCCCCGGCCACCGAGACGGTGGCCACTCCCGCCGCCCTGGTCCTGACCGAGGCCCCGGCGGCCGACTGCGCCCGCTATGACCGCCTGCTGCGAACCAGGACGCCGGAGGCGTGCGATGCAGCGGCATGAGGTGATGGACCTGATGAAGTCCCTGCAGCTTGCCGGCATGCGGGCGGCTTTTGACGAGACGGTGGCGGCCGGGCTCGCCCGCCAGGACGGTGTGGTCGAGATCGTCGGCGAACTGCTGCGCGCCGAGACGGCCGAGCGCCAGGCGCGCTCGATCCGCTACCGGCTGGGCATCGCCCGCCTGCCGCTGGCCAAGTCGTTGCCGGAGTTCCGCTTTGACGGCACGCCGATAAACGAAGGCCTGGTGCGCCACCTGCATGACGGGGCCTTCCTCGCGCCCAGACGCAACGTCGTGCTGGTCGGCGGGGCAGGCACGGGCAAGACACATCTGGCCATAGCCATCGCCGCCAACTGCATCCGTGCCGGGGCGCGTGGTCGCTTCTTCAACGTGGTCGATCTGGTCAACCAACTGGAGGCGGAAGCGCGGTCGGCCAAGACCGGCCAGGTTGCCGGGCAACTCGCCCGGCTGGACCTGGTGGTGCTCGACGAACTGGGCTACCTGCCGTTCGCCCAGTCGGGCGGCCAGCTCCTGTTCCACCTGATCAGCCGACTTTACGAGCGCACCTCGGTGATCCTGACCACCAACCTCACCTTCGCCGAATGGCCCAGCGTGTTCGGCGACGCCAAGATGACGACAGCGCTGCTGGATCGCCTGACCCACCACTGCGACATCCTAGAGACCGGAAACGAGAGCTGGCGCTTCAAGAACCGCGCCTGAACCATCCCGCCTCCAGCCCAGCGCCGGAGGCGGCGGCCAGGCCGATTGGCTTGGCAAGTGAAGAACTGAGCCGCTGCACCATCTCCTGAGCAGCGCCAGGCAATTTGCCGGCGGCACCGCCTGAGTCGGCGCAGGGGAGCGCCCCTGCACCCCCTTTTCCCCAACCCA
>JADGAY010000308.1 GCA_015231775.1 Magnetococcales bacterium | reverse complement strand
GCGTCCGGTGGCCGCCACCCGTACCGGTCCGCCACCGATTCCGGTCAATGCCGTGGCCCCTCACGGGGATCGGGGAGCCTGCGAGAATTGTCATGTGATCCTGCGCAATGGCCAACCGGTCAACCAGATGGTCACACCCGCTGGCGCCAATGGCATCAACGTCTCGCTCAATCCCCAGCAACCGGCCAATGGCGGCAGTGCCGGCAACGCCGTTGCGGGCGGCGCAGCCAATTCGGTCGGCTCGACCAACCCCGTGGCGGCCAATCCGCCCGGAACCACCAATGCGGTCGGGAACACCAATCCGCCCGGCACGACGGTCAGCGTCATTCCCACGATCCTGGGAGCGGAATTCCGGACTCTGGACGACGCCCTCGTCAAGCGGTTCCAACCGCCCTACTCGACCGGCGTGTTCCTGCAATCCCAGCAACCCGGTTCCCTGGCTGAGTCGGGCGGGCTGCAAACCGGGGATATCATCTTCAAGGTCAATGGCCGCTGGGTCCGCAACCCGGATGAGTTGCAACAACGTCTCCAGGAGATCCCGCTCGGCAACAAGGCGCGCTTCTCCCTGGTTCGCAAGCGGCAACGCCTGGAGGTGACCCTGACCATGACGCCGCAACCGGTCACCGTGGCCCCGCCGATCGTCACGATGGATACGGCCCAGCAGATGCCGGTGGATGGCGTCGCCCCGGCAGCCGATCAGACCACGGCCAAGACCAAACAACCCAAACAACCCAAACAACCCAAGCCGCCGACCGAGTTCGAATGGTTCGGCATGGAGTTGAACCCGATCCAAAAGGCTGCCGCGGCCAAGAATCCCGCGCTCAAGAACAAGCAGGGCGCCTTGGTCAAAGAGGTCGATCCAGGCCTGCAGGCGGAAATGGCCGGCATCCGCGCCAACGATATCGTGGTGGCGATCAACGGCATGCCGGTAGGCGGCAACGCGGAACTGGACCAGGCGATCAAGGCCAGCGCCACGGCGAAGACGATTCTGCTGGATGTGGAACGGGATGGAAAACGAATGTTTGTCACATTGCAATAGCAGCTATATCCCTCATTATCGCCATTGAATAACGGGTGACAGGAGAAACATCGCGATGGAAAAGAACAAAGACGGACTTGGCGAAGAGAAAAAAGCCGCCAAGTCACACTCCAATGGTGAAAAATCCGTGGCTGTGAATCCGGTTGACGCCGATGGCGCAGCCGCCACTCAGATGGATGTCGTGCTGCAACGTCAGATCAATGACAAGTTGAAGGGTAAACAAAGCGGAAAGTCGCTATCCCCATCCAAGACGCTCTCCGCCGTGGAATCGAATGCCGCGCTGGAGGAGCCGAAACTGGTGCTGCGACTCGGAGAGGCGCCGGAGACCCCGGCAGAACCACCGATCGAGGTTCAGCCGGTCGAAAGCGTGGCAGACGCGCCTCAAACGGAAACGACCATGGCACCCGAAGCCCTTCCCGAGGTCGAGCCCCCCATGGTAGCCGCTGAAGCCGAGCCCGCCGTCGAGGCCGCGCCCGCCGTCGAGGATACCCCCGTTGTCGAGGCCGCGCCCATCGAGGCCCCGCCTGCCGTCGAGGATGCCCCTGTTGTCGAGGACGCGCCCGTCGAGGCCGCGCTCGTCGAGGCCGCGCCTGCCGTCGAGGATGCCCCCGTTGTCGAGGCCGCGCCCGCCGCTGTCGAGGAGCCCGCCCAGCCAGAAGCCGCGGTCGAAGTGGCGGCGATCATGGAGGAGACCACCCCGGCACCCGAGGAGAAGCCAGCCAATCCCATCGCCGAGCGCATCGCCGAGATGTCCGGTTTGGCCGAGCACTTCACCGATCTGGCGCGCACCCCGGTTCCCACCACCGAAGAGGCCGAAGCCCCGGCAGCCGAGGAGAGCCCGAAGATCGATGTGGGCCTGACCCGCAAGGATCCCTATGTGGCCGCCGCCGAGAAGGAACGGGTGCTCCAGATGATTCGGGATGCAGCCTCCAAGCGCATGGAAGAGGGATTTGATCTGCGAGCTTCGCTGAGGGCCAGAATGGCCGCCCACGATGCCCCGGTTGCCACCGAGGCCGCCACCGAGGCGCCAACCGAAGCGCCAACCGAGGCTCCGACCGACGCGCCCACCGAGGCTCCGACCGAGCGTGCCTCCACGACAGGCTTCACCATCCAGGAGGATGTGATCACGACCTCGGCTCCCGAATCGGTCGCGGCGTCGGATGAGGCCGTGGCCGAGACGGCTCCCGCTCCCGTGGTGGAGGAGAAACCGGCAGCGCAAGTCGAGGCGCCCACGCCAATCGCTCAGCCCGGCGTGTTGCTTCCCCCCTCGATGAAGGCCCCGAGCGCACTGCGGCAGAAGATGGATCCCCTCCCCTCGCCCAGCCAGACCCGTTTGACCGAAGCCTTCCTGAGACAGTTGAAGGGGAACGATCCCTTGCCGGAAGAGTTGGATATCAAGATCACCCGGCCCAAGGCCCCCGAGGCCGAAGCCGACCCGCAAGGGGAAGCCCCGCCAGCCGCAAAGACGAAGAGCAGAACCGCCCGTCACGTCAGTGAGGACGGATCGGTCGAAGTGCCGGTCGAAGCCCTTGGGCTGGGCATTTTCAATGCCCTGGGTGACATGGTGGGTGCGGTGGTCGAGGGAAGTGTCGCGGCGGCCATGAAGGTTCAGACCACCGTGATCGGCGAAGAACCGGAACCCGAGGCCCCAGGTCCGAAGCTCTCCGGAACCGATCGTGCCGCGCAGCGCATTGCCAAGGGTGTCAAG
>JADGAY010000070.1 GCA_015231775.1 Magnetococcales bacterium | reverse complement strand
CCTACACTAAACTATTTGGGGGTCGGTGTCTCGTCTACATTGGCACAGAGGGCTCGATACCCGCCCCGCAACCCACAATGCCGACCGCTCCAACGTCCGTGCTGGAGGCATCCGCCCAAGGTGAACCAACACCCATCATGAAACCGCCCGAATCGCCCCAGCAACGTTTCGAGCGGCTGCTGTCGTGGGCGCGCGATGAAGTTAAGGTCAGAGGCTGGCGAGGGGCAACATCGCGAGTCGCCAAGCGGGAGGGAGTTTCAAGAACAGCGATTGAGGACATTTTTAAACGGCACGCTGACGGAAAAAAATTTCTTTCCGAGCGAAGCCAGCATGTGGGTATTCGGAAAAATTTTTTGAAGAGTTGATCGACTACCGCGCCAAACTGCAACCCCTTGCAGTTCAAACTGCAACCCTTGCAGTTCTGTAAAATCTCAATCAAAACATCAAATTGCTCACCATAACTGTAAGACTTGACAGCAATCCCGGTTGCTCATGGTCAACTTGAGCCATCTTCCAACAACCGTTAAGGGTTTTTGAAAATGGCCATCAAATCGCAAGCGCTTCAAACCAAGTCCCAAGAAATCCCCACCCCCAAGGCCGCCGACCGGTTCTTACGCTTCCCGGCGGTCCAAGAACGAACCGGCCTGGCGATCTCGACAGTATACGACTGGATGCGCAAGGGCCTGTTTCCGCAAGCGCGCCAGCTTGGCCCGCGAAACGTCGCATGGCTCGAATCCGAGATTGATTCTTGGATGTGCACCCGCCAGCCGGTTCGGTGAGGCGAGCCCATGGACGCTCAACAAAAAAGCCGGTGGGCTGGAGACCCGACCGGCTCTGAATCATGGACGCGGGGCAATTTTACCCGCCCAGAGACAAACGATCAAGGATCTGATCAACGGTACGCCGAGGCCGCGCTTGATGGCATCGTCTCTGATCTGCTGGCATCTCCTGGCGGGCGCAACGAGGCATTGAACAAAGCCGCCTTCCAGTGCGGAACCCTAGTTGGAGCCGGCCTGCTCGACCGGGCCGAGGCCGAATCTCGCCTTACCGAGGGGGCGCGAGAAATCGGGTTGTTGCCGGATGAGATCCGTTCGACAATCCGAAGCGGGATCGAGTCGGGCATCAAGCATCCCCGAGAGCTGGACCGCACCCGAGACCCGAGGCCGCCGAGGTCCGCACCGAGGCCGAAGCCACGACACGACGAGCCGCCCGCCTGGATGGACGAAATCCCGCCGCCGGACACCTGCGACGGGCCGGGGGGCGCTGACCCCGTCCAGGGAGAACCCCACCCAAAACACGATCCGGCGTCGATCTGGGCGAACTGCCAGACCACCAGGCCACGACACCCCTATGAAGATCGCAAGGGCATCTCCCTGCCTGGAGCGCGCCTTCACAAGGGGCTGTTGCGAATCGCTGGCATGAGTTGTGACGGGGCGCTTGCCATCGATCTGCAAGACGCGGGCGGCGAGTTGATGAACGTGCAATTCATCGCCTCAGACGGACAGAAGCGTTTTCTTCCCGGCTGTCCAAAAAAGGGAATGTCCCACACCTTCGGCGAGCTGACCGGAACCATTCTGATCTGCGAAGGGGTGGCCACTGCCGCCAGTCTTTTCGAAGCGACCGGATACATGACCATTGCGGCGCTCGATGCCGGAAACCTGCGCCCGGTGGCCGAGACGATCCGCGCGGCGCATCCAGAGGCGACCATCATCATGTGCGCCGATGACGACTCGCACCTTGCGGCCAACCCTGGACGGACCAAGGCCGAAGCGGCGGCGCGGGCCGTCGGCGGGCTCCTGGCGGTGCCGAGCTTCGGGCCGGATCGACCGGACTGGGCGACCGACTTCAACGACCTGGCGCGGCTCCACGGGCTCAAGGCGGTGAGGCTCGATATCGAGGCGGCGGAACCGGTTACCGAGGGGCCAGACCCGAGCCACGAGACGCCAGAGACCGAGGAAAATTTCTCATTCGATGCGCACTTGGTGGACTTCATCTTGGAAGGCGACCAGGCCGACGCGCCGACTTTCGCCGTTGACCGGATCTTGCCGCATGGCGAGGTTGCGTTACTCTCCGCGCATGGCGGGGCGGGGAAAAGTTACGTCGCTCTCTTGCTCGCCGCCCTTGTTGCAGCAGAAAAGCCCTTCGGATCGCACCACACGAGGCCGAGCGCAGTTCTGTTTGTCAGCGCCGAAGACGCTGGGCGAACTCTACGGCATCGGCTGCGGCGCATCTGCCGCACCCATGATATCGACATGGAGGAGTTGCGCGGACGGCTGCACCTGCTCGACGCGTCAAACACGGATGCCGTGCTTCACCGTGCCGACCGCCAACGCTGTTTGCCAACGCAGACACTCGACCATGTTGCCGACCTGGTTCAACGGCTCGACCCCGGTTTGGTGGTTCTCGACAACGCCAGCGATGTCTTCGACGGCGATGAGGTCAAGAGATCGCATGTTCGCGCATTCCTGCGAGACACCCGTTCCAGATTGGCCGGACCTGCCCGTGCCGTTTTGTTGCTGGGGCATGTAAGCAAACCGGCGGCCATCGCGAAGACTGCACAGGATTTTTCAGGTTCGACCGCCTGGCATAATAGCGTGAGATCGCGCCTAAGCCTGATCCCCGGCAAAGGCGGCTCCATGACCATCGAGCATCAGAAATCGAACTTCGGACCATTGGCCGATCCGGTCGCAATGCATTGGAGCGCGGAAGGGGTGCCAATGTTTGGGGGCGGTGCCAGCCAGGAAAGCGCGACGGACGAAACCGAGGTGCGGCGTGTGTTGGTTGACATCGTCGGCGCATTTGACCTTCGAGGAGAAAGGTTGCCGACGGCGACGACCGGACCAGCAACAGCATTCAAACTCATGAAAGGCGCACCAGAGTTTCCGGAAGGCCTCGACCCTGAACGGTTCGTTCGGCTCATGCGTGAGCTTGAACGTGATCAGGTGATTTTTCGTTCTTCGATCCGAACCGGCGATTACAAAAAAAGGAGACGTTCACCCTTCGCCGTCCAGGATCGGACCCGACACCCGATCAAGCAGGGGGGTTCTGATGGCCAATTTCTTCCGCCAATCATATGTTCCGCCAATCCCCCTTATACCCCCTCGCCATTGGCGGAAGGTCTGGCGACCCCGCCTTGGCCATGCGTCCGCCAATCATTGGCGGAAGTATTGGCTGATTGGCGGAAGGTTTGGAACTGGCTTCATCCTGGATGGGGTGGGCCATGAGTAAGCCATGGGGTAACTTTTACGGACACGCCGCACGCGAGTGCGACGACTGCGGGAGGGCCTTTTACCCGCGACAAGGTTGGGAGCGGATCTGCTACCCGTGCTGGCGCGCTGGCAAGAATGCGGAGGAGCAAGAGCTTTCCGAACAGGCCGGCGCTCTTCAAAAGAAAGCTCAAGAGCTGCGAACCCTGGAAGGCGAGCTGGAGCAATGGGGCAAGGAGTTGATCGAATGGGAACATCGGCTCAAGCTGCGGGAACAGCACGCAGCGAATGAATGGCCGGGTATGCTCATGCGCCTGATCAAGCTGGCGCACCCTGACCGGCATGACAACAGCCGGGAGGCCAACGACGTGACGAGGTGGTTGATCGACCAGCGTGAACGGCTCCACCCTGGATGATTTGGGGTCCTCCCCGGGACCGGGCGTTACGGGTACCGTTCGAACCCCGGCGGGCCGCTACTGTCAGGGAAAATTTTGGGTGTACACCCAGGTTAACGGTGTACACCTGGATATGGTGGTTGGATCTCTGGACGGTTTCCGCCAGGGACCGTGCCACCAGCCAAACTTTTATGAGCGCGAAATTCAGGATTTTGTCAAAGGGGCTGGCGTTCCGACCTCACAATCCTGGAGCGTTCCGAGCACTTCGCGCGGCGGAAGGCGCTCTATTTGGAGAAGTTCCCGGAGACTGCGAAGGGGGTGGCCCAGGCTTCAGGCATGAACAAAGCGTTAAAAATCAACATAGACGTGAGCGAATCTAGTGCCCCTCACGTTGAGCAGAAACCATCCTTCGTCCAGAACACCGCATCAAAGCTGGGCATGAACCGCCGGACCATCGAACGCGCGGTGCGCCGGTCCGAGATGATCGACCAGGAGGTGAAGGAGGCGATTCGTGAGGTGCCGGAGATTGCCGCCAAGGTCTACTGGACCGAAGCGCCAGCACGCCGCACAGGACGCACCAGGAGCGCGTTTCCCTGGTTGGATATCCTTTATCACCAAACAAACGTCGGCGCGCTGTGGCGCTATCTGTGAAGCTGTCGCCATGAGGTGCCATCCAAGGTGAAAGCCCCGCGCCGGGGATGACCCTCGATCAGACCAAGGGGCAAGATCACCGCGCCGAAGGTGAGGCGGGAAGGCGCATCTCCTGGGCGGGTGGTGTGACGTATTGGACCGGGAGCGGCCACACCCGCATGAGTCCGAACAGCAAGCCGATGCCGCCGATGATCATGGCACCCATCTTGATCACCATGCGGAGTTCGAGTTCCTTGATGTCGCGCTGGAGGAGTTGAATATCTCCCTGTAGGAGCTGAATATCTCCTTTGGTCGCCAACTCCTTGAGCCTCGCCTCTTCCACCTTCTGGAGAACGTTGGAAAGGGCTTTTGCCTGGGCTTCGGCCTGGGCAGTGGGAACCCCTGCGCTCTCCAACTCCTTTGCAAAGGCCAGCGTGTCGAACGGAATGGCAATGGCGTTGCTCATGGCGTTTCCTCCTGGATGAGATCTTCCAAAATACTCTATCCGATTCCAGCTGGTTCCGTCCACGAGAATCCTTGACCCCGGCCACGGTCTGATCCACGATTGATTTACGGGGCTGCAAACCCCAAACACAAGCGGAGACCGCACCCGTCAGACCATGCGGTATTTTTGTGCCTGCGATTTGGCACGGTTCGCGTCGTGCCGTCATCATTGGCCGGGCGTGGATGAATACAATACCCGCAAGGGGAATCAGTCCGCCGTCTTGTGTCGGTTTGCAACGCCCGGTTCATCCACACTCCATGCAAAGGAGACACAAGCCATGACCGAAAATCCCTTCATCGAATGCAACTCCCCAATGGACACCGTTGATAAGGTCCAAAACGTCCTGGCCATGGTCCGCTTCATCGCGGGTGTGGATGCTTTCCACGATGGCGTGGAAATATGGACCCCAGACGCGGCAAAAGGGTTGTTCTGGACGCTCACAGGGATCGATGACGCTTTGAATTACGCGGTGGCGTTGATGCAGAAGCCACCCGCCAGCCAGCGTTGAAACTGGAGCGAGGAACATGCACCCGGCTGCCAGGGAGGGCGGCCATTCTCAAGTGAGGAGATCGGGGCGGGACGAGATCCCGATTTTGTGGGCCGGGGTTCCCCGGCATCGGTTGGGCATTCACCCTGGAGGGGGACAAAAACGGAGATGTTGGGATTTTGACAAAAGGGGCACCAAATTTTTTTGTGTGTAGAATCGTGTGTAGTTTGAAGGGGGCGTTTATTTTAATCGTTTAAATTCAATAGCTTGCTGATCAATGTGAATCAGTCCCTGCCACCCGGCAGCCGAAATTCTCCATATTTTTCAGTCCACATCCCGAATCAGCCCCCACGCCGCAACCGGATCGAGCCACACCGTTCGCCTCCACTCCCGTGGCGCGGTCAGCGACGCATCCCCAACCGGGGGGGCTCACCAGTCGTGCAACAGGCCGTGGACGATGCGACGGGCGTTGCGTCCTGCCCCTTCCACCGACGGATTGAGCAGACATTGAATCTGACTCACCGCGGCCAGGGATAATGCCACCACCCGGCGGGCGGTCTCGTGGCGTCCCGGAGTGCTCTCCAGGGCCCGCGCCACGCTCAAGGCCAGATCCGCCACCTCGTTCAACCCCCGGGAGGCGGCCTGTCGATGGAACGCGCCCATGGAGCGGGAGATGTGATCGGTGGTGACCGCCCCAACCCCGCGCTCCTCCACGAACTTGAGCTGATCGGTCACATCCTTCATCCAGTCGGTTGCCTCTCGCTTGAACTCGGACGGAGGCACGAAGCGGATGACCTGCATTTCGTCATTCATCGGCCTGGACCACTCTTGGAGTTTCATCGCCTGGGTACCTCACATGAACATGATGCGCAAATGTTAACCTCGTTGTCAAAAAAGGGCGCCCTGGCAATAGTTAATGCAATTTATATACCATTCATCAAATTGACACCCGCCAACACGACAAATGCATAAACTAACACATGCTTTTCTCCACGCCCCCAAAAGCGCTGGCAGGGAAATCCGCGCCAGGTGCCGTCCAAAAAGTTGCCAACGCAAGAAAAGTTGCACCCTGACACCCATGCTGCCAGGATAGTGTGGCCATGACACACGCCGGCAACCAACCACCACGCCACGCCAACGCCATTCCCAGGGAGCGCCCAGCATGCACCCCAAACCCACCACCGCGCTCGTCACCGGCGGCGCGCGCCGCATCGGCGCCGCCATCTCCCGCGCCCTGGCCCAACGCGGGCTGGCCGTGGTCATCCATCACGGTCACTCCCCCCACGAGGCCACCGCTCTGGTCCGGGAGATCACCGCCCATGGCGGGGAGGCCCATGCCCTGGAGGCCGACCTGGGGGATCCATCCCAACTCCAGACCCTCCTCGAACGGGCCGAGGAGCGTCTTTCGGGCCGACCCGTCACCCTGCTGGTCAACAACGCCGCCATCTTCGGACGCGGGGATCTCATCGACACCTCCCTGGAGCAATGGCAGCGACACCTGGACATCAACCTCACCGCCCCATTCCTTCTGACCCGCGACTTCGCGCGCCGACTGCCGGCGGAGAGGAACGGTCAGATCATCCAGATCATCGACCAGCACGCCGATCGTCCGCGCCTCCACTACGCCGCCTACTCGGCAGCCAAATCGGCCCTCTGGACCCTGACCCGCCAGGCTGCCCTGGAACTGGCACCCCAGATCCGCGTCAACGCCATCGGTCCCGGTCCGATCCTGCCGGCACCGGGGGACTCCGCCGCCACCTTTGCCCAGATCGGTTCCGCCACCCCGCTGCGCCGCGCGGGCAGCACGGACGAGATCGTCTCCGCGCTCCTCTTTCTCATGGATCATGACTTTGTGACTGGAGAGCTGATACGGGTGGACGGCGGAGAACATCTGCGCTAAAATATGGAAGGAACCTATAAAAATTATGAATAATGGACGGGTACGATTGCCCCAATGATTGATTTGAGAGTTCCCCTTCTGATCGTTCTGCTCGTGCCACTGCTCCTGTTCACGCCGGTCGGCTGGACGGGGGATCTGCCCATCAAAACCGTCATCAGCGTCGTCGGACCACGCAACCTCTCCTTTCTGCCCATCGACCTGATCCCCGCCATCGGTGCGGATCGGGACGAAGGGATCGAGGTGCAACTCCGGCATGTCGATGGCGGAGGCGTGGCCATCAAGGAGGTGGTCTCGCGCAACAGCGATTTCACGGCGGTGGGATTCGCGGCCCTCATGTCCCTGAAGGCCAATGGCGGTGAACTGATCGGCGTGGCCGCCATCTCCGACGCGACCCAGTTCGTGCTCGCGGTGCGCAAGCCCCTCGAAGGCGAAGTCACCCGCATCGCCGATCTGAAGGGGCGCATCGTCGGCGTGCATACCAGCGCGGTCAACGCCAAAACCATGTCCCAGCAACTGCTCGAGATGCTCCTCAAGTCCGACGGCCTGCAACCGCGCGACGCGCGGGTCATCTCCACCGGACAGGATTGGCGGCGACGCGCCATGCTCCTCGATTCCGGGCAGATGGATGCCATCGTCTCCGAGGAGCCCTTCGCCACCTGGTTGCTGCAACAGGAGAAGGTGTTCTTTCTGCGCAATCTCGCCGATCCGGACAGCAACCGCGACATCGCCGGATCACGGGTTCTCCATGCCACCGTGGCCACCCGTCCCGACGTGATCGCCCACGAACCGGAAAAGGTCAAACGACTGGTCAACGCCGTGCGCCGCTCCCTGCGCTGGATCGCCGAACACACCCCGGAAGAGGTGGTGGAACGCCTCGGAATCACCAATGACGAGGAGAAGGGGCTGATCCAGCTCTGCCTGCGCAAATATCCGCGTCTTTTTAGCCGCGACGGGGCCTTTTCCAATCTGCAAATCAAGGAGACCAACCAATTCTTCCATGCCGGTGGGCCAGAGACGTCTGCGGTGCGCATGGAGGATCTCATCAACGACCAGTGGGCCGGACGCAAGGAGTGAACCCCTCGAACCCCACGACCCGCAAGGATGTGCTGCCACGCCAGGCGGCCAGTCGCGCCGCGATCACCACCCTGTTGATGATCGTGGTGATCGCGCTGCTCGCCTTCTGGTTGCAACTCACCGCCATGAACCGCACCGCCCATCAGGTCATGACCTCCCTGGAGCGGTTCTATGCCGACAAGTTGATCCTGTTGGATCAGGAGTGGCAGGAGCAGGCGATCCGACTCCACAACCGGCTGGAGTTGCTGGATCTCTTTGCCCACGGGGTTGGGGCCTGGGATGAGCTGACCACGTCGTTGCGTCAGGAGAGCGGCGCCTCTTTCGCGGCGGTGGTGATCACCGACGAAGCGCGCCAGGTGCTGCACGTCCATCCGTCCCATTTCGCTGGCCTGCCGGAGGCCCTGGAATTCACCGGCAGCAGCGGCTGGCACGTCTCCCCAACCACCGGCGCGCTCCACCGCTGGATTGCCCAACCGTTCTGGCTCGGTCCGATCGGACATGGGGAACTGATCGTCCTGGTGGCCATCGAAAACGGACTCCTCTTCCGCGCCTCGCTGCCCTTCACCGAACTGTTCGTGCTCCACGAGGGGCGGGTGATGGCCAGTTCCCAGGGCAACACCGCACTGCCCCCGGAATCCCTCCTCGACGCGACCTTCTGGAACAAAAACCAACGTATCGATCAAATCGCCATTCCCTGGCGCAAGAACGAACCCGGCACGCCGCGTCTGGTGATCCGTCATCTCACCGAATCGCTCTTTTCGGTGGATGAACTCCTGATCGCGGGGGTGACGTTGTTCGCCCTGATCTCCTGGCTGTTCTGGAAGAGCCTGGGATCCTGGATGATCCGCATCACGCGACGCATCAACACCCTCGGCTGGGTGGCCGAGGCCTTCTCCAAGGGATTGGATCTCACCCCGGAGATCCGCGACGCCCTGCACGCCGTGCGCGACAAGAGCCACGACGAGGTGACCATGGTCGCCGATGCCATCGCCCTCGCCCAGGAGGTGGTCGCCAGGGAGTTGCGCGCCCGTCTCGAGGCCCAGGCCGACCTGAGCCGCATGAGCAGTCGCAACCAACTCCTGCTCGAGGCCGCCGGGGAGGGGATCTACGGTCTGGACACCACCGGTCGCACCACCTTCATCAATCCCGCCGCCGCGCGCATGATCGGCTGGCTGCCCGAGGAGATCATCGGCACCTCCCTGCACGACCGGGTGCATCACACCCATGCCGATCAATCCCCCTATCCACGCCACGAATGCCGCATCTTTGCCGCGATCCGAAGCGGAACCACCCAGGTGGTCAATGACGAGCTGTTCTGGCGCAAGGATGGCAGCGCCTTTCCGGTCGAATACACCTCCACGCCGATCCTCGACCAGGGTGAAATCCGGGGCGCGGTGGTGGTGTTCCGCGACATCTCGGAACGGTTGCGCGCCGAAAACCAGGCCCGCGACTACCTGACCTTTCAGCGGGTGATCAACGGCCTGCACGAGATCTCCTACCACCGGGTGCCCCTCAACGAACTCCTGGACCAGGCCCTGGCCTTCATCCTGTCGGTGCCATGGCTGGCGATTCAGGCCAAGGGGGCGATTTTCGTGAACGATCCGCAAACCGACACCCTGCGACTGTCCGCCCAACTGGGTCTCGATGACCACCTGCTCACCCTGTGCGCGCAGGTCGCCCATGGTCGCTGTCTGTGCGGACGGGTGGCGCTCTCCCGTCAACCCCTGCATGCCGACCGGGTGGACGAACGCCACGAAATCACCTTCCCGGAGATGCCGGACCATGGTCACTACGCAGTGCCGATCCTCTCCGGGGAGCGGCTGCTGGGGGTGTTGACCCTCTATCTGGCCCATGGCCAGAGCCGCAACCCCGAGGAGGAGCTGCTGCTGATGGCCATGTGCCATACCCTGGGCAGCATGATCGAACGCAAGCGGCTCGAGGAGTCGATGCAATACCAGAACAGCTTCCTGGAAGAGAAGGTTCGGGAGCGCACCGCCGAGCTGCACGACCATCTGGCCGCGTTGAAGAGCGCCCAGAACCAGTTGATCCAGTCCGAGCGGCTCGCGGCCCTGGGTGGGCTGGTGGCCGGTATCTCCCACGAGATCAAGACCCCGGTGGGGACGAGCTTCACCGCCGTGACCTATCTGGAGAGCGAATTGAACAAATTCCTCGCCCACTACCGGGGAGGCACCCTCTTCCGGGAGGATCTGGACGCCTTCCTGGAGAACGTCGGCGAGGCCTCCCGGCTGATCCAGGCCAATCTCAGACGGGCCTCGGATCTGATCTTGAGTTTCAAGCAGGTGGCGGTGGATCAGACCAGCCAGGAGAAACGGCGCTTCGACCTCAAGGAGTATCTGGACGAGACCGTCTTCACCCTGCGTCCCAAACTCAAGAACGCCCCCCATCGGGTCTCCGTCCTCTGTCCGGAGGGGATCGTTCTGTACACCTTTCCAGGCGCCCTGTCACAGATCGTGGCCAATTTCATTCTCAACTCCCTGGCCCACGCCTTCGGACCGGACCAGGCGGGTCGCATCGACATCGAGGCTGGTCTGCTGGACCCGGCCACGGTGTTTCTCCACTATCGGGACAACGGCCAGGGCATGGACGCCGAAACCGTGAAACTGATCTACGAACCCTTCTTCACCACCAACCGCAATCAGGGCGGCAGTGGACTCGGCATGCACATCGTCTACAATCTGGTGACCCAGCGACTCAACGGCACCATCGAGACCCGCAGCACGCCTGGCGCCGGAACGGAATTCCGGATCCATTTTCCCGTTTGACCCGACCACGAGTGTCACCCCATGAGTGAGATCCAGCCTCCAAACGACTCTCCGTTCACGGCCCAGTTGCCAAAGCGGGGCAGCATCGTCACATCCCCTCCCCTCGCCACGGAGAGGGCCTGGAAGATCATGGTGATCGACGACGATCACGATCTGCACCCCTTGACCCGACTGGTGCTCAAGGATCTGCTCTTCGACGGGCGGCGCATGAGTTTCATCCACGGCTACTCCGGGGCCGATGCCCGGCGTCTGATGGCCATGCATCCCGATACCGCGGTGCTGCTGCTCGACGTGATGATGGAGAGCGATCGCGAGGGGTTGGAGGTGGTGCGCCACATTCGCGACACCCTGGAGAACCCCTGGGTGCGCATCATCCTGCGCACCGGTCAACCGGGACTGGCCCCGGAGGCCGAGGTGATCGCCGCCTACGACATCAACGACTACAAGGACAAGGTCAATTTAAGCAATCAGAGCCTGATCACCTCGGTAACCGCGGGTTTGCGCGCCTTCAAGCTGCTCGATACCATCGAAAAGACCCGTCGGGGCATGCACCGGGTGATCGATGCCTCCGGAAATCTCTATGAGTTCCACTCCCTGGGACAGTTGGCCCAGACCATCCTCGTGCAGTTCGGCCTGGTGATCAATCCCGATCAGCCCACCACGGACGCCTTCGCCGCCACCCTGAAACATGGGGTGATCCGCATTCATGCCGCCACCGGACAACACGCGCCGCTGATTGGTCAACCGGTGGACGAGGTGCTCTCCTCGGATCTGGTCACCCTGACCTGGCAGGCGTTGCGCGAGCGGCGTCCGTTGTTCTCGGAGCAGGTGTTCATCGGCTATTTCCGCACCCGCAACGGCATGGAAAATCTGCTCCTGCTGGATGCGGGGCGGCGTCTGAGCGAGGTGGATCGGGATCTGATCGAACTCTTTTCCGCCAACGTCACCGCCTCTTTCGAGCAGCTTTTGCTCCATCGCGAGATCATCGCCACCCAGAAGGATGTCACCTTCACCCTGGGCGAGGTGATCGAAACCCGCAGCGGCGAGGCGGGACAACATGTGCGGCGCGTGGCGGAGAACTCCCGTCTTTTGGCGCAGTTGGCCGGTCTGCCGTCCCGTGACTGCGAGCTGTTGCGCATGGCCTCGCCGATGCATGATCTGGGCAAGATCGGCATTCCGGACGCGATCCTCAACAAGCCCGGCCCCCTGACCGACTCGGAGTGGCGCATCATGCGCACCCATACCGAGATCGGCCACCAGGTGCTCGACAACTCCGATCAGGCAATCATCCGCACCGGCGCGATCATCAGCATGCAGCATCACGAGAGGTGGGACGGCAGCGGCTATCCCCATGGTCTGGTCGGCGAGGCGATTCACATCTTCGCGCGCATCACCTCGTTGATCGATGTGTTCGACGCCCTGACCCACAAGCGGACCTACAAGCCAGCCTGGAGCGTGGAGAAGGCGGTGGCGCAGATCCGCATGGATCGCGGCTCCCATTTCGATCCCGAACTGGTGGATCTGTTCCTGGCCCATCTGGATCAATTCCTGGAGATCCAACAAGCCTTCGAGTGAGTCGCTGACCCTGAGGCTCGGCGTCCGATCCCGTCCCGACTCCGCGCTTGGTCCCGCGCCACACATCCTGCGCGCGGCGTCCCGCGTCCCCCATCCTGCCCAGGTCGCCTCCCCTCCCGCGTCCCAAATCCTGCGCGCGTTTGAATCACATCAATTGATAGTAAAATAACATCAGCTTGCCAGTTTTTCCATTTTTTCTGCCAAATTTTACTACCAATATACGTTTTTATCATACGCACTCCGCAAGAATCGGAATTCGGATTTGCATGCCGGAACAAAATCCCCTATAACATTATGGACATTAGCGCAGAAAGATATCAATTTTAAACTATCAGTTCCATGACACATCCATGAACCATCTGAGACATTCGAGGGGAATCGGCATGATACGACTGGGCGACATGAAGATCGGTGCCAAGGTTGCTGGGGGTTTCGGTTTGGTGGGCTTGCTGTTTCTGGGGGTGATCTGGCAATACGATCAGACCCTGCATCGCACCCTGGATGGTTACCAGGGGGAGGTGCTGGATCGGGTCGAGGTGGAGAAGAGTCAGGCGTTGGGACTCAATATCCTGATGCTGGAAGCGCGTCGGGGCGAAAAGGATTTTCTGTTGCGCAAGGATGGCAAGTATCTCGACGCCACCAACGAACGTATCAACGCCATGCACGCCACGGTGACGGAGCTGCTCAAGAGGGCCACCCAGAACCAGGATGCCGAAAGCGCCCGCCTGGATCAGGAGATCCTGAACCGTCTCGACGAATACGCCCAGGCATTCCGTGGCGTGGCCAAAAACGAGAGCGACAAGGGGCTCACCCCCAACAGCGGCTTGCAAGGGGCGTTCCGGGAGGCGGCCCACGCCATGGAACAGCAGATCCAACGGTACGATACCGATGAGATCTATCTGCTCCTGTTACAGATGCGCCGGGCCGAGAAGGATTTTCAACTGCGCCGGGAGGCGAAATACGCCGAGCAACTCACCCAGATCATGGATCATTTTCGCAAGGAGATCGCCGACTCCACCTTGAATGACGGACTCAAAAAGGATCTTGCCGGTCTGACCGATCGCTATCAGAAGCGTTTCCAGGAGGCCATGCCGGTGGTCCTCTCCGGCAAGGGTGATCCAGGGGTGACGGCGGGATTCCGCGAAGCGGCCCAGGAAATCGAACAGCTTTTGCAAAGCCGCTATGTGCCCGGACTGGCCCGACTCTACCTGGAGTTGCGCAAGGATGAAAAAGATTATCAATTGCGTGATGATGAAAAATATGTCGCCAACGTGGCCAAACGTCAGGAGGCCATGCGCCAGATAATCGGCGCATCGACCCTGGCCACCGAGGATCGCACCTCCCTGGAAAAGGCCATGCAGAACTACAAACAGGCCTTCGACGGGTTGGTGGCCAAGAACAAGGAGATCGCCCAGAACTCGGAGAAGATGCGGGCCGCGGTCCATGCCATGGAGCCCCTCATCGAGGCTTTGGTCAAGGAGGCGAGCACCGACATGACCAAGACCGCCGAAGAGACCTCCATCCGGGCCCGGAACGATGCCGGAATCGCCTTGGGGGTGAGTGGGGCGATCCTGTTGTTGGGCGCTCTTCTGGCCTGGCTCATCGGACGGGCCATCACCGGCCCGGTGCGGGCGTTGCAGTCGATGACCGAAACGTTTGGCCAAGGTGATCTCACGGTCACGACCGCCATCCGTCAACAAGACGAAGTGGGGCTGATGGCCGATTCCCTGTCGCAAACCGTGACCCGCCTGCGGGAGATTCTGGTTCAGGTCAAGATGGCCTCCACCGAGGTGGCCAACGGCAGCCAGCACCTCTCCGACGCGGCCCAGGAGCTTTCCCAATCCTCCACCGAGCAGGCGGCGGCCATCGAGGAGACCTCGTCGGCCATGGAGGAGATGACCCAGAGCATCCGTCGCAATCACGAACATGCCCAAACCACCGCGACCATCTCGCAACAGGCGGCCAAGGATGCGGTGGCGACCGGGGTGGCTGTGAAACGGGCGGTGGACGCCATGCTGGAGATCGCCGAGAAGATCTCCATCATCGAGGAGATCTCGCGTCAGACCAACCTGCTGGCCCTGAATGCCGCCATCGAGGCGGCGCGGGCGGGTGAACACGGCAAGGGATTCGCGGTGGTGGCCGCCGAGGTGCGCAAGCTGGCGGAACGGAGTCAGACCGCGGCCAGCGAGATCGGCGGACTCTCCGCCTCGAGCGTATCCATCGCCGACCAGGCCGGCGGCATGCTGGAGAGGCTGGTGCCCGACATCCAGAAAACCGCGACACTGATTCAGGAGATCTCGGCCTCGAGCAGCGAGCAGACGCGCAGCGCCGATCAGATCAACAGCGCGATCCAGTCCATGGATCAGGCGATCCAGCGCAACGCCGGCACCTCGGAGGAGATGGCGGCCACCTCGGAAGAGCTGTCCGCCCAGGCCGACACCTTGCAAAGTTCGGTTGCGTTCTTTCAAACAGGCTCGGAGAGCGCCCCATCCCCACGGGTTGACACCTCCAGGCCTCGGGGCGCTCCGGCCCAGCCGGTCCGAAAGGCGCTGACCCACACTGCCGCCGCGCCCCGCGCCCTGCCCGCCCCCGCCACCTCGGGACGACATGGCCCCTCGGATGACGAATTCACCACCTTTTGACCGTCCCCCGCCGGATCACCACTCCAGGGCGAGGGAGTCCCATCAACCGGGCTCCCTCAACCTGGCCAGATCGAGAATCACGTACCGGTCGAAGTCGAACACCCCGGCATGGGGAATCTGGCGCATCGCCTCGAATCCCGCAGCCCGCCCAGCCTCGCGGTTGGCCTCGGCGCGCTCGATGAAGGGACTGAAATGGCGCAAGGTTCCTTTCTCGAACAACGGTTTCTCCAGCAGCAGATGGGTCACCCCGTAACCATCACGCAGATGGATGAGTGGTGCCAAGGTAGTGGCGAAATAGGCATCCACCAATGCGAAGGTACGGTGACGCATCTCTTGTATGTATTTGAGATGGAAGGCACTGTGATGTTCATGCGAGACAAAATTGGCTCTGCGCGCCAACAATGGGAGATCCTCCAGGATCCCCTTCGGCCAACCGGCAATCCGCGCATCCTTGGGCAGGGTCTCCACGAATTGATAAAGTGGGGCATACTGCTGGCGGTCGACTTTCAGACCGGCATGTGGAGATCCGCTGGACCCAAGCAGCAACAGACAGATGCCTGTCACCCCAAGTATGCACCCCGGCGCGGACCAAGCGGCCCGGAACATGGGTAGGCGATTTGCTACCCGTTGCGCGAACTCATGGGCCGCAACAACGATGAACAAGAGAAACAGCGGGCCGATTGGATAGAGATAGCGATTCGGGAAGTAAAGATTGGGCAGCAGGGCGATGGCTGCCTCATGGGCCAGACAGGAGATCGCCAACAGCGCGAGCAGACGACGCAAGGCCGACTCCCTGGCCCGGATTGCCCGAATGAGTGTCATGATCCCGGAAAACATCCACAGCATCACCACCAGAAGCTCATCCCGACTCAGGCCGCCCACTCTGTTTTTCAGTGAGAATCTTCCCCATTCATGCAGGGTGACAGACCAGGGGGTCGCGCCATACGTCAAGCGGATCGCGTGGACACTCTGTTGTAATATTTGCTCAAAAAGAGGCATTTGAGGCGCACAGGCACTCTCAGAACCGATGCGACCCCGCATGCCAATTTCCGGAATCGTATCGCACGCTTCCAGCGCGAATCCCTGACCGTAATGGACGTGGAAATCCCGCAGTTGTGGCAACAGGAATGCAGCACAAAGCGCACCCACCCCAATCATGAAGACCATCCTTCTTTGCAAGGACCAGGATACCGCATCCCCCCGGTCTCTCTCAGGCAGCAACAACAGAACCGTTGCCATGCACACACCATAAAGAAGGCCCATCATCACATAAAACAGCGCCCCGAGCACAACAACCCCAGCAAGGATGTAGATCCTTCCGGCAACCAGTGCGTATATGGCCAGCGCGGTCAAGGGATAGGCAAAAGAGCGCGGGTTTCCGCCTGCCATCGATTGGAATAGAAAGCCTGAAGAGAGTGCCAGGGCAACCACGCCCCATGCGCCACTCAAGCCGACAAGTCGAACTGCGGCCATTCCCAGGACGACCAGCACGCCGATGAGGCCCACAAAGGGCCATGTTTTGGCGAACCCGACCGGATCCGTAAACCTGGCCACGCTCTCGAACAGAGCGCGATACCCAGAGTTGGCCAAGCCATAATTATATTCAAGCTCATAAAAACCTTTAAACAGTTCGGGATCTCGGACTCTTTGATAATAGGGATTGAATACCCGCATATCCCCTTCAAAAATATATGGGTTCCGACTCCGTTCCCAATTGTCGACAAACGTGGATCCGTACATCCCTCCTAGAGAAGACAGAAACAGCAACCAGATCAACCAACGTCTCATGCTTTCCATCCTCACGCATCTCCGGAATGTGTCCATGAAAATAAGACCCTGGTCTTCAGGATTGAATGTCGAAGCCCGTGTGTCTTCGGGCTCAGCTTCCGCCCTTCGGCCGGAGTTTTTCTAAGGCATCGAGAGTCTACCCTCCGATGTGTTGAAGTCAACGAGGGGAAGCCCCCTCGTCACAGTCATCGACTCGGTGAGCCCTGCTTGGTTATACCTTGGCGGGTTACTCCCCAGCAGAGCCCGCTTCCGTTTCATCAACCGTTTTGAGTCTACTATGGTTCAACCTTGACGTCTATGCCGGTCTTTGCCTGAGGCTTGGGCGGGTTGATCCAGACCTCCTGGGGTGGACGCTTTGG